>JASHPX010000127.1 GCA_030037905.1 Gammaproteobacteria bacterium
ACGCGGCCGAACATCTCTAGCGATGCGTCTACCCACCGGGATTGATCGACGGCCGTTAACCCGTCGCGCTCCACGCTGGGCACGAACAGGACCACGAGCACGCGCTTGCGACCGCCGCTCAGGACCGGTCGCCTCCTCCGGTTCCTCTTCCTGCGATTCTTCGTTGCCACGTCGATCAATATAGATCGAATACGCTGATCTTCGCAAGCAATCCACCCCAAGCCGGCAGCCACAGTGCTTCCGAGAAGCCCCCGGCGCGGGAACCGATGGGAAGGCGGTACGAGGTAGGTGTTCGTTTAACAATTCCGGACCGAGTCCGGAATTGTCACGAACACTCCTTGGTCAGGGCTGCGCCCCGACACCCCCTGAAGCCTCGCGCCCGCTCGCCTTCCGACCCCGTGCTCGGCGCCTCGCGCTTCTCGCACGTTGCTCGGCTGAGGATTGGACGACACACCGGAGGAAATGCCCTTGGCCAACGAAAAACGCCGTGGTGAGAAGACGGTTATCGATTCTGACGCCGCCCTGCCACCACCGCTGGATCAGTCGAGGACGCAGAGCGAACGTCGTGCGGCGAGTCCGAACGTCTGATACCTCCACGGCCCGCCTCCCAAGCCAACGGCTGAGGTCGGCCGCTATGCGGACCCGCGACCGGAGCGAGGCGATCTGATATCCCTGCTCGACCACCCAATCAGAAAACGGGCGAATGAGAGCTGCGAGGGGACCTTCCGGCGGCCGCATCAAGGCCCAACGGTCGTTCACGGGGTACTTCACGACAGGCTCCTCTCCCGAGATCGGGACTGATGAAAGGAGCCAGGACTATGTCTCCGGTTCTCCGCGGCGGCAGCGGAAACTCTAGGCCCGAAGCGCGCCACCCGACATAGTCAGGGAGGGTAGATAGTGCCGCAGATCATGGAAATGAAAGTCGCTGATGCCGGCGGCATCCAGCGCTGCGTACCAGTAGGCATCAATGTGTTTGGCAGGCTCGTCTCGCCCGTTGGGCGCCGGGAACACGTACTGACTGCGCGCGCTGCCCTGTAGCTTCAGCTCGCGCAGGGTTTCGAGCGCCTTGCCCGCGAGAGGCAGGGTGCGCTGCTCGCCGTTCTTCGTCTCGCGCACCAGCGCCCGGCCAGCCTTCAGGTCCACGTCGGCCCAGCGCAGCGTTAGCAGCTCCCCGCGCCGGGCGCCGCTGGTGATCGCCAGCAGCACCAGCGTATAGAGCGGCTGCCATTCGGATTTGCCGCAGGCATCCAGTAGCGCCGTGCGCTCCGCGTCGGTCAGGAAACGGGTGCGGCCCCGGGCCTCCTTCTTTTTCGCGATGTCGGCGACTGGATTGCGGTCGAGAATGCGCCGCTCCTTCACCGCGAAGGAGAACATGTGCGAGAGCGCCGCCAGATACCGATTGACCGTCGCGCCGGTGCGCTTGTATTGCTTCGGCATGATGACATTGCCGTGCTTGTCGGTGTGCTCCTTCCCCCGGGTGAAGGTCTCGGCCGCGAGCGCATCGCGACCAGCGGCGACGGCATCGGGGGTGATCTCGGCCAGCGTCTTGCCGGAGAACCGGGCGGCCCACCACTTCAGTTGCTCAGTGCGCGCCCCCCGGGTGCTCTCCCGGGCATCGGCCAGCACCGTGGCTACGTAGTCCTGACACAAGGCATCGAAGCTCGTGCGCTTGGCGGCTGCGTGGGGGAAATGCCGGTTCTCGCGTATCGCGGTCTCGATCAATGCCGCCCATGCCTCGGCTTCTTTCTTGTTCGGGAACGTCGCCGACTCAGAGCGCCGGCCTCTAACTCTGATCTGCGCGCGGTAGGCGATATCGCCGGTCAAGGGGCTTCTGATGCGCTGGACCGATGCCATGTGCAGCTCCTTGGCGTCTGCATGGCGCCGAGTAATGAACTGCACTGAGTCTGCACTGAGCGGAGGGTGAATGGAAGCGCTTGGCGTCATACCGCTCAGAAGTGCTTGTTTTTAAGGTGAATTTGGCTCCCCGGGTTGGACTCGAACCAACGACCAACGGATTAACAGTCCGACGCTCTACCGACTGAGCTACCGGGGAGTGGCAGCGACGCGCCCGGCTTCGGACGCGGTCTCTGAGATGGAGGCGGCGAATTCTCAAGGCCGCGGCCCAGCCCGTCAAGAACTGCGGACGGCGCCGCCGCAGGCGACGCCGCGGGACGTCACCACGCGACCGCGGCGCTTGACGGCGCGCGCTCGGCGCTCAGATCACGAGTACCGCCAGGATTGTGGCGCGACGGACTACCTCCTGGTAGGTATCGAGCACCTTCTCCAGCGGAATGGGCGCAGTCAACATCGGCTTCGGATCGAAGCTACCGTTGTCGATGAAGCTCGCGAACTTCGGGATGTCGCGCAGCGGACTGCATCCGCCGGCCTGACCGGCGTGAACGGAACGGCCGGAGAGCGCAAACGTCACCCCGGGGAACGAGATGTCACCGGTGGGTATGCTCGTTAGAACACACTGCCCGGTACTGTGGAGCACATCGTAGGTCTGCCGCATCGCCAGGATGCCGCTGGGATCCGGGCCGCGCTCGAGCGCCGGCGGCAACCACTCGGCGCCCACGGCCTCTACGGCGAAGTCCACGCCGCCCGCCTGAACCGCAGGTCCGGCGTAAATGCCGCCGCCCCACAGACTCGGATTCTCCTGCAGGGTCAGCTCGCGTACCTTGTCTACCAGGTGCTCACCCTCCTCGTTGGGGTCCAGCACGTGGGTGGCTCCGACCTTGAGCGCGGCCTCGCGGCGCACGCGGATTGGATCCACGGCGACGATCATCTTGGCGCCGGCGATGCGCGCGCCTTGAATCGCGCTGAGCCCGAGTGGTCCGCATCCCATCACGGCAACGTTAGCGGACGGTGGCAGCACCGCGACCCCCTGCGAGGTCGTGGCTCCGAGGCCCGCCACACTCGTGCAGGCCAATGCAACCTCCAGCTGCGCGGCCGGCGCCTTGCTCGGCACCGGTACCACCCACTCCTCGACCGTCACCATGTATTCGCCGAAGCCGCCGATCTGCGAGTTCATGTATACGGGGGTGCCATCGCGCATGTCCGCCACCGGCGTCATGCCCTCGGGTATGTTGGCGGGTCCGAGGAACTGGCACCTGTCCGAGCGACCGCGCACACAGGCGTAGCACACACCGCACTGCGGAGTGCCCGATACGCACACGCGATCCCCTACCTTCACGCGTCGCACTTCGGGGCCGATCGCCTCTACGATGCCGACGCCCCCATGTCCCTGCACGGTGGCCATGGCGTTCAATTGGGCAACGCGCGCGCGCCGCTCGGGCGTCATGTTGAGCTGGTCAGCCGCGCGAGTGATGCCGAGCATCGCCGGTGAGAGCGTGTAGCAGAGATTGGCCGCCTCGGTACGCACCACAACCTGCCGGCCACCGATGGGGCGCAGCGCAAGCTCCTGCAGCGTGGTGCGCCCATGACCTTCACCGCGCGATACCCACGCGCGAAACTTGCGTCCACCCACCGAGTCGCCTGTCTGAGCGTATAGCGGTGAGTATGGCTGTGAGACATCCGCCCTGACATCCGCGCTGACATCCGCCCTAGCGCTGGCCGCCCCCGCTGCCATCGCAGCGACACTGCCTGCCACCGCGAGCCCGTTCTTCAGCAGACCCCTGCGGGTAACGCCGCTCGTTTCCTGGCGAGCGACTTCATCGGAAATGTCTTGATTGCCCGTTTCGTCATTGCCCGTTTCGTCAGCATTCATAGGAACCTCCAGCCGATCGCCGTCCATGGGCAGCAAACGAGAGCGCGCCGGCGTTGCGCCGAGAACAGGATGCGCGCGTATCCGATGATGCCCCCATAATCCATTGATCTTTTAAATCATCGAAGATCGCATGATCTGCCCGAATCCGTGGTGTTTCAAGAGCGGCGCGGCAAGCACTCCGGTCGCACCCGTACGTGCTTGACCGTAGGGGTTATTTAGCGGCTCTCAGCCCTTGACGACCCGCGAGTCGAACCCGCAGTCTTTCGCTTCGCGGCATACCGCCTTCTTTCAGCGCCGTCCCTCCTGGTCTAGAGCGGCGAAGGAGAATAGATGCCCGTGGAGTCGCAGCTGCTCGACACCGCCGACCGCATCGTCGGCGTCCTGGGCATTCCCGATCGGCCCCTGCAGGCCGAAAAACTCCTCCACATCGCGCAGCGGCGCGCCGGACCGGAGGATTTCGGTGATGCCTCGTTTCACGAGCCACTGCGCATACGATTCACCCCAGGAATGTACCGAGATCATGGGGCATGTGTTCCGCAGCCTGCGCTTCGATACGACGCACGATGTGCCGAATTATCGGCGCTGGCTGCACGGATCCCGTCACTTGCCGGCGTATGAATTTCATCGACGCTTCCTGCAGTATCTGCAGCACCGTCGCGGACCCGGGCGCTGGGTGCTGAAGTCCCCCGATCACGTATTCGCGCTGCAGGCCATCCGCAAAGTATTTCCCGACGCCGGCTTCGTCTGTATGCATCGCGATCCGCTACGCGTGCTGCCGTCAGTGGCCCGTCTCACCGAGGTGCTGCGCCAGTCGTTCTCGCGCCGCGTGGACCGCGTGGCGATCGGCCGGCAGGTGCGTGACTGCTGGGCGCGAGGCGCCGCGATCCTGTGCGAGCAGGGCTCGCATGCCTCGCCGGGCGGATTACCGGTGCTGCACGTGCATTTCCGAGAGTTCGTGCGCGACCCGCTCGCCACGGTCGTGCAGCTTTACCGGCACTTCGACATGCCCCTCCGCGAAGGCCAACTCGCACGACTGCAGGCCGCCGTCGCCGCCGAGCGGCGCAAGGGCCACGGCGCCGACTCGTACCGACTGCGTGATTACGGGTTCGACCGCTACCGCGAAGCGGCGCTGTTCGCCGACTACATGCAGCACTTCGGCATCGAACCCGAATCGCAAGCCTGAGGCTCGCGGCGAAGCCCGGCTTCACGGCGAACACCTTGCGCGCACCGGCAACGCCGATCTGCGCTCTACGGCGTGCGTCCGGAGGCGAGAAACAGCTCGGTGAAAGGATCGTCGGGTACCGCAGGCGCGGCGGCTTCGCGAATGGTCGTGCGGCGCATGTCGCGCCGCTGATGCACCTCATCGTAATCACTGCCCCGGTGCATCGAGCACAGGTTGTCCCAGATCACCATGTCCCCGGGCCGGTAGCTGACGTTGAACACGTACTGCGGTTGGGTCGCGAACTCGATCAGCTCGGCGAGCAGTGCCCGGCCCTCCTCGCGCGGCAGACCGACGATGTCACGCGCGTGAGCGGCGACGTATAGCGCCTTGCGCCCCGAGCCCGCGTGCACGTGCACCAGCGGGTGGCGTGCGTGAGGCCTCGCGTCGATCTCTTCCTCGGAGAGCGGAAAGCCCGCACGCCTGCGCGACCACCACAGCGAATGGCGCACCTGCAGGTGCTCGATGCGCTCCTTCATGGCCTGCGGCAGATCCTCGTAGGCGCTGCGCGTATCCGCGAACCAGGTTTCCCCGCCCGCCGGTGGTGCCTCGTGACACAGCAGCAACGACTGCGCCGAGCGCAGATCCATGAACGACGAGTCGGTGTGCCACAGCCGGTCGCCACGCTTGTGCAGGAGCAGCATCTCGTCCTGGAGGATGTTTCCGTCGGCATCGAGATTGCTCGCATCGAACAGCTCGCGGTGCGCGTGCCGGTAGAGCCGGCCCGGCAGGCGCGGCGCAAGCTCCACGTGGCCGAAGATGCGGCTGAAGGCGATGTGGCTCTCGTCGGTGAGGCCGGTAGCGCGCCACACCGTCACGCCATAGAGGTTCTGCGCACGGATGATCGCGGCGCGGGCCGGCTCATCGAGCGGGCGGGTGATATCGACGCCGGACAACTCCGCGCCGAACCTCGGCAGGATGGGCTTGATCGTCAGGCTCATCGCTGCGGTCTACTGCGCGCCACTCCTGCGGCAGTGATAGCTCGACGGATCCTCGGTGTTACCGCTGCCATTGTAGTAGGCGATCAGCGGATACTGGCACACGAGGCGCTTGCCCACCTCCATCCCGTTGCGGTAGTGAGTCACGATCAGCTGATCGGGTACGATGCCGTGCTCCTTCCAATTGACGAGAATGGCGAGCGGGTCGGCATCGAAGTTCTCGGCGCCGTTCCTGCCGAGCCCGTGCCCCAGGCCCGGGACCATGAAGAATCGCATCGAAGCTCTGACCTTGCGCGCGCCTACTTTGGCCAGCACCGCCTTGTAGTAATCGACCGCCACCCTGGGCGGCACTGCCGCGTCGTTCCAGCCTCCGATCAGCAGGAGCTTTCCGCCACGATCGAAGAATGCATTCAGATTCGGGTCCACTGCATCCGCCGGTAGATTCTCAGGGGCATCCGCCAGCGCGACATCGCTGTCGTAGTTGACCGGCCGGGTGCGGTAGTCCCAGCTCGTGTCCCGGAACACGAAGTACTCGAAGAAATCGAGCGAGATATTGAACGGCTTGGGCGGCGCGGCGAGCAACGCCCAGCCGAGCTCGCTGCCGGGATAGAGCGGTGAGTAGATCGATACATGCGTGCGCGGGTTGTAAGGGCCCCGATAGATCTTGCGCGCGGCCTCGACTTGCGCCGCGGTGAGACAGTCCGGCGCGTCGACGCCCTTGCAGAGCGTCACTCCCGGATCGAAATGGCAGTGCTCCGGATCGCCGATGATGCCGTCCTCGAGCCCATCGGCTGCATCGCAGGCCTGCAGGGCGGCCGCATGCAGCACGGCGTACTTCTGTGGCGGAATGAAGCTAGCGGCAGTAGCATGGGTCGCCTGCCAGACCCACATCTGACCAAACACATGGTGGGTGAGGTAGGAAGCCATCCCGGTCGCCGCGATCGCATCGTAATCGGCCGGGTAACGCTGCGCCTCGCTCAGCGCCGCGATCGTGCCACCGCCCTCCTCGGCCATATAGGACAGGCGCGGCCCGCGGCCATAGAAAGCCCGCATCAGCGCCTTGGTCGTCAGGGTCATCTCGTGCGCCGAGCGATAACCGAAGTCCTTGATCTGCTCGGGATGATCGATGGCGTAACTGGAGTTACCCTGGTGGCCGGTGTTGGTGCCCACGGTGGCGTAACCGCCGCGCATGGCATTGGCCAGGGCGCGCGGACTGGCACCCGTTCCTCCTCCCAACCCGCCGTTGCCCGTCCCGCGTAGCTTTCCATTCCAGGCGGAGGGCACCGGCAGCCACACCTCGATACGGATGTCGGAATCGCTGCTCGGGTGGGCGGCAGCCAGCACGCGGCAAAACGCCGGCAGATCGTCATACCGGGGTGGCGCAAAGCCGGGAGGCCCCGACGGGCCCGGCGGTGGGCGGAAGGCACCGGCCGCGACGCTCTGCGCCGACAGAATAGCCGTATGCGGCAATTTCACCGCGGCCAACCCCTCGCAGGTGGCGGCGCCTGCGCTCGGCACCAGCGCCACGGCCAGCGCCAGGGCCGCGCCGGCCACGATGATCTGTGTGGCTACACGCATCATGCATCCCCCCGAATCAATGTACATGCGGCCGCGCGGGCGCGGCGATACCGGCAGAACTAGAGCGTACCCGCCGCCTCGGCGCCGAAGGTATCGCAATCCTTGAACTGGCCGCTATTCTCACCACGCTGGAACCATTTGAGCCGCTGCGCGGCCATGCCATAGGTCGCCACCGGGTCGACCATCGTCGCTCCTGCCGGCAGATGTGCCTGCAGCGCCTGGCTGGTGGCTGCGACTGCGTCCAGAGCCGCGGAGGCGCTCTCCCCGGAGCCGATCTCCCCATGCATGAGCGCCCAACGCACCCACAGTCCCGCATAACAATCCGACTGCAGCTCGGCCGTCATCCAGGTGCGCGCGGAGAGCTCCGCAGTGCTGCTCGCACGCGCCTGCTCCACGAGAGCCGTCGTGCCGACCAGGTATTGCACGTGCTGTCCGACCTCGTGTCCGATGAGATAGGCAAGCGCCAGACCGCTCGCAGGTCCTGCGCGCTGCGCGACCTGTCGCACAAAATCGCGGTCCAGATACACATGCTCGTCGGCCGGACAGTAGAACGGGCCGGTCAGCGGCGAGCCCGACATACATACACCCCTGATGGTGCCCCGAAAGAGCGTCAGAGCAGGAGCTTCGTAACTGGCTCCGAGGGATCCCATCTCCTGGGTCCAGTACGCATTCGATTCACTCAGCAGGGTCTGAGCGAGTTGCACCGGATCACTCACGACACCCGCGCCGGGGGAGTGAGCCCCCGGAGAGTGGGTCGAGACACCCGTGGCCGCCATCACCGGCGGGCCGAGCAGGGCCAGCAAAGCGCAGGGCAGTCGACTCATGTGACTCATCGCTGCACCTCCGGAATCCGGGGAAATGATTGTACGACAGCCCCGACCGAGGGCCTACGGCTTGGGCGCGGGGGACAGTGACGGATAGGGCTGACCGTTGAAGGAGAGATGGCCACCCTGCACGGCGATATGGCACACGTAGGCAGTGCCGTCACGTTTGAGATACCCCTGCCCCTCCAGCACCGAGAGCTGGGTGGCGAGTGCGGCGCCTCGCTGACTGCCACCGAGCAACTTGTCCACGAGCGCGGTATCGGCCCGCAGGTCCGCCGACAGCTGCAGGTGCTGCAGCAGCGCGAGCAGCGGCACCGGCCCCTGCAGGTCCTGAGCCTGCAGCCCCGGCACCGTCAGCCGGCCGGAGAACTGCAGTTGCCCCTCGGGCATCACGAATCCCGCCTGTGAGATCTCGAGCACCGGCGCGTGCACCGCCACCTGCGTGGCGAGCTGCATGAACGCCTGCGTGATGGCGTTGCGGTTGGCCGCCCCTGCGCCGGCATTGGCCTGCAGGCTACGCATCGCCCGGGTAAATGCGGCCACCGCCGGCCCATGCACGTGCGTCAACTGCTGCACATAGGCAACGCGCGTTGCGGAGAACTGCGCCGCCTGCACGCTCGCCGCGCGCAGTTGCGCAGCTCCGTTGATGTAATCGCCATCCAACGTCGCCGTCGTGTCGTACGCGACGTCCTTCAGCCGCAGGGCTGCACCGCTCGCGGGCTGAATCTCCAACTGCTGCAGGGTCAGCGTCGTGTGGCCGAGATGCAGCGTGTCGTAGGCAAGCCGACCCTGGGAGCTGAACTGCAGCCCGGTCAGCTCGACGTGCGTCGCGGCGCCGGCCGGCCCGGCCGCCTGCCCGGCCGCTTGCCCGGCCGCCGGGCCGCCCACTGACAGGCCGGGAACGGACAGGCTCATGGACCATGAGCGCATGCCGGGCGTGAAGGTCAGGCCACCCGACAAGCCCTGCCAATGGATCGTGCCGCCGTTGGCCGCGCGCATCTGCAACGCCGGGCTCGTGACTTCGACGTGACCGTTACCGCGCCACCCGAGCACCGAGTGAACCTGCAGCGGCGCTCGCCCGCCCAGCGGGGCCTGCAATTGCCGCTCGAGCGCCGGCGGCAGCTGCAACTGTGTATCCACCGAGGCGAGCCCGAAGGCGCGCAATCCCGGAAGCGGTCCATGCCGGATGCGGTTGCGAACCGTCAGTTGCAGGGCCAGCAGGCGCTGCCCCCCGCGTGTCAGCTGCAGCGACTGTGCCATCGGACCGCCAATGCCGTAGGTGACCCGTTCGCTCGACTCGTAGATGCCGCGCTGGTAATCGCGACTGACGATGCGCACGTACGGCACACTCGCCAGCAGCTGCTGCTCGCGCTGCTGCAGCTCGGATTGCACGCGTGCGCCGATCGCCCAGGAGGCGGCCGTATAGAGCACGGCGAGCGCGATGACGGCGATCAGCACATTGCGGACTTTGGCACCCATCGAGCTACCTCCTGCAGCCGCCGGCAGTCTAACGCCGCAACAACTGCGACACCGCGGCGGCCTGTCTGTTTGTGATGCAGGAGCCGGACGCGCATCGTCCGCACGGCGGACATAATCCTGTCGCCATCCTCAGGCCCCAAAGCGCCGTCGCCGCTGCTGGTAGGCGCGGATGGCCCGAAGGAAATCGATCTTGCGGAATGCCGGCCAGTACACGTCGGAAAAATAGAACTCGCTGTATGCGCTCTGCCAGAGCAGGAACCCCGACAGGCGCACCTCTCCGCTGGTACGAATGATGAGATCCGGATCCGGCATGCCGGCCATGTACAGATGGCTGCTGATCGCATCGGCATCGATGCCCTCGATGGCTTCGTCGAGCGTCGCGCCGCTGCGCCGCTGCGTGGTGAGCAACGCCCGTACGGCATCCACGATTTCGGCGCGACCTCCATAAGCCACCGCGACCGTCAGTACCATGCCGTCATACGCTGCCGTGGCCTCCTGGGCCGCGCGAATGCAGTTCAGCGTGGACTCGGGCAACAGCTCCAGCTGGCCGATCGCCCGGATGCGCACCCGGCGGCAGTGGATCTGCGGGTCCACGGCCAGCGCGGCGAGCTTGGTGCCGATGGCTGCGAGAATCCCCGACACCTGCTCGATGGGTCGGCCGAAGTTGTCCGTCGACAACACCCACAGCGTCACCGCCGGTACGCTCAGCGCAGCGCACCAGTCGAGCACCTCGTCGAGCTTGCCCGCGCCGAGCGCATAGATCGCGTGCGGATCGCGTACCCCATGGCGCTCGCCGTGCCGGCGGTTACCGTCCAGGATCAGGGCAATGTGCTCGGGACCGGGGCCACCCTGACGCACCTCGCGCGCGAGCCGCCGCTCGTACAGGCGATAGAGCAGGCTGATCATCGGCCGCGATGTCGACTGGCCGGTGGTGGCATCGATGCGGGGAGCTGCACTGTGTAGTTAGGATGGTGAGAGGCCGATGTCGATTATGGAGGCCGGCATGATTATAGGGAAACCGCGCCGGGCGGTGCGCAGCAACACAGCGCTTCCGCAGCGCGGCGCAGGCTGCAGCGTACGGCAGCCGGTGCCTCGAGCGCGCCTTGACCCGGATCATTCATGAAGACTGGAATCCGCCGTAGAGGCTCACGAGAAAGGCCGTTTTCAGGAGCGTGCGGGACAGGATGTCCCGCCCGCAGCCGCCAGGGATGGTTTCACGGCGGTCCTGAAAACGGCCTTTCTCGGGAGCCTCTACGACGATGCCATTCCCGAATGACCCGGGTTAAGCGTGGGTTAAGCGGGCCCCGGCTCGGCCAGCCTGGCCGCCAGCTCGACCAGCAACCCTCGCTGCCCGGCGATCAATCGGCGCTGCGCCTCGGGCAACTCGAACCAGGCGGCACGATCCACCTCGGGGAATTCGCGTTGCACACCGCTGCGCGGTGGCCACTCGAGGCGGAAGCTGTTGCTGCGCAGACTCGCAGGATCAAGTCCCTCGGCTGCAACGGCCCAGGCGCTGATCCACTTGCCGCTTCTCTGGCGCAGCGGCGTCAGGGGCATGAACGGGCCGCTCACGGACCAGCCCGTCTCCTCGAAGAACTCGCGCTGCGCCGCCTGCAACGCAGCCTCTTCGGGTCCGTACTCTCCCTTCGCAATGGACCAGGCGCCCTCATCACGCCGCGCCCAGAATGGACCGCCCGGATGCACCAACAGCACCTCGAGACGGCCCTCCACCCGCTGCCGGTACGGCAGCAGACCGGCGCTGCGTCGTCGGCCCACGGCTGCGCCCGCAGGAATGTCCCCACCGTGAGCGTCACGGGTCATGGGCGGGCCCTCAATATTGGAATTGATAGGTCACGCCGATGCTGCTGCCCGGATCGTTCTGCGGGGTGGCACCCTGAATCGTGCCGCCGCCGGTACTGAGCGTGGTCTGCAGCTTCAGGGCACGGGTCAGGGTCACCTGCACCTGGGCCTGGGTCAGGCCGTTGGTGCTCTGTACCGCGCCCACGTAAATGCGATTGTTGATGTAGCGGCCTGCCTGGATGGTTGCGCCGCTGTTGTTCTGTGCGGGCTGATTGCCGGTCGGAGTGTTGACTTGCGGACCGCCGGGCGTACCGCTGCTGACCGAGAGGCGATTGAGTCCGAGCGCGTGCTGGATGGCGACGAGCGGATTGAGCGTGGGACCACCACTGCCGCCGACTCCCGTGAGGCTCACGAGCGCCGCCCCCACGCTCGCGAGCTGCAGGGCAGTGAGCTGCGAGGCGCTCTCGCCGAACAACAGCCGCGCGAGGATCTCATCGGGTGGCAGCGGCGGCATGCTGCTGAAGGAGATGACCGGAGCGTCGGCATAACCGGTAATCTGCAGCGTCGCAGTAATTCCGGCGCTGTACGTGGTCGCCTGGAAATTGAGACTGGGGTCTATCCGATGTCTGAGACCCGTGCCGTTGAAACTGATGCGCCCGCTGTTGAAGGTCAGTGTCGAGCCCGCCATGTCCACCGTGCCGCGGATCAGATCAAAGCCGCCGCTGACGTTCGGTCGAGAGCTGTTGCCGGTCACGTGCAGCGTACCGCCCACTTCGGCGTTCACGCCTCGTCCCTTCACGAAGATGCCGGTGGGCGCGTTGATGGTCAGATCGAGGTGTGCGATCAGCGGCGCGGCTGGCGCCGGCGCAGGTGCCGCCGCCTGGCCCGGTTGCACGATGTGCAATACGGCCACCTGCGGTGGCAAGCCGTTGGGAATGTTGATGGTCGCGCTGTTGACGCGCACCGTGCCCTCGGCCGTAAGGTTCGGGCGCACCAGCGGACCTGAAACCGTCAGGGCCAGATTCAGATTGGTCGTGATCAGATCGCTCCTGAGGGGTTGGGCCTTCTGTCCGGTGAGCTCGAGCTGCAGGGGCAGGCCCGGCGCGGCGAGGTTCACGGCACCGCTGGCCGTGAGCGTGCCGGTGCCCGCGCGCGCGCTCAGCTTCGTGAGGCGTAGCTGCGAGCCCTGTGCCTGCACGCTGGCATTCAGATCCGACAGAGTGAGGCCGCGCGCGTAGTCATGTACCGCGACGTCGCTGAGCGTGAGCTCCCCGCTCGCCTGCGGGCTATCGGGAGTGCCGCTGAGCTGCGCGGCCGTGTGCAACTTTCCGGTCAGACTCTGCCCGCCCGCCTCGAGCACCGCATTGGCCAGATCCAGATCCAGGTCACCGTTCATCCGCAGCGCGATCGGCTGCGTGCGGCTCATCGGCACCCGACCATCGATACGAAAGTGCATCTTGTTACCGGCGTCGATTGCCACATCGAGGTTTATGTTGCCGGAGCCGAGCATCGCGCGAGCCGTGATCGAGCCAGTCGGCAGCCCACGCACGGCCCCGGCCGCCGAGCCGAGTCCGCTGGCGCGCAAGAGCACGCTGCCACTCGGCCGCTGCAGGCTGCCTTGCAGGTTGATATCCGTATCGGCACGCCCCAGGAGCCTCAGGTTGCGCAACCGTGGCGTCACCGCGGCGAGCATCAGCGCGGTCAGATTCTGTGCGGAAGCGTGCAGATCGAGCGTGGGCGCGAATCGCCCCTGCAGCTCGATGACTGCCGGGGGCACCGTCAGGCGCAGATGCTGCACGCTGAGCCCGTTCTCGAACGACACCTCGGCGCTGCCCTGCAGTTGCGCGGTCTGCTGCCGGTAGTGGGCGGTTAGGGCCGTGAGCTCGAGCTGACGCCGTCCCTCGTGCCAGATTCCCGCCATTGTCAATTGTGCATTCGTCAATTCCGCGCTGCCCTGCGCCGGTGCAGCCTCGAGGCTGGCGCGCAGCTGCAAGGCCTGCAGCATCCCCGTCACCGAGGCTGACAGCTGCGCCGCTCCGACACGCGGGAGCTGCCCGGCTCCCGAGACGGTCAGCGCCAGGCGCGGCGCGCGCAATGGTTGATAGACGTCGCCATGCACCTGTAGCGTCGATAATTGCTGTTTCCCTACCGCCAGCTCATGGCCGAGCACCTGTAGATGGACACGTTGCGTGGCGTCCTTGCCCGTGAGCAGCAGCTGCGCCTCGAGGCTGCCGCCGAGGGGTTCGCCGATCAGCGGGCCAAGATCGGCGAGACGCCCCAGCTGCAGCGACAGCTCGCCGCCCGGAGCGTGCAGCTGCACATCCGACTGCAGACTGCCGTGCAGTTGCACACTCCTCCAGGATGCCTGCGTGAGCTGCAGGATAATCCCGCCCGCGCCCGCGCCCGCGGACTGCAGCCGCGCATGCACCATCAGTGGCGAGCGTTGCAGCAGGCCCTGGATATCGAGCTGCCCGACCGGTTGCTGCGGTAAACCGCTCGCCTGCATCGTCAGATGCACGCTTGCGGGCACCCGATGGATGTCCACACCGGCATCCGCGCTCAGCTGCACACTCACGCGCGGCAGCTTCCCCTGCACGCTTCCCTGGATACTGAGCTGATTGATCGCATCCGCCACGTTAGCCGCCTGCGTGAGCGGCGATGCTTTGACGGGCCGCCGCAGTGCGACCTGCCAGCGCACATTGAGCTGGCCGTGCTGCTCGCGCCCCGAGGCCAGGGCCTGCCAGGCCGGTGCAGTCAGCTGCGAGTGCTGCAGCGCTATACCCTCGGAATCGAACGCCAGCGCCGCCGTCAGCGTCGCACGCGGTGAGAGCAGCGCAGTCAGTCGCGTCTGCGCGCCGCTGAGGGCGAACATCGCCGAGAGCGCGAGTGTGCGAGTGGGCGAGCGCAGATCGAAATTGCCCGACAGATCGGCGGAGCCCTGCAGGTCCGTGTGCGCCAGGGCCGCCCACGGCGCCAGGTGCGGCAGCCTCGCGCTGATCGTGCCCGTGCCGGCCACCAATGCGGTGGCGCCGGCGGAGGCGGTTGTGGCGGAGACGGTTGCGGCGGAGACGGCTGCGGCGGGGCCCCCGGTGCTCGCAGCGGCCGCCGCGCCGGTCGGGCGAGCGGCTGCGCCCGGGGCGATGCCCGGGGTTGCCACCAGCCGCAGCGAGCCGAGCTCGTAATGCGCCTGCGCCTGCAGCAGCGGATGCGTCACGCTCAGATCCAGGCGCGCTCCACGAGGAGCGGTGATCAGGACGTGAGCCGTCAGGCCGATCGGGGCGGCGTGCAGCACATTGCCCAGCGGGGCCGGCAGTGTCAGCCCGGCCAGCTGCCCCTGCAGCGAGATGCCCTCGCCCTCCCCCTGCAGCTGCGCCTGCAGTGAGTCCACATGGACCGCGCCGGCCACCAGCTGCGAGAGCTGCAGCCGCGCTTGGGTGGTCGGTGAGGTGAAGGCGCCGCGGGCGTGCAGCTGCAGCGACACCTGTTGCCAGGATAGGCCCGGCCGCGGCGCCATCGCCGGGCTCTGCAGCGTCAGATCCAGATTGGCCGCCTCACCCGTGAGGTTCACCGTGCCCTGAGCGCGCGCCTGCAGCTGCCCCGCATGCGCATCGAGCTGCACGTTCAGGGCGCTGCGTACGCCATCCAGCTGCAGCTGCGCAGCGATCGCACCCAGTGCGGGCATGCGCAGCAGATTGGCCAGCGGTCCGTTGGCCTGCTCGGCAATCCGCAGATTCGCGCGCAGGCGCGCCCCTTGCAGCAGCACGTCGGCGCGATAGCTCGCCGGCACCTGATCGAGTCGCTGCACGAGCAGCTGCACAGACGCGGCCTGCAGAGATCGATAGCGCGCGGCTGCGCTCAATTTGAGGGCGACGGGAGCGCCCGCCAGGGCGGCGTCCAACTGCAGGCGCGGTACCTCGAGCATCGCGATGCGCACCGTGAGCGGCAGCCGCAGAGAGGCGCGCACCAGCTGGCGCAGCCCCGCCCCGACGCTGCGCGCGTGGGTGACGGGCGCAGTTCGTGCCGCGGAGATCGGCCGGCGCAATACATCCACCTGCGCGGCGCTCAACCGCTCGACATCGAGCCTGCCGACCACCAGCGGCAGCGGCGACCAGTCGAGCGAGACGCTCTGCGCCTGCAGCCAGGCGCCCTGGGAATCGGAGACCGTCAGCCTCTGAGCTCGCAGATGATTGGGAAAGCTGCCTGCGAGCCCCTGCAACCGTATCTGCCCGTGGCTGAAGCCGGCCGTAGCCTGCTCGATCAGATGCCGCCCCGTGCCCGTGTTGCTCACGATCAGCACGAGGGCGACCAGCAGCAGCGGCACTGCCACCAGCACCGCCACTATCCAGCCCACGATACGCAGCAGCCTCGCCATCAGAACGCCTGCCCCAGACCGATATAGACCTCGAAACTGCTTTCGTTCGGCAGGGCCTCGAGGGGGAAAGCGATATCCACCCGGATGGGACCGATGGGGGTGTAGTACCTCGGGCCTATACCGTAGCCGACGCCATAGGCGTAGTCGGTGCCAAAGTGACCGCTGGCATTCAGCAATGGTGGCTTGGTGGTCACCTCGCCCGCATCCATGAATGCTGCCAGGCCGAAATTCCTCCACACGCGCTCGCGCAGCTCCACCGTGGCGGCCGCCAGCCCGGTCCCGCCCTCCGGATATTCACCGGCCGCCTCCGGTGGACCGAACCACGGGCTGATCGACTGATAGGCATAACCGCGCACCGTGGCGCTGCCGCCGGCGTAGAAGCGCTGGTCGGGAGGCAGACTGAACTGTGCGGCACCGTTGGCTTCACCCGCGATGGCACGCAGCGCGAGCACGCTCTGGCCCGGCTGGCTCCAGCGCAAGCTCGCAAAGTCGAAATAGGTGGAGAGGTTGCCCTGCAGGATCAGAAACTTCGAGTGTGAGGACACGGAGGAGGAGGATAGCGACTCGGTCGGTTGCAGGGAGAGGGACAGGCGCAGACCGTGAGTCGGATCGAGCAGCGGATTCGTCAGGCCGGTGCTGTCATAACGCGCGCTGACCGGTATGCCCAGCAGGGTGAAGTGGCAGCCGACCGGCAACGGCGGCTTATCGACGAACTCGACGACACCTTTGACCTGCGCCTCGCTGGGCAGGGCCGGATTGTAGGCCTCGGTGCAACCTCCGATCTGCACCAGTTGCGCAGGCGGCGTGTCGTTCACCACCGCCTCGGTGAGATCGACCATCTCGCTTTGCGTGATCTTCTCCTGCTCGAGATTGAGGCCGAGCGAGACCTTCCAGAACCTCGAGAGCTGCCGAGAGAGGCTTGCGCCGACCGTGCCCTCGACCTGCGTGTAGGCCAGCAGATACTGCTGGAGCGCTTCGGCGGTCAGCTGCAGCGTCTGGCTGTGCGCCAGAAAATCCGGCTTGTTGAGCTGCCCGCCGATGTCGTAGCCGACGCCCTTGCTCGCGGTTCCGCCGACATTGATGACATTGGCGTGCAGCATCAACTGCTCGGCATTGCCGAAGAGGTCACGATTGGTCCAGCTGGCCCCGGCGATCACACCGAGGTCGCTCGAATATTCACCGTTCAGGCCGACCGCATGCAGCTTGCTTTCAACCACCACGAAGGTGACGGGCAGCACGCCATTCTGCGCCTGATCCTCGGGCGGCAGGCGCACCGTGACCGAATCAAACACGCCCAGCGCCAGCAGAGTCGTACGAGCCGTCTCGACGGCCGTGGGCCCGTAGGGCTGGCCCGCACGCAGCTCGAGCTGACTGCGCAGAAACGCCTCGTGCACTCGCTTGAGTCCCTCGAAATGGATCGCACCGAGCACATAGGTGGGACCCGGGTCGGCCATGAAGGTCACATCCAGCACCGGCTCAGTAGGGCTCGGATAGGCGTCCGGTGGCTCGGCCACGGTGGCATAGGCATGCCCCTCGTCCTCGAGCGCGGTGAGCAGCCGCTGACCTGCCGCGAGTATGTCTGCGGCTACCGCCGGGGCGCCGCTCTTCAATTTCAACGCAGCCAGCGCCCCGGCGCTGACAGATCCCTGAACCGAGATCCTGCCGAGGTGGAACAGCGCACCGTCATCGATCGCGACGTCGACCATTGCCTGCTTCTTGGCCGACATGGCCTGCAGCAGGTCCGGCAGATCCGGATCATCGAGGGGATGCGAGTCGATCCTGATGCTGATATGGGCGCGGTAGTAGCCGAAGCTGCCGAGCACCACCTGCAGGCGGCCGATGTCCTGCTGGGCCCGGTCCACCAGGGCGAAGGGTCCCACCGACGCGGTCTTGCGCAGCGAAACGAGCTGCGAGGTGGCATTCAGGGCCGCATTCAGGGCCCCGTTGCCGGTGGAGGAGATGTGCACCGCATAGGGCTGGGGATCGGCCGCGCGCGCGATCGGCCCTGCCAGCAGCAGGCTCGCGAGCAGCAGCGCCGGTCCGCAACGCAGTGCACACACCCAGGTAGTATGCCTGCGTCGCGCGGCGGGGAAGGCCCTGACTCGGGGCAACGGCTCCGGCCACAGGCTTGAACGTAACTCGGCGAGTGGAGCGTCCGCCGGGCGCGCAGTCTTTATGCTTAGGCCAAGGCCTGCGAAGAATTGTAAAGGGCTACGGCGCGGCTCGCGGATCTCGGTGACAATCATCGACCGAGAGATGCCTATGCTAGCCAGCATGAACGCCGATACCGGGATCGACGCCGACGAAGGCGCACCGATGGCGGTGCTGCTGGTGGACGACGATCGCGAGCTGTGCCGCATGCTCGCAGAGTATCTGACGCCCGAGGGCTTCAGGCTGACGGTCGTGCACGATGGGGAGGACGCCCTGTATGCACTCGGCCGCCACCACTACGATCTCATCGTGCTGGATGTGATGCTGCCGCGCATGGGTGGTCTGGACGTGCTGCGGCTACTGCGCCAGAAACTATCCACGCCGGTGCTGATGCTGACGGCACGCGGCGAGGAAGTCGACCGGGTCGTCGGTCTGGAGCTGGGGGCGGACGATTACCTGCCAAAGCCGTTCAACCCGCGCGAGCTGGTGGCGCGCATGCGCGCGATTCTGCGACGGAGCGCGCTGACCGAGCCACAGCCCGGCCGGCGGGAGCGCATCGACGCGGGACCCATCAGTCTGCACTTCACCAGCCGCACGGCGAGCGCACGCGGCCACACCTTCAGCCTCACGGGGGTCGAGTTCCGCGTCCTCGAGGTATTGATGCAACAGATTGGGGTGGTTGTGTCACGTGAACAGCTCACGCGGCAGGTGCTCGGCCGGCGCCTCACACCCTATGATCGCAGCATCGACACCCACATCAGCAATATTCGCCGCAAGCTCGCCGCCGTGACCGACGAGGTGTCGATCGTGAACGTGCGCCGCTCCGGGTACGTGCTCACGGTGGCAGAACCAGCCGAACCAGCCGAACCAGCCGAAGCGGCTGAAGCGAGCGACACGGCCGGATCTGCCGGCAGCGCTCCGGCGGCGGACATCGAGGGCGCCAGGGCCGCTTTCGGGGTCGATTCGGCGCGGTCCGATTGAGGCGGCGCAAGCCCATGCAGCACCATGCGTAACCTGTATCTGCGAATCTTCCTGACCTTCTGGGCGGCCATGGTGCTGGTGCTGACCATCACCGTGGCGGTCACCCTGTGGCTGGCGAACCAGCGTATCCAGCACCTGCAGGCACGTCAGGATGAGCTGGCGCGTGAGGCATCCATGGTGCTCGCCGCCCAGGGGGTGCCGGGACTGCGCGGCTGGCTGCACCACGAAATACAGCTGGTGCAGCCGCATGATCGCCTCTACGTCATCGACCAGCATGGCGTCGACCTGCTCGGTCGTCCGGTGCCCGACTATCTGCAGATCCAGGTCGGCCATCGGCCCTACCCCGTCATCTCCAACGCCGTCGTCCATGACCTGCGTCTGCTCTCCCAACTCGTATCGGCGAACGACCAGACCTATGCGCTGTCGCTACTGCACCGCCCGAACCTGTTCGGCGTATTCGGCTCGACCGAGACGCCGATCGTGACTCTGGTGCTGACGCTGCTCGCGAGCACCTTCGTCTGCTTCCTGCTGGCGCGCTACCTGTCGGACCCGGTGCGACATCTGCGTGCGGCCACCCGCTCCATCGCCGATGGGGATCTGCGTGTGCGGGTCTCCAGCCTCATTGGCCGCCGTCGCGACGAGCTCGCGCTGCTGGCGTTCGACTTCGACGTCATGGCCGAGCGGCTGCGCAACCTGCTCGAGTCACAGCGCCAGCTGCTGCGCGACGTGTCGCATGAGCTGCGCTCCCCGCTGGCGCGCCTGCAGATCGCGCTCGGCCTGGCGCGGCGGCCGAACGCAAACCTCGAGCAGGAGTTCGATCGCATCGAGCAGGAGACACAGCGTCTGGATGAGCTGATCGGCGAGATCCTGAGCCTCTCACGACTGGAGGATCCCTCGCGCGAGCTGGTGACCGAGCCGGTCAACCTCCAGGAGTTGCTCGAGACGCTGGTCGAGAACGCACGCGTCGAGGCCGAGCCGCGTTGGGTGCGCGTGGAGCAGGAGAGCCAGGCGGCTGTGACGGTGCCCGGCGATCGCGAGCTGCTGTTTCGAGCGCTGGAGAACGTGGTGCGCAACGCTCTGAACTACTCGCCGCACGGCGGCACGGTGGAGCTGGCTGCACAGCGCTCGGAGCAGCATGTCCAGATCCGGGTGACCGACCATGGTCCCGGCGTGCCGCCTGAGCTGCTCGAGCGCATCTTCGAGCCGTTCTTCCGCGTCGGCAAAGCGCGCGAACGCGCCTCGGGTGGCTATGGGATCGGGCTGGCGATCACGGCGCGTGTCGTCGCCTTGCACGGCGGCAGCGTGCGCGCCCGCAATGTGGCCAGCGGCGGCCTGCAGGTGGAGATCACCCTGCCGCTGCGCCGCTCCGGCACGGCCTCGGCTTCCGCGGGTACCGCGGGGCCGTCGGATCGCGCAACCGCACTGGCAGCGCGTCCCTCCGCGACACCAGCGCGCGCCTGAGCGCAGCTGTCGAGCCTGCGCACGAGTGCAGCTACCCGAGCGCCGGCCTCACGGCTACCGGAGCGCTGCCGTCAGGTCCGCCCTCAGGTCCTCCAGCGCCTCGATGCCGACGGACAGCCTGCAGAGGTTGTCGCCGATCCCGAGCGCCTTGCGCTGCGCCTCGGGCACGCTCGAGTGCGTCATGCTCGCGGGATGCTCGATCAGGCTCTCCACCCCGCCGAGCGATTCGGCCAGCGCAAAGATGCGGCAGCGCTCCAGAAAGCGTCGCGCCCGCGATAGCCCGCCTGCGAGCTCGATCGAGATCATGCCGCCGAAGGCGCTCTGTCCGCGCGGGTCGCGCATCTGTGCGCGCGCCAGCGCGTGTTGCGGATGGGAGGGCAGGCCCGGGTAGTGCACGCGTGTCACCGCCGGATGATGCTCGAGGAATTGCGCCAGCTCGAGCGCATTGTCGCAGTGCCGCTGCATGCGCACCGCCAGCGTCTTGACCCCGCGCAGCGCGAGGAATGCATCGAAGGGACTGGCCACTGCGCCGACGGCGTTCTGCAGATACGCGAGCCGCTCGGCCAGCGCCGCATCGGATCCGACCACCAGTACCCCGTTGACCACGTCGGAGTGACCGTTGAGGTACTTGGTGCCCGAGTGCATCACGATATCGAAGCCCAGCTCGAGCGGTCGCTGCAGGTAGGGCGTGGCAAAGGTATTGTCGGCCACGGCGAGCGCGCCGTGACGGTGCGCGATGTGCGCCACGGCCGCAAGGTCCGAGAGTTTGAGCATCGGATTGCTCGGCGTCTCAACCCACACCAGACGCGTCTCCGGACGCATGGCTGCCTCTACCGCCGCGGGCTCGCGCAGATCCACGAACGACAGCTGCAGCCCTGCCGAAGCGGCCCGAACCTGTGAGAACAGGCGGCGGCTGCCCCCGTACAGATCCTCCCCGGCCACCACGTGATCGCCTGGCACGAACAGCTCCAGCAGCGTCGCCATTGCGGCCAGCCCCGAAGCGAAGGCGAACCCGCGCGTGCCCGCCTCCAGATCCGCCACGCAGCGCTCGTAGGCGAAGCGCGTGGGGTTCTGCGTACGCGAGTACTCGAATCCCTGGTGCACACCGGGACTGCTTTGTGCGTACGTGGAGGTCGCGTAGATCGGCGGCATGACCGCGCCGGTGGTGGGATCAGGGCTCTGGCCCGCGTGGATCACGCGCGTGCCGAAGGCGCGCGGCGTCGCCGGCGACGAGGTCGTGCCCCGCGCCGGCGTGGTGTCATCGTCTCTCATGCGTGAGCATCATAGGGCGCCGGTCCGGGCCTCGTACAGCATCCGCACCTCGGCGCCGCGGCCCGCATTGCCCGCCACCGCCCGCCGGGTCTGCGCCACTCTGGCCACCGAGCTCACCACAGGCCCTTCCATTTGCACCGGGCGGGGTAGCGCGCCGGAACGCTATGCGAGCTGCTTGCGCAGGTAGTTGATCAGATCGACGCGCGTGATCAGCCCGATGAAGCGGCCCTGCTCGGCGACGATGGCCACGTGATCGCGCTGAAAGATCGGCAGCAGCGCCGAAATCTGCGCATTCGGAGCGATGGTCTCCAGATTCGACACCATGGCGGTGCTCACCGGATCCTGCAGGCGTGCCGGATCGGCGTGCAGATGCATCAGCACGTCCGACTCATCGACGATACCCACGACGCGCTCGCCCTGCATGACCGGAATCTGCGAGACATCGAACAGGCGCATGCGGCGGTAGGCGAGCAGCAGGTTGTCCTGCGGTGCAAGCGTTACGGCGCCACCCTCCTGATAGCGACGCACGATGAGATCGAGCAGGTTACCGTGCTTCGGGCGCTCGATCAGGCCCTGATCGAACAGCCAATAGTCGTTATACATCTTGTTCAGATATTTATTGCCGCTGTCGGGCACCAGTGTCACCACGCGCTTGGCGTCAGTCTGCTCGCGGCAATAGCGCAGCGCCGCGGCCAGCAGCGTTCCGCTGCTGGATCCCCCGAGAATGCCCTCGCGCGCGAGCAGCGCGCGCGCGGTCTGAAAGCTCTCGGTGTCCGCGATCTGATAGGCGCGGCGCACCCGCGACAGATCGCAGTTCGGCGGCACGAAATCCTCGCCGATACCCTCGATGAGCCAGGAGCCTGCGGGCTTGGAGGGCCCCCCACCACACACCACGTCCGCGAGGATCGAGCCGACAGGATCGGCCAGCACCATCTGTACGTGCGGGGCGACGCGCGCAAAGTAACGCGCGAGTCCGGTCAGCGTGCCGCCGCTGCCCACACCGACCACTACCGCATCGAGCCTCTGTCCGCACTGTGCCCAGATCTCCGGTCCCGTGGTCTTCTCATGCGCCAGCGGATTGGCCGGATTGGCGAACTGGTCCACGTAGTAGCCGTTGGGAGTCTCCCGCGCCAGCCGTGCGGCCAGATCCTGGTAGTGCTCGGGATGACCGCGATGCACGTCGCTGCGCGTCAGGCGAATCTGAGCCCCCAGCGCGCGCAGGTGCAGAATCTTCTCCTGCGCCATCTTGTCGGGAATGACCAGCAGCAGCCGGTAGCCCTTCTGCGCGGCCACGAGCGCCAGGCCGAGACCGGTATTGCCGGCGGTCGCTTCGATGATCGTGCAGGGCGGATCCGCATCGGGCCGCAGCCGTCCGGTGCGCTCGGCCTCCTCGATCATCGACAGCCCGACACGGTCCTTGATCGAGCCGGTAGGATTCTGGCTCTCGAGCTTGACGAACAGCCGACACGGGCCGCAGTCGAAGCGCGTCAGCTCGAACAGCGGCGTGTTGCCGATGAGGCTGAGCACCGAAGCCGTGGTGCCCGTGGGTCCGACCAACTCCTGAGTCTCCCCTCGGGCGGCCCGCTGCCCGCTAGCCCTTCACGTTGCGCAGGTTCCTCGGTACTTTCAGCCCGTTGGCCTTGAGCAGCTGTACCTCTTCGGGCGGTGTGATCTGGCGGACCGCCACGATCGGAATGCGGTGCGGCGCGTAGTTGGGCACGACCAGCTCATCATCGGCGTCGTTGCAGATCTGCCCGGTACGCTCCACATCCTGGAAGCCCAGGCGCTCATCGAATTTGAGGTTGATGACCGGCTCGAGCAGCTTGATGTAGTACGGATTGGCGGTCAAAGGCGCCCACACGATCAGCTCGGTCTGGTTCAGCGCCGTCCAGGAGCCGTCGAAATTTCTCAGCCAGAAGCATCCCGGCTTGCCGGGCAGCGGATCCGAGGCGCGCGCCGTGGCGGCGGTGCCGGTGGGTCCTGCGGCGGCGGGGCCTGCAGCGGGAGTGCCCGCGGGCGTCGTGCCCGGTCCGGTGGTCGCACATGCCGCCAGGGTAGCGCTCAACATGCCGATGGCGGCGATTCGCGGGAGGTAGCGTTGCATGGTTTGCTCTCCCAATGGCAGCAGGAGTTGCGTTGGATATTACTGCCAAACGCGCGAGCAGGCGCTGCGGCTGACGGGCTGCGACTAACCTCCAAATGACTCTCGACTCCCTGTCCGCCCCAGGCCCCGCGAGCTGCCGGCGAGGGCCTACCTGCGCGCACCGCCGGATGCGGGAGCCGAAGCTTTGGGGCCTGTAGCGGCTGCAGGAGCTGCCACCGCCGGGGCTGCTACGCCCGGGGCTGCCGCGGCCGGGGCTGCCGCGGCGGGGGCTGCTGCGGCGGGGGCTGCTGCGGCCGGGGCTGCCGCGGCAGCCGCCGCAGGACTCGTGTTGGGGGCGGGCCCGGCACCGCGCGCCGCGCCCGATTGGCTACGCCCCACTCCGATGCCAGCTTCCCGCAGCGCTGCAGGCACCGTCGCCGGGTTCGTGATGGGCGCCGTGCTATCGGAGGTCAACGCCCTCTGCTCGGCCTGCTGGGTCAGCACGATGATGCTGATGCGCCGGTTGATCGCGGCGCGCGGATTCGCTTTGTCGAACAGCACCGCCGAGGACAGGCCCACCACCTGCACCACCTTGTCGGGTGAGAGTCCTCCGGCCTCGAGCGCACGGCGCGCGGCGTTGGCGCGGTCGGCCGACAGGTCCCAGTTGTTGTAGCCGGCACGTGCCACGTAGGGCGTGGTATCGGTGTGCCCCGTCAAGCTCAGGCGGTTCGGCACCGTGTTGAGATAGGGGGCAAGCGTACGCAGAATCTGCGCGGTATAGCCCTTGAGCTTGGCGCTGCCCAGGTCGAACATCGGCCGGTTCTGTGCATCTACGATCTGGATACGCAGCCCCTCGGGCGTGATATCGAGCAGCAGCTGATCCTTGAACGGCTTGAGCGCCTGGCTCTTGTCGATCGCCTGCCGCAGCTCCGCCATCAGCGTCTCGAGCCGCTTGTGCTCGGCCGCCTCCATGATGCGGCGGGCCTGCTCCTCGCTGGTGAGGCTGTTGCTGTTGTCCTGTTGAGGCTGCGCCCGCGGCGACACGACCGGCGTGCCGAGTCCCGTGGAGATCGGCGAGGAGGAGCGGCGAGCGTCCAATGCACCGCCAAGGTTGATGAGACTGGTGCTGGCACCGCCAGGGCCGGCCTGCGCGGGGGCGGGATGCGAGGATTTGCCGGTCTCCATGCTGGGGTTCTTGAAATACTGGAAGATCGCGGCGCGCTCATCCTTGGAGACCGAGGCGATCAGCCACATGACCAGGAAGAAGGCCATCATCGAGGTCACGAAGTCCGCGTAGGCGACCTTCCAGGCCCCGCCGTGCGTGGGCTCCTCGGCGCGCTTGATCCGCTTGACGATGACGATCGGCCGATCGTTCTTGCCGCTCATGCCGCCTCTTCCTTGGCCCCTGGCTCTCTGGTCGCTTCCTTGCGCTTGCCCTTGAGGTGATTCTCGAGGTCACTGAAGCTCGGACGCACATCCGACCACAATAGCTTTCGCGCGAACTCCACTGCCACCGGCGGCGCGTAACCGCGCACGCTCGCTACCAGCGCCATCTTCACCACCTCGAATGCCTTGCCCTCCTCGCGTGCGCGGTGCTCGATGGCCGTAGCGAGCGGCCCGACGAAGCCGTAGGCCACGAGAATGCCCAGGAAGGTCCCCACCAGCGCCGCCGCCACCTTGCGGCCGATGGTGCCGGTATCGGCCCCGTCGATCGCCGCCATGGTGTTGACGATGCCGAGCACCGCCGCGACGATGCCGAAGCCCGGCAGCGCGTCGGACACGCGCTGCACGGCATGCCCGGGCTCGGCCGCCTCCTTGTGATGCGTGTCCAGCTCGTATTCGAGCAGGCTCTCGAGCTCGTGGGGATCGAGGTTGCCCCCGACCATCAGCCGCAGACAATCGGTGATGAACTCGACCATGTGATGATCGGCGAAGATGCGCGGGTACTCGGTGAATAGCTTGCTCTTCTCGGGCGCCTCCACGTCGGCCTCGATTGCGAGCATGCCGGACTTGCGGATCTTCACGAGAATGTCGTAGAGCAGCTTGAGCAGATCGACGTAATCCTCGCGTTTGTAGCGCGGGCGCTTGAGCAGCGCGAAGGTCGAGGCGAACGCGCTCTTGACGACCTTGGGAGGGTTGCTGGTGACGAACGCTCCAATGGCGCAGCCGCAGATGATGACGAACTCGCCCGGATGCCACAGCAGCAGGAGCTTGCCTCCATCCATCAGAAAGCTGCCGGCTACGCAGATCAGAACGACGATCGAGCCGATGACCGTGAACACGCGCGCAAGCCCCACTGACCCGAAGGGGTCCCCGAGGGCTATCGGCCGCGGACAGGGTTTCTGAAGCGCTGCGGGGGAGCCGCCGGCGCGAGGGCGCGCCTGTGACGCACCTCACATTCCGGCGCACCCGCGCGGCCTGGCATGCACTCGTCCACCGACCCGGCCTAGGCAGCGCCTGGCGTCGCCTGCCCGCGAAGCACCGGCGTCGGACGCTGCTGCGCCGGCGCGGGACGATGGCAGGCCGCCCGGGCGCGCCGGAGTGCGAGGCGCCCTGCGCCCGCACTGCGTCAGTCGAGCCTGCCGACTACGCTCTTGAGATAGTGACGAAACTCCTTGCCGAGCACCGGATGGGCGAGCGACATCTCGATCGTCGCCTGCAGATACCCGAGCTTGCTGCCGCAGTCGAAGCGCCGGCCCGAGAAGCGATGCGCATAGACTCCCTCGCTGCGCATGAGTCGGGCAATGCCGTCGGTCAGCTGGATCTCCCCTCCAGCGCCCTGGGAGATGTTCTCGAGCTCGGCAAATATCGTCGGCGTCAACACGTATCGCCCGACCACGGCCAGCGTGGAGCGCGCCTGCTCGGGCTTGGGCTTCTCGACGATGCCGTGCATGCGGCTGACGGTGCTGCGCGCATCCTCGACCTCGACGATGCCGTACTTGTCGGTGTCCCGGCGATCGACCTCCTCCACTCCCACCACGCTGCTGCCGAACTGCTCGAAGGTGGCTGCCATCTGCTTCAGGCACGGCGTCTCGGCGACGATCAGATCATCGGCCAGGTGCACGAAGAACGGCTCGTCGTCCACGGCGGGGCGCGCGCACAGCACCGCATGCCCCAGACCCAGCGGGGCGGACTGACGGATGTAGATGCAGGTCGCGTAACTCGGCAGCACACTGCGGACCTGATCGGCGAGCTCGGTCTTGCCCTGGGACTCGAGCAGCCGTTCCAATTCCGCGTCGCTATCGAAATGATCCTCGATGGCGCGCTTGGAGGAGCCGGTGATGAATATCAGTCGCTCGGCTCCGGCCGCGAGCGCCTCGTCGACCGCGTACTGGATCAGCGGGCGGTCCACGATCGGCAACATCTCCTTGGGGCTGGCCTTGGTGGCGGGTAGGAAACGCGTCCCCCGGCCAGCGACTGGAAACACTGCGGTGCGGATCTGTTTGCGGGCGGCCATAAGGGTCTTCCTGGGGTCCTCCCGTCAAGCAGGGTGCGGACCCATGCGAGCGCTGGAGGCGCATGGTAGACGAGCGCCTGCCGGCTGGCGACAGAGCAATCCAGCGCGCGGCTGCGCGGCTGGCGAATTCAACCCCGAATGCAACTGGCCATCAGCGCAGCGCTGATGCGCGTGTCAGCGCTCGTCCTGGCAGCGCCGGGCCGCTTGCGGTTTCAATCCCGGATGGGGCGGTCCGCGCCGTTGTTGACGCGCTCACGCAGATCCTTGCCGGGCTTGAAGTGCGGAACGTACTTGCCCGCGAGCGCCACCGCCTCGCCCGTCTTGGGATTGCGGCCCTGGCGCGGTGGACGAAAGTGCAGCGAAAAGCTGCCGAAACCGCGGATCTCGATACGATCGCCCTGCGCGAGCGAATCGCTCATGATCTCCAGCATCTGCTTGAGCGCCAGCTCCACGTCCTTGGCCGGCAGATGCTTCTGCTTGGCGGTGATGATCTCGATCAGTTCGGACTTAGTCATGGCGCTTCCCGCTGTGCATGTCTCGTGCGCGCTCGGGCAACGCGTGCGCTCGGCTGTGCTCAGCCGCGCTCGCCCTTGATCCGTTCCTTCAGCAGCTCCCCCAGACTGGTGCCCGAGGAGGGCTGCTCGGAGCGGTAGCTCTGCACCGCCTCGGCCTCCTCGTGCGCCTCACGTGCCCGGATCGACAGGGAAATGGTGCGCGTCTTGCGATCCATGCCGATGAACTTCGCTTCCACGGAGTCCCCCGGGCGCAGCACCGTGCGCGCATCGTCCACGCGCTCGCGGCCCAGCTCGCTCGAGCGCAGCTGTCCCTCGATGCCGTTGCCCAGGTCCACCACCGCCGCGCGCGCGTCCACTTCCTTGACCGTGCCGCGCACGATGCTGCCCTTGGGGAACTCGGCGATGAACGCCGAGAACGGGTCCTTCGCGAGCTGCTTGATGCCCAGCGAGATACGCTCGCGCTCCGGATCGATCGACAGCACCATCGCTTCGAGCTGCTGGCCCTTCTGGTAGTGACGCACCGCCTCCTCACCCGGCTGGTCCCAGGAGATATCCGACAGGTGCACGAGGCCATCGATGTTGCCGGGCAATCCGATGAATATGCCGAAATCGGTAATGGATTTGATCATCCCCGCGACGCGATCGCCGCGATTGTGATTCTCGGCGAATTCCTTCCAGGGATTCGCCTTGCACTGCTTCAGTCCGAGGGAGATGCGACGGCGCTCCTCATCGACGTCCAGCACCATGACCTCCACTTCCTGACCGGTGTGCACGACCTTGGCCGGATTGACGTTCTTGTTGGTCCAGTCCATCTCCGAAACGTGCACCAGACCCTCCACGCCGTCCTCGATCTCGACGAAGGCGCCGTAGTCGGCGATGTTGGTGACCTTGCCGAATACGCGCTGGTTGGGCGGATAGCGCCGCGCGATGTTTTCCCACGGGTCGGCGCCCAGCTGCTTCAGGCCCAGCGATACGCGCGAGCGCTCGCGGTCGAACTTGAGAATGCGTACGTCGATCTCGTCGCCAACCTTGACGACTTCGGAAGGATGCTTCACGCGCCGCCAGGCCATGTCGGTGATGTGCAGCAGCCCGTCGATGCCGCCCAGATCGACGAACGCGCCGTAATCGGTGAGGTTCTTGACCGTGCCACGCACCACCGCGCCTTCCTGCAGATTGTCCATGAGCGCGCTGCGCTCGGCCGAGAATTCCTGCTCGACCACGGCGCGGCGCGAAACCACGACGTTGTTGCGCTTCTGGTCGAGCTTGATCACCTTGAACTCGAGCGGTTTGCCTTCGAGATAACCCGTGTCGCGCACCGGGCGCACATCCACCAGCGAGCCGGGCAGGAACGCGCGCACGTGATCGATCTCCACCGTAAAGCCGCCCTTGACGCGGCCGGAGATCACTCCGGTGACGATCTCGCCATTGTTGAAGGCCGTCTCCAGGCGCGTCCAGGTGCGCGCGCGCTTGGCTTTCTCGCGTGACAGGCGTGTTTCGCCGGTGCCGTCTTCCACGGAATCGAGCGCCACCTCCACCTGCTCGCCGGCGTGAACCTCGATCTCGCCGCGCTCGTTCTTGAACTGATCCAGCGGAATGACAGCCTCGGACTTGAGGCCGACGTTGACGATCACGACATCCGGACCCACATCCACGACCAGGCCCGTGAGGATCATGCCGGGTCGAATACGCTGATTCGCCAGGCTCTGCTCGAACAGCGCGCTGAAACTCTCGTTCCGGTCGCTCACACTCTCGTTCACGATCTCGTTCATACACTCTCTCGCACGTTGCCGTGCCTGACTCACCGCCGCGCCTCCGGCGCCGCGGGCTACCCACTTGCGGCACCCGCATCCTGCAGCGCCGTCACTCCATCGTTCGATCGCCGTCCAATCCGCGCCGGCCGTGCCCGGCCGGGACAGCTCAGGTCTCACCGCGCGTCAAACCGCGACCGCGCCTCAGACTGCGCCCCAAACCGCGCCTCAAACCGCGACTGCGCCTCAGACCGCACCCCATAGGCCGCGCGTGCGTCCGTACGCCACGATCCGCTCCACCACGGCGGCAGCATCGAGAGCTGTCGAATCCAGGACGATCGCATCGCTCGCCGGCACGAGCGGGGCCACCGGCCGTGTCGCATCACGACGGTCGCGTTCTGCGATCTCGCGCGAAAGGGCGGCAAGGCTAACACCAGAACCCTTTTCTTTCAACTGCTTATATCGCCTTTGGGCTCGCTCGTCGGCGGAGGCATTCAGGAAGATCTTCAGCTGCGCGCGCGGGAACACGACCGTCCCCATGTCCCTGCCATCGGCGATCAATCCCGGCGGGCGCGCAGCGGCGCGTTGCCGCGCCAGCAGGGCCGATCGCACCGCGGGCCAGACGGCCACCCGTGAGGCCCCGGCCCCCGCAGCCTCCTCCCGAAGCGCGCCCGTTACGTCACATCCCTCCAGCAGAATGCGTTCCCCTGCGGTGCTGTCCGCGGC
>JASHPX010000128.1 GCA_030037905.1 Gammaproteobacteria bacterium
CGCAGCGATCGGCGGAATCCTGATGTTGTTTGCCGGTCTCCTCACGCCGATGCTCTCCGCCCCAGCCGCGGCGCAGAGCAGGTTCGCGCAACAGACCGGTCAAAGCGTGCCCGATGTCGTTGGGCTCCAGCCATACCGATCCGTCCAGAGTGTCACGATTGAGTCGGCTGGGAGGCCGGGCGGCAGCGCGAGCCTGATCGATTTAAACCCCGGTGTGGGGCGCTGGTTCGTACTGAGTGTCCGCACGGCGTCCGGGCAGCAGGACTTTCACCTCGAAAGCGCGGCCAATCCCACCGCGATGATCGCCCTTACCGTACCGCGGCTAGAAGTCACGGGGCAGGGCAGTACGCTCGCCCTAGTGGATCGGCGGGGACGGTGCGAACTGTGGTCCGAGGTCTCCAGGGAACTGCTCGAGGCTCGCCGTAGCGGTCTGCCTTATGCGCCTCTGTGCGGAGGCTGGTGGTATCTGCGCAATGCGGTAGCGGGTACCTATACGCCGATCGAGCGCGTGACCGAGTTTCTACGCGACTACGTTTGGGGCGGTGACCACATCGTCAACTTCGTGCGTGAAGAGGCCTTCGGAGATGTCTACGCCGAGCACGCCAAGAGCGAGAGTGGAGCGAGGAGCGCGTCACCCCCGGACGCCCTCGGTCCAGCGCCCGCCCTACTGTCATCTGAGGGCGGCTCCCTGCCGATCGAGGTGCCCAACCTCGGCCTCGACCTCGGCACGGACAGCGCTGCGCTCTTGATGGGGAGCTGGTATCCGGTCCGCGATGCGTCCGGTCTTTTCTTCAGCGTCGTGCGCCCCGCCGCGCTGCCGGACAGCATTTTGAACAGCGATCGGCGCCACGTGAATCGCCTCGACGAGATCGAAGCGAACGCACTGGACTACCTGATGGCCATGGATCTCGGGCAGTTCGAACTGCATTTCGCCGTCGGTACCGATGAGCCGCGGGTCGGATGGTCAGATCGGGCGCAGCCGCAGTGGCGATCGGTGGACCGGCCGGGTCCGGACGGATTTGATCGGATCACGCCGCTGGTGCGCAATGGCATGGTGAACCCGTCCGTCGCCTCGCAGGTGGCCGTCACCTTCGCTGGTGGTTTCAAACGTGAGCACGGCGCGTTCAAGTACGGTGCGCTTGCGGCGCGCAACTTCGGCAGTCACTACGGGTTCATGCAACAGGGAGTCATGCTCAGTCGACTGCAGCCCGGGCTGGCGACGTTCTATAGCACGATTGACGGGGCAGTCGGCATGCAAACCTGGCGCAACGAGGACGATCTGAGCCTGTTACCCCGCTTGGTGGATGCGCGCCAGAATGGCGTTCCGCTAATCGACTATGACCCCGTCAGCGGGACATCGGCTCCCGGGGAGTTAGTTAACCAGTGGGGCGCCGGCAACTGGTCCGGCTCGAGCGAGCGGCAACTGCGTACGCTACGAGCGGGCGCGTGCCTGCAACCCGCCGCGGCAGGGCGCACCTATCTGATCTTCGGCTACTTTTCCACGGCCACCCCTTCGGCAATGACGCGCGTGTTTCAGGCCTACAGGTGCCGTTATGCGATGCAACTGGACATCAATGCGCTCGAGCACACCTACTTTGCCCTATACACGCACTCGAATGGCCGAGTTGTGGTCGAGCACCTGATCGACGGTATGGTCGCAGTCGATCGTAAGGGCGGCGATCAACTCGCGCCACGCTTCATCGGCTTTCCGGACGATCGCGATTTCTTCTACCTGGTGAGGAGGCAGCCGCCATGAAGGGACAGGTGCATGATGATATACGGCATACAGCACGCTTGGTGCTGCTCCTGGTGATCCTGGTGATTGCACTGCTGGGGACTCGGGCTGCATCGCAAACAAAACCAACACTGGCGGAGCAGAACGACGCGATGTTTGCGCAGATGCAACAGCAACGCGGGCTCACGGCGGCGCAGATGCAGAGTATCCGTGAGATCTTTCGCCGCTCAGGATTTGCCGGCCAGGGTAACCCGAAAATCAGCGTTCATCCGGATACACCCGGCGACTGCCTGCGCAGGCTGCAGCAGCGCAAGATTACCTATGCAAATCCCAAATTCGAGCGCATCTGCCACGCGAAGTACATGGCGCCGCTCTATGACTCCAAGAAGGAGAAGGCCGAGCAGGCCAAGGTCTGCATCGACCAGTTCGAGTATCCGGATATCCCGTGTACCTTCCCGGTAGTGTGGGTCAAGGCCCGCGAGGCGGCCGAGCTCTGCGAGGCTGAAGACAAGCGCATCTGCGACGCGCACGAGTGGGAGGGGGCGTGCGCTGGAGATCTACAGCCACCTGATTACCGATTCGATCTGGCGGAGGGGGTTCCTGACAAGGTGGCTGTGGCGCGCATGCGCGCAGCCCACAACCGCGCTGACGAGGCTACTGCGAGCTGGAGCTACGGGCCACAATACCAGCGGGGCATCTGTGCGACCGGTAGTCACAAGACACCCGGGTGTCCCGGCGGTGGTTGGAACTTGTGTGGTTCCAATACTTATCCGACCGGGGATTTCCCCGATTGTCACAGTACACTCGGTGTCTACGATCTCAACGGCAATGCGGCTGAGCACATGAACCTGCCGCTCAATCCGTCACAGATGGCCAGTCGTGGCAGTACGCAATTGGGTGTAACGGAGATGAAGGGCAGCTGGTTTATCTTCGATAGCTACCGGGCACATCCGGACTGGTGTCGGTGGCGGGCCCCATTTTGGCACGGCACGCGTCTCATGGACCCAGACAGCCACGCCAACTATCACCTCGGCTTTCGCTGCTGCAAGACCGTTGCGCCGTCGCCGTGACGGATGTCTGGGTCGGTATAGATGGAGCACGGACGGCTGCTGAAACGGCAGGCCCCAGATCCGGCCGCCCGAATGGGTCCGCCGCTTCCAGCGGCCGCGCGCTCAGATCGTCGATCAAGGCCGTCGGCTGGCGCAGCGTGCCGTCCGAGCTCAGCGCCCCGGCAAGCTGCGGGTCCTGCAGCACGTCGAACAGATCGCGAAGCTCACCGTTCACCCATACGTGCGTGCTGACGAGCCGTACGCCATGGCTGTAGTCGACATAGCGCCAGCCATGAACGGTGCTGAGCGGTTGAATTGGGCGCCCATCAGGGCGATGCCATCCGTAGATCGCGACGCGGTCGAGTGCGCTCCAGAGCCGGTTGGTCAGCACCAGATCCTTCATGTCCCCGGCGCTGAGCAGCCCAGGGGCGATGCCAAGCGCGGCACGCTGCGTGGTCACCAGCGCATTGTGACGCAGATAATATGCGGTGGTTCGCATCGAGTCGCTCGCTGGAAGCGGCTGCGGCGGCAGTCGTACAGCCGCCTGCGCGTAGATGGCATCCACGATGCGAGGGGTCGGCAGCGCCAGGCCGAAGCGCGTCGCGAGCTGCAGAGCCGTGGCAAGGCGCATGGGCATGAGTAGAAAGTCACTATCGGAGCCCACTGCTAGATAGTCTGGCGCCACGCACAGTACGATGCGAGCAAGCTGCCCATCGACGAGTCGGATCGCCAGATGCACGGGTGCAAACCGACGAAGAAATGTCGGCATGTCTCCCGCCAGCAGCGCATCGCTGATCATTCGCTCGCGCTCGGTGCCGTCTACGCGCGCGATCAGCTGTCCGAACTGGCTGCCGGTAGGGGTGTGCGCGGGTCGAAGCGGGATGCGTTCGGTCAGCGAGGCCGTGCATGGGCTGGCTGCGGCCCGCGCCGCACTTCCCAGCACCAAGCAGGCACCCAGCCCTGTGAGGGCAAGGGCGATCAGGCGGGTAGCCACTGCGCGTGCCGATGGGCACCGCGGTATGCGCGCGATCAGACGATGTTCCTTGTGCAACGCACCTAAAGAGGGGTCAAGCGCTGCAGTATGCCGCTGGCCGCTTTAAGTCAGCAAGCGCTTGCAGGCCACCGCTTCATCTTTTGGGCCTGCGGAAAGTGTAACTTTAGTGCCCTTTGGCGACGCGCCGCAGGCAGTTGCGCACCTCATCGTCGCTGGTTTGTGTGAACTGTTCATACCACTCGCCGACTGATAGGAACGTCGGAGGAGTCTCGAGTATTACGAGCTCATCGACCTCACCGCGCAGCCGGCTGACCGCCTCTTGGGAAGCAACCGGCGCACCGACGGTGACCGAAAGGGCGTTCGCAGCGCGGCTCGCTCGCACTGCTGCGAGCATGGTCGCACCCGTGGCAATGCCGTCATCAATGAGCACGACAGTGCCACCGGCCAAGCGCAACGGCTCTCGTCCGCGTCGGTAAAGCCGTTCGCGACGGGAAAGCTCAAGTCGCTCGCGTTGTACGAGCTGCTCGAACTCTACCTGGGGAACGCTACCGTAAGGCAGCGACGATGGCTCGTGCACGACAATGTCGCCGGCCGCGATTGCGCCAATAGCGAGCTCAGGTTGGGCAGGAAATCCTATCTTGCGCACCACCATGACATCCAGTGGGGCCCTGAGCGCTCGCGCGACCTCCTCAGCGACCGGAACCCCGCCGCGCGGTAGCCCTAGTACCACGAGCTGGGTGCCAAGCGATTGTCGCCGCAGCACTGCGGCGAGCTCGCGGCCCGCGGCCCGACGATCGGCGAAGCGATGCACCACGGGTGCATCAGAAGACGTACGTGGCATGGCTCCCTCGGTAGTCCATGACGTGTTCCACGGAGTCCAAGCCATAGCGCATGCTCCTGGATAGTGACTGCCACCTTGGCGTCATTGATAACCGATCATCGTCGGTTCTAGCAATACGTGATCCCCGTAGTGCGGGCGTTGTGCCCCGGCATTAGCATTTGGAGGGGAGGTGGGTGTTTGCGGCGAAACAAACGAGCGGCAGCCGGAGCGAATACACCCTGGTGTGCGCATCGATTTACTCCGGAAGATAGGGTCAAGCCGGTACGCCAACTACTGGTCCGCCGGTACCGAATTCGGCGCGCTGAGACGATCGAGACCCATTTTGCATGGGTCTTTCTCACGCCGCGATTGGCTTTCAAGCTCAAAAAGGCAATGCACCGACCGCCAATGGATTACCGCACGCTGGCCTCACGCCGATGGGGCTGCGAGCAGGAGCTGCGCTTAAATCGGCGCACAGCATCCGCGACGTATCTATCGATTGAACCACTTGTAATTAGTCCCCGCGGCACATGGCGACTGGGTGGTCCGGGATGTATCCAGGACTATCTGATCAAGATGCGTCGACTGCCACGCCGGCAGATGCTCGACCGGGTGGTTGTCGTGGGGGTGACGAGTCGCGAACTCGATCGGCTCGTGGCTGTGCTCGCGCGCTTCTTCGCCGGTGCGACGCACCGTCCCATGACCGGGCCAGCCTACCTGCGTAGACTGCGGGCACAGATCGACGACAATCATCGGGCGCTGCGCCGGCTGCGGGAGCTTGATCAGCCGCAACTCGAGCAAGTACATCGAGCGCAGCGTCGGTTTCTGCAACGAGCTGCTTTGCGGTTAGCGAGTCGCAGCGCCCGGCTGGTCGACGGACACGGGGACCTGCGCGCCGAGCACGTGTGCATGGGCAAAGCAATCCAGGTGATCGATTGCCTGGAGTTCGATCGAGAGCTGCGGCGGCTTGATCCGATGCAGGAGCTGGCGCAGCTGTCGCTCGAAATCGATCATTTGGGAAATCCTGCGCTGTCGCGGCGCTTGCTCCAACGCTATTGCGAGCGAACTAGTGAGAGCATCGGCGCAGCGGAGCTATGGTTCTACTTGAGCCACAACGCTACGACACGGGCGAAGCTGGCGGCGTGGCACGTCGGTGATCCGCAGTTTCCAGATCCCAGACCCTGGTTGCGACGTGCCGAACGCTATCTGCGTCAGGCGCTACTTGCCATCCAGCTCGCTCAGCGTGCTCCGCCACAACGTCTGGCTCGGGAACCTCACCGGACGCTCGTCGCCGAGCGAGATTCGCAGTCACCGCTCCGGTAGCGGCCAGTGTTCCAGCAGCTCCGTAAGTGGCAGACCACGCAGGGGCCGCAATAGTGCCTGGGCCAGCAGCGGCGCGACTGGCAATACGACGAGCTTTGGCTCGGTGCTTCTCAACATGGGGTGCGCAGCGCCTCCCACACTGTCGGTGATTACGACCTCGCCGATAGCTGCATCGGCGAGCACGGTCGCGAGCCCCTCATCCAGGGGCGCATGGGTAACCGCCACATGCACGGATGCGGCACCCGCAGCGCGCAGACTGGCTGCGGCGCGCCGCAAAGTACTTCCAGAGCTGCACAGATCGTCGAGCACAATAACCGCCTTGCCTGCGGCGTCGCCAATGACGGCCCCACCCGACAGTTCGCCGCCCACGCGGCGCTTTTCGACGAACAGCAGCTCAACCGGATGGCCGAGCTGTCGCTGCAGTTGCTCGCGGAACAGCTGCGCGCGCTTGATTCCGCCCACATCGGGGGACGCCACTGCCCAGTGACTACCGGCGGATCTGCCGGTGAAATGCTGCACGAACATCGGCAGAGCGGACAGATGGTCCACATGGACGCGAAAGGCGTTGTCCAGCGCGGCACTGTTGTGCACGTCGAGCGTGATTAGCCGCTGCAATCCGCAGGACTCGAGTAGCTCTGCGACATAGCGTGTATGGACCGGATCACGCGGCTGCGTGCGCCGATCCTTACGCGCGTAGGCGAGATACGGGACGATTGTCTCCAGCCGTCGTGCCCCCGCGTCGCGCAGCCCACAGAGCAGGAACAACAGGCGAATGAAGCGTTGCGCAGTTGGCGTATCGGCCGATCCGGCCAGCGACTGCAGTACGACTATGGTACGGTTACGCACCGATAGCAGCGGTCTTAGCTTGAATTCCCCTTGTTCGAATGTCCGCTCTTCCAGGGCCGCCACCGTGATGCCTGCAGCGCGTCCAACCGCTTCGGCAAGATCACGGCTTTCGGACGGCGCGAACAGCAGAGGTTCGCTATCGGATAGTGTAACCACGTCTCTCCAGACGGGTGATCGGTACGTGGATGTAGTCGTTGCGCACTCTCACGCTGGCTGCCTAGCCGAAAAGTGCCGTTGAACGCACGACCGCACACGCTCCAGGTGAGACGCGGCTTGGGCTGCTGCAAGTTGTGGCTGGACGTTGTCGATATGCAGATGCTCGAACAGCTCGAAGCCGGTTGCTCGAAAGATATGCATGTCCTGCAAGATTTCCACGCCGCTCCACTGCCCGTCGCCGATGAGCGCGTCCAAGGGTGCCCCTGACAGCGTGATGAGTAAGCACCCCTTGCCGTTTATGAGTCCTCGCACGACGCCGTCGCGCGTCTCATAGGCAACTCCTTTGGCGAACACGCGGTCTATGTATCCCTTCAGGATCGCGGGCATCGACAGCCACCACAGCGGATAGATCACGGTCAGTACTTCGGCAGCAAGTAGGTCGCGCTGAGCCTGTTTGACCAGGGGGCTGGCAGCCTCCTGGCTCTTCGGCGCTAATTCTGCCGCGGTGAGCACAGGATCAAAGCCAGCGCGGTAGAGGTCATACCACTGCACCGAGTGCCCGAACTGTTCGAGCTCCTTGGCATACGTGTGCGCGACACTCATCGTAAAGCTGCGCTCGTTTGGATGAGCTACTACGATTAAATGATGCATATCAGATTTTCGCCTCGCTCGATTCGTGTGAGGGTACGTATGGCTCCTGGTGGGGTTCGACCCCGGGTGTTATCTCCGACAGCCGATCTGAGGAGCGCGGGGGGCCAGCTTGTTCGGAAGAGCTCTGGGTTCCATCTCGCGCGGGGGGCAGTTCGATCGCAAAACCGGTATATGGTTCTACCCATACGAGACGATCCACGACCGCCCGCACCCCCGAGGTGTTCGCCGCCAGAATCCGCAACGCCTCGCGCTGCGTTTCGTTCAGAATGATGCCCCGCAGCTCCACCGTCGCGTTCTCCACGCGGATGTCGATCAGGGCCGCGGGCAGCCAGCGCTGCTGGCGCAGCTGCGTCAATATTGCTCGACGGATCGCGGCGTCCGAGATTGCTGTGGCTGCTGTCTTGGGAAGCAGCTGCTGCAGGGCCTGCAATAGATCGGCGCGGCTGAGAATGCCGACAAGCCGTCCGTCAGCCTGTACCGGCAGGCGTTTGATGTGTCGTGATTCCATCAGCGCAACCGCTTCGGCCAGAGGCGTCGCCGGCGCGACGGTGACGAGTTCGCGCGTCATGACCTCCGCGACTGTGCGCCCATGGGTTCGAACGTATTGCTCGGCGAGCCGTTCCGGATTCCCGAATAGTGCGCGCCAGCCACCCACCGCCGAGAGGGTGCCGGTTTCGCTACGCCGAAGCAGGTCCGCTTCGGTGATGATCCCGACCACCGACCCAGTAGCGCCGATGACCGGAAGGCCACTGATGCGATGCGTAAGCATGAGGTGCGCCGCTTGATCGATGGACATCGATGTATCGGCAGTGATTACCTCGCGCGTCATGACGTCAGAGACATTCATGTTTGCTACTCATACCGTAAGGCTTCGATGGGGTTTAGATGGGCCGCTTTGCGGGCGGGATAGTAGCCGAAGAAGATGCCGACGGCGGCGGAGAATAAGAAGCCGCCACCGATAGCGCCTGTCGAGAGCAGCGTGGGCCAATGCACGACAGCGGAAACGATGATTGAGGTGGCCACCCCGCCACAAATGCCAGCGATCCCACCCGCGACGCTCAGAAAGATCGCTTCGATCAAAAATTGCAGCATCACATGCAGCCGCCGCGCACCGATTGCCATCCGCAGCCCGATTTCGCGGGTGCGTTCCGTCACCGATACCAGCAAGATGTTCATGATGCCGATCCCACCGACCAGCAGCGAGATCGCTGCCACGACCGCAAGCAGCAGCGCCATAATCCGTGCGGACCCCTCCGCCGTTTGCGCAATCTGGCTGAGGTTGCGAACCGCGAAATCCGGAATGTCGCCGCTACGAATATGATGGCGTCTCAGCAGTGTATCAGTCACCTGCTGCAGTGCTGCCGATACATGGTTCTGGTCTATAGCCTGAACATAAATGGAGTTGACGTAGCCAGTAATCCGTGCAGGGATGTTGTAGGGATTAGGTGGCGGTGGAAATGCGGCTGCGGTCGTCGTAACCGTCAGTGTGGCGTTGGATACCGTCGTCGTCGCGAGCGGTGGGCTCTGGTTTGGTGCTGCAACACCCAGTACCTTCTGTTCCGCCGTCGTGAATGGCAAGATGACCACATCGTCTTGGTCCTGACCGTAGGAACTCTGCCCTTTCGGGGCCAGCAGGCCCACAACCCGCATGCTTTGTCCTTTGACCAAGATGCGCGCCCCGATGGGATTCTCATAGCCGTTAAAGAGCTGCTGATAGACGGTCTGACCCAATAACGCGACCATTGTGGCGTCGCTCTCATCCGCTTGGCTAAGCGGGCGCCCGGCGGCGATCTTCCAGTTGGTGATCCGCAGGTAATCCGGCGTGGCTCCCTGCACGTTGGTCGTCCAGTTCTGGCTGCCGTACTCAACCGCACTGAGCTGCCGGATCATATAGCCAACTGCAGCGACCGCGGGGCTCTCGCGACGCAACGCCAGCGCATCGGCTGTCGTAAGCGTCGAGGCGCTACCTAACCCAGCGCGCGCTCCGCTGGCCGTAGTCGCTCCAGGTACGATCACCAGCAGGTTAGTCCCAAGGCTGGCAATCTGGCTTTCGACGGCTTGGTTAGCTCCCTGGCCGATCGCAACCATGGCGATGAGAGCGGCGACACCGATGAACACGCCGAGCGTAGTCAGTAATGAGCGCAACTTGTTGCGTCCCACCGCCTGCGCAGCGCTGCCGAGAACCATCAACGCAAAGCTTAACGCAGGGGTCGTCGTGATAAGGGGCGACTGCTGGGAAACTTCCAGCTGTGGTGTACCGGATGTGACCGTGGACGGTAATGCAGTGGGCGGCTCGGACGTCGAGCGTCTCGATTCTGTCGGCAGCGCAGGCGGTGGGCTATCGTTCGGCTGGTCGGTGATGACGCGACCGTCGCGCATGGTGATGATACGGTCGGTGTATTCGGCGATATCGCGCTCGTGCGTAACCACGACAATCGTCACGCCCTCCTGACGATTAAGCGTACGCAGTATCTGCATGATTTCGTGGGAGGTGCGGGTGTCTAGATTTCCCGTCGGCTCGTCGGCAAGCACTAGGCCGGGGCGATTGATTAGGGCTCGTGCGATTGCGACGCGCTGCTGTTGCCCGCCGGAGAGTTGACTAGGGGTGTTGGACTCACGGCTGCTCAACCCCAGCGTCCGCAGTGTGGCGCGAGCGCGTGCTTGCCGCACGCTGCGGTTGGCGAGACCGGATACCGCATAGTAGAGAGGCAGCGCCACGTTCTCCACGGCGCTGGTCCGCGCCAGCAGATTGAAGCTCTGGAAGACAAACCCGATCCGCTCGCTTCGCAAGCGGGCGAGCGCCGGCTCGTCAAGCCGTGCCACATCCACACCTTCGAACAGATAGCGGCCAGCACTGGGTTGATCTAGGCAGCCGCAAACGTTCATCAAGGTCGTCTTCCCAGACCCCGACGCCCCCATGATCGCGACCAACTCGCCCCGGTCAATCCTAAGTGTCACATCATTGAGAGCAGGAACTTCGGCACCGCCGAGCCGATAGACACGTGTCACGTGCTCCAACTCTATCACCGCCTGGCGCATGAGCGGGTCGCTCGGCATAGCAATTCACAATCCGAATCGTAACGGTGAGCGACTGCTCGAGCGGCCTTGCTGCTCACCGATGATCACTTGGTCACCCTCACGCAGGGCGCCGCGTATCACTTCGGTGTAGGTATCATCATCCAGGCCGGTCGTGATATTCACGGAATGCAGCTTGCCGTCTTGCAGCGTCCACACGCGCGGCTCCGCTGCCACACCCCCAACCGCTGGCGACGCCGGAACCGGCGAGTGTGTCGCGGGGGCCTGAAGATCTCCGGGAACGAAGCGCAGCGCCTGGTCGGGCACCCTCAGGGCCGCGGGGTGCTGCGCGGTGATGATGTTGGCCGTCGCGGTCATTCCTGGTTTCAATAGGGCGTCACGATTGTCGACGCCAACCACGACGTCGTAAGTGACGACGTTCTGTACGGTCTGTGGCGCTTGACGGACCTGCACGACCGCCCCGTGAAAAACTCGATCGCTGAAGGCCTCCACCGTGAAGGTTACTGGGTCGCCGTCTTTCACAGCGCCGATGTCGCTTTCGCTGACGTTGGTGTCGACCTGCATCTTCGTCAGGTCGGTAGCGATCAGAAACAAGGTCGGTGTCTGGAAGCTTGCGGCCACAGTCTGGCCGATCGTGATGTTGCGTGCCACTACCGTACCGTCTACCGGAGAAATGATCCGGGTATAGTTGAGATTGACTTGCGCGGTCTGCACGGCTGCCTGGTCCAGCTGCACAGCACCCTGTAGCTCCTTCACCAGGGCGTCCTGATCGTCGTAGGTCTGTTTGGCGATGGAGTTCTGCCCCCAGAGCACGGCATAGCGGGCCAAATCCACGCGCGCGCCACCAAGCTGTGCGGAGTCCCGTGCGAGCTGCCCTTTAGCTTGATCAAGCGCCGCTTGATAGGGGCGCGGGTCAATCCTGGCGCACAACTGACCCTTTCGGACCTGACTATTGTAGTCGCAGTACATGTCCTGTATGACGCCAGAGACGTATGAGCCGACGATGATCGTTAGCACGGGATTGACGGTGCCGGTAGCGACGACGGTGCGCGCGACGGTACCGCGAGTGACGGGAGCCAACACGTAGCTTACGCCGGGAGCTCTGTGGCTTGCCCACCAGGCGACGGCCGCTGCCACGATAGCGAGCACCAGAATGGGCAGCTTCCATGGCCTGCGGTGCAGTGCCGCTGTTTTCGCGGGATGCTGCGGCTGGGATTGCAACTCGGGCGTGCGGCTCGCGGCCGGAATGAAATTCAGTTGCTCCAACACCGGCCCTCCGTTCGTAGGCGCCGATATCACACTGTGGCCGGTCGGGATGACGATGTCATGAGGATTAGTACGGACGTTCGTACGCGTGTGACCCTGACTCGAGCTTTCGCTTGCACGAGCATCCAGTGACGGTGGTTTTGACTGCGGTGGCAGTGAACCTAAAGGCTGCCATCTGCCCTTCTTGGCGACGCAAGCGGGAGAAGGAGCTTAGGAACGATGACCAGTTAAGTACAGCCGCCGAAGATTCACTGGTGCGGGGATCGGTGCATTTCGGTCAGATACGCATTTGCCGCAATGGCGGTACGCGGCAGTCGTGAGAGGATACCAAGAGGTCACTGGTGCTGCAGACGCAAGAGCTTCAGGGTTGAGATGCACAAGACGGCTGTCCGGATAGCTGCGCCGCAAATTTGTGCACCGTTCAATAGTTTATTCGGGAGTCCTCAGCGATGAAGATGCATGGTGGGCCCACGCAGAGCAGCAGACAGGCGGTTCGCTTGTGTCAGCTTGAGGCGCGGGGAGTTCGACTCTTGCTGGTCGTGCTTGCACTCATCAGCACGCTCGGCATGCAAGCGCTTGTGGAGGGGCAAGAAGCGCCTATTTCTGTGGGAGTGCCGCCGCCGTACGCGCAGCAATCCCCCCAACAGCTCCAGCAACTCGTGGCGCCTATCGCGCTTTACCCCGACTCCCTTGTCGCGCAAATCCTTACCGCCGCTACATTTCCCGAGCAGGTTGTCGAGGCGGACCGCTGGATACAGAGCAATCCTCAACTGCAGGGTGCCCCATTGGCACAAGCGGTGAACCAACAACCCTGGGATGCGAGCGTGAAGGGTCTCATCGCCGTTCCAGCCGTACTGGGGAACATGGACAAGAACCTCGCTTGGACGTCCGCGCTCGGCGATGCGTACTACAATCAGCCTCAGGACGTCATGGCTGCCATTCAGGTGATGCGTCAGCGCGCTCAGGCCGCTGGGAACCTCACGAGCACGGCACAGCAAGTTGTCACGATGCAGGATTCGGACATCAGCATCGAGCCTGCAGATCCAGATGAAATCTACATTCCGGAATACGACCCCTGGGTGGTGTACGGTGCTTCGGTACTCGCGTGGCCCGACTGGTACCCATATCCTGGAATCTGGTATGTTGGGCCGACTCTCGTGTTCGGTGTCGGCTTTCCAATCGGAGTCTTCGGCCCTTTTGGCTGGGGCTGGCATCATTGGGGACTTGATTGGCGTCATCACTTTGTCCTCAATGATCACCGCCGATACCTCTCCGGCAGCACCACGTTCTACAACCGAAGTAACTTCTATCGGCCACAGACATCTCGGGGCAACTCTATCGGCGCTGCTACGCGCGGCGGCATATTCAGCAGTCCCGGTGTAACGGCTCGACCTTTCAGCGGAAGCGTTCCGGCGGCTCGCGGTTACGCCGCGCCGCGAGGTCAGAGCGGCATCCGGTCCGGCGCTTTCAGCGGCTTTAGCCCTGGTGGGAATGCCAGAAGCTTTTCCTCGCGCGGTAGCGCCAGCTTCGGGGGTAGAGCGGTAGGTGGGGCGGCCCACGGTGGCGGTGGACGACCGCGGTAGGGGAAAGAGGCACGACCATGCAGCGAGTACGCATCAATTTTGTGGGTTCTTTTCGCTCAATTCTTGAGATTGCGGCCGTAGGTGGCTTAATCATCACGGCAGGCTTCCTTCCGGCGAGCTTGCGCGCGCAGGATTTAGGACAAAAAGCGTTCCCATCGCCAGCAGCGGCGGCGAGCGCACTCGTTGCGGCGGTGCGCAGCAACGATAAGACGAGAATGCTGGAGGTCCTCGGCGCACGGGCTGAACGCGTCGTATCGTCGGGGGATCCCGTTGAGGATGCGAGTGATCGCGCCAACTTCGTGCAGGGATATCAGCAACTACATCGCCTGGTGAGAGAGCCAGACGGGACGACGACACTATATATTGGTGCAGAAAACTGGCCGCTGCCTATTCCACTCGTGAGCACACAGGTCGGATGGTATTTCGACACCAAGGCCGGCATGCGAGAGATTCTCTATCGGCGTGTCGGACGCAACGAGGTATCCGCGATGCGTGTCTGCGGACAGCTCGTCGCGGCGGAAGCCGAGTATCACTCGATGCATGGCGAGTATGCCCACAAGATCCTCAGTGATGCAGGCCGACGTAATGGTCTGTACTGGAGTGCAGCCGACGGCCAAGCGAAGAGTCCGATCGGGCCCCTGGTCGCAAGGGCCGTTCTAACGGAAGATGTGGGTCAGCGTAAGGGTAGCACTCCGGTTCCTTACCGCGGCTACTACTACCATATTCTCACCCGCCAGGGTCCGAATGCCCCAGGCGGCGCAAAAGACTATTCCACAGGCGGCAAGATGACGGGCTTCGCTTTTGTCGCCTATCCAGCACGGTATCGCTCATCAGGAGTAATGACCTTTATCGTCGGCGAGGACGGCATCCTTTATCAGAAGGACCTCGGTAATAAGACCGTAGAGGTCTCCCGCGCCATGACTGAATATGAGCCTGATGCTGGTTGGCGAAAGGTGAACGAATGATCGCGATGACCGAGTAGCTCAGGTCCCGCCAACGTTATAGAGGAAATAGCGATGAGTTACCGCTCTCCGGGAGCCGTCTGCGCGATCGTCGTCATGTTAATGGCCACCGTGATGGGCGCCGCGTGGTCGACCCGCACGGCCGCGCAGATCCCCGGGGAGACAGCCGGTCAGATGGCTTCTTTCTGTGGCCCATACCGGCACGCACTGCGCTTAGCACCTCACGGCAGCGGCAACCCGCTCGTAGAGGCTCCCGGCGCTAATGGCAAGTCAGACTTCTGCTGGGGCGCTTTTGCTACTCTTGAGGCGCTCGCCACACTGCAGCAGGCAGGTGCGATCCAGCTGTATCTGACGGGTCATCCGAAGCAGCACCTGTGCATCCCCGTTACGGCGGAGCGTTTGCAGCTGGTCAAGACCTTTTTGCAATACATGGATGCCCACCAGAACTTGGGCAATACGGACTTCGGTGTGGTGCTACTTGACGCGATGTTCGGGGCGTACCCGTGCGCGCCTTCCGGCGCGTAGCCTCCTGCGAGTGCGATGTGCACTTGTAGTGTGCGGCTGGCTGTCGATGTGTGCAAACACGTGCGAGGCGGCGGGAGATCGCTCTTCCGCAGGCGCTAAACCTGGAATTTGCCTTCGCAGCCTCGCCCGTCAATCGGGAGTGAGGCGCTGCTCGCACTTCGTTCAGATGATTCGGAGTTCGACGATGAGATCTACGTCTGATTGCGGGCTCCTACAGCAGCCGTGACTTAGTCGAGATTGTTGCGTATGAAAGACAGAATGTCTTCTACTCAGTCCGACGGTGCGCGAACATCTGGCGATGGAGGCAGTTGCACTGGACCTCCGATTTTGCCGGCACAACTCGCCACGTTGTCACGCCCCGGCGCCTATCCACACAGAGTTGATGGGGTGGAGGTTATCGAAACCCCGCTCTCGTGGGTTCTGCTCGCAGGCGAGTTTGCCTACAAGATCAAGCGGCCTGTCCGCTATCCGTTCGTCGATCTGCGCGACAGCGGCCGTCGGAAGTTCCTTTGCGAGGAGGAGCTTCGTCTCAATCGGCGGTTCGCGCCGGAACTCTATCTAGAGGTTTGTCGCATCGTGCGCGTCAACGGTGTGGCGAGAATCGGGGCCGAAGGCCAGGTACTCGAATATGCCGTTCGAATGCGCCGATTCCGGCGCTCAGATGAGCTGGACCGGCTACTTGGCGACAGGCGCGTCGAGCAGCAGGAGCTCGAGGTATTCGGTCGCACTCTCGCCCTCATGCATGCGAAGCTGCCTGCGGCGCCTACCGACAGCCCTTGGGGCTGGCCGGCGGAGGTGCAGGGCCTACTCGTCCGTAACCTGTTGGAGTGCGCGGAAGCTTCTGCGCTCTTCGGGGCGCGGGGCGACGTGCTGGCGCTTCGTGGCGCCGTAGAGCGGCAGCTACCGGGAGCAGCGCCCGTAATGGCCGCCCGGCGCCTCAACGGCCATATCCGCGAGTGCCACGGCGATCTGCATAGCCGCAATATCGTGCGGTTCGGCAGCCGTCTGGTTGCCTTCGACTGCCTGGAATACGAGCCTGCATTCCGGTGGATCGACGTGGCGGACGAGGTGGCTTTCCTGTCTAGCGATCTTGCCGCACGTGCGCGGCCACTGCATGCTCATGCCTTCATCAGCGGTTATCTGGCGCAAGGTGGCGATTATCACGCTTGCAGGGTGTTACGCCTTTATGAGGCGCACCGTGTGCTAGTGCGCGCGAAGGTGGCTGCGTTGGCGGCAGCGGAACGCCCGGAGCAATCGGTGCGCGAAGCTCTGCGGAGCGAACATGGCCAGCTCCTCGAGC
>JASHPX010000129.1 GCA_030037905.1 Gammaproteobacteria bacterium
CAGTACCCATCATCACCCATCATCGACGTATCGACATTGACGTATCGACATTGTTGCAACATCGTGCACGCTGCCCTAAAATATCCTGATTGATCCGTCGGAGAACCCGCAGCCATGGGGCAAGTAACCGTCAAGAAGTGGGGAAACAGCGTGTCCGTGCGTATTCCCGCGCACGTGGTCGCAGCGGCCAAGCTGCGGGTCGACAGCAAGGTCCACGTGCGTGAAGAGAACGGCCGCATCATCATCGAGCCAGTCGCACCCAACGAGTATGACCTGGATACGCTGGTGCGCGGCATCACCAAGGAAAACCTGCATGCCGAGGTGAGCTTCGGGGCGCCGGTCGGCAAGGAAATTCTCTAATGCCGCGCTATGTCCCCGACGCGGGTGACGTGGTGTGGCTCGACTTCGATCCCCAAGCAGGACACGAGCAGGCGGGGCATCGCCCGGCATTGGTTCTCAGTCCGTTGGCCTATAACGCGCGCACCGGGCTGATGCTCTGCTGCCCTCTGACGACGCAGGTCAAGGGCTATCCGTTCGAGGTCGCCGTGCCGGGCAGGGTAGCCAGCGTAGTGCTTGCCGATCAGGTGAGGAGTTTGGACTGGGGCGTGCGGAGGGCCAAGCGCAAAGGAGCCGTAGATCAGCAGGTTCTTTCGCAGGTGCGCGCGAAGGCTCGCGCGCTCATTGGCCAGTGAGGAACAGGTCGAAGCGGAGCCCTGCGCAAGTGTCCGACTGACCGGTTCGCGGCGCGCCGCTTTCGACCCGCCCCCCTCGCTTGCAGGAAGTGGGGCCGGTTCAGTAGAGTGCCCCGATTTTTTGCCGTCCCCATGGGAGGCGGTGGCGGCTGCAAGCGCCGCCGGAGCCCGTACAATTCAGCGCCCATCATGAGCACGACCGACCCCCTGGCCTGGGTGGTGCATAAATTTGGCGGATCCAGCGTGGCCGATGCGCAGTGCTTCGAGCGCGTCGCCGCCATCGTGGAGTCGCAGCACGCCACCTCGCATCCCGGCACACGCCTCGCGATCGTGCTGTCGGCCTGCCGCGGCGTGACCGATGCGCTGCTGGAGCTGGTGGCGCTCGCCGAGCGGCAAGATGAGAGCTGGCGCGAGCGGCTCGGCCGCCTCCGCGAGCGGCACGCGGGGCTGGCGAGCGAGCTGCTTTCACCGCCGGCCGCAGCCGAGTACGCCGCGGAACTGACGCGCGACCTCGAGGCCATCAGTGGTGTGCTTCAGACCACGAGCGTGATGCGCTCGGCTGCGCAGGCGGTGCACGACCTGGTCGCCGGGTACGGAGAGATCTGGTCATCGCGCCTGTTTCAGCGCTACCTGCTGCGTCGTGGAGTGCGCCGCGGGCTTCAGTGGCTCGACGCGCGCGGCTGCGTGACGGTCGAGTGGGGGCCGCTCGGACCCACCGTGCACTGGCGTGAATCGCGCGAGCGGCTCGCGCAACTGCTGGCAGCGGAGGGTGAACGGGATGAACGCACACTCGTGATCCCCGGTTTCATCGCCACCGATCCGCGCGGGGTGCAGACGACGCTCGGGCGCAACGGCAGCGATTTTTCGGCCTCGATCTTCGGGGCGCTGCTCCCGGCCGCCGAGATCCACATCTGGACGGACGTGGACGGTGTGCTGTCGGCCGATCCGCGCCGGGTCCCCGACGCCACCGTGATCGATTCGCTGTCGTACAACGAGGCCATGGAGCTGGCGTACTTCGGTGCGAAAGTCATTCATCCTCAGACCATGGCGCCGGCGGTGGGACGATCGATCCCCATCTGGATCCGCAACACGTTCGCCCCCGAGAAACCCGGTACGCTGATCTGCGCGCGGCCCAGCTCGGGCCAGCCGGTCAAGGGCATCACCAGCATCGATAGCGTGGCGCTCGTCAATCTCGAAGGTGCCGGCATGATCGGCGTGCCGGGAACTGCCTATCGCCTGTTCGGCGCGCTGCGTGAGGAAGGTATCTCCGTCATCCTCATCTCGCAGGGCAGCTCCGAGCACTCGATCTGCTGCGCAATCCCGCAGGCACAGGCCGAGCGCGCCAGGACGGTGCTGCAGGCGTCGTTCGCACGCGAGCTCGCCGAGGGGCAGATCCAGGCTGTGGACGTCACCGGTGGGCAGTCGATTCTCGCGGTAGTCGGCGACGGCATGGCCGGCATGCCGGGAATCGCGGGCAAGGTATTCGGCGCCCTCGGTAATGCGCAGATCAATGTGCGCGCCATGGCACAGGGCGCCTCGGAGCGCAACATATCCGTCGTGGTCGACGGCAAGGACACCACCCGCGCGTTGCGTGCCGCGCATGCGAGCTTCTACCTGTCCCCCCACACGCTGTCCATTGGCATCATTGGACCGGGCACCGTCGGCAAGGTGCTGCTCGACCAGCTGGCCGGCCAGCGCGAGCGGCTCGCGCGCGAGTTCAAGATCGACCTGCGCGTGCGCGCGATCCTGCGCTCGCGTCACATGCTGCTGGCCGACCAGGAAGTCGCGCTGCCGCGCTGGCGCGAGCAGCTCGAGGCGCATGCCCAGGCCCGGGACGTGGCGCGCTTTACCGCGCACGTGCACGCCGATTACCTGCCGCACGCGGTGATCATCGACTGCAGCGCCGATGCGCGCATCGCCGGGCACTACCGCGACTGGCTCGCGGCCGGCATCCACATCGTCACGCCCAACAAGCAGGCCAACAGCGCGCGGCTCGAGTACTACGAGGCGCTGAAGGCCGCGCGCCGCGCCAGCGGCGCACACTATCTGTACGAGGCCACGGTGGGCGCGGGGTTGCCGGTCATCCAGACCCTGCGCGACCTGCGCGAGACGGGGGATGAGATCGCGAGCATCGAGGGCATCTTTTCCGGCACGCTGGCCTACCTGTTCAACGTCTACGACGGCACCCAGCCCTTTTCGGCCATCGTGCGCGAGGCCAAGCAGCGTGGCTACACCGAGCCGGATCCGCGCGATGACCTCTCGGGCATGGACGTGGCGCGCAAGCTCATCATCCTCGGCCGTGAGATGGGCCTGCCGCTGGAGATCGAGGATGTGGAGGTTGCCAGCCTCGTGCCCGCGGATCTCGTCGCCGGCAACAGCGAGCAGTTCCTCACGGGCCTGTCGCGCTACGATGCTCCCATGCAGCAGCGCTACCAGGCGGCGCGCGAGCGCGGGCGGGTGCTGCGCTATGTCGGCGCGGTGCGCTCCGACGGGCGCGCGACCGTCGGTCTCGACGAGCTCGACGCGAATCACCCCTTCGCCAACATCGCGCTGACCGACAACGTGGTGCGCTATGCGACCGCGCGTTACTGCAACAATCCGCTGATCGTGCAGGGGCCGGGCGCGGGCCCGGAGGTCACGGCTGGCGGCGTGTTCGCCGATCTGCTGCGGCTTGCGACCTACCTCGGAGCAAGACTTTGACGGCTGCACCAGGGTCAGGCGGACCAGGCGGACCGGGCGGACCGGGCGCGCCGCTCGCGCGCAAGCACGCGACGGCGTTTGCGCCGGCCTCGGTGGGCAACGTCGCGATCGGCTTCGACATCCTCGGCTTCTCGATCGATGCCCTGGGTGATCGCGCCACGGTGAGTCGCACCCAGGCACCCGGAGTGAGCATCAGTGCCATCCGTGGCGTCACCCCCGACCTGCCGCGCGAGGCCGAGCGCAACACCGCGGGGCGGGCACTGCTGGCGATGTGCCAGACGTTGGGACTGGCGGGAGGGTTCGAGCTGCAACTGGACAAGGGCATTCCGCTCGCCTCGGGGCTGGGCGGCTCGGCTGCATCCGCGGTGGCCGCGGTGGTCGCGGCCAATGCGCTGCTGCCCGAGGCGCGCGCGCCGCTGGAGCTGCTGAAGTTCGCCATGGAGGGCGAGGCGGTGGCCAGCGGCTCGGTGCATGTGGACAATATTGCACCTTCGCTCTACGGCGGCCTGGTGCTTACGGTCGGCATCGAGCATCCGCGCGTCAAACAGATCCCCGTGCCCGATGAGATCCGCGCAGTCGTGGTGCATCCACATATGTTCCTGTCCACGCGCCAGGCGCGCGCCATCCTCAAACAGTCCGTGCAGATGGCCGACTTCGTCTGGCAGACTGCCAACCTCGCAGGCTTCATCTCCGGCTGCTACACCGGCGATCTGGATATGCTGCGCGAGTCTTTCGAGGACGTAGTGATCGAGCC
>JASHPX010000130.1 GCA_030037905.1 Gammaproteobacteria bacterium
CCTGATCCGCTCGCACCGGTGATCGCGCAATATGCGCTGCCGGTGGAATCGGCCGAGGGGGTGTGGCTGCACACTCGCGATGGCCGGCGCGTGCTCGACCTCTACGGTGGACACGCCGTGGCCGCGCTCGGCTACGGGCATCGCGGTTGGATGGCGGCGCTCGCGGCGCAGGCGCACACGCTCTGCTTCCAGAGCAACGCTGTGCCGCTCGAAGTGCGTACACGCGCCGCCGCGCGCCTCCTGCGTTTCTCCGGCTTGAACTTCTCGAGCGTGTTCTTCGTCAACAGCGGCGCGGAGGCGAACGAAAACGCCCTGAGGATGGCGTTCTCCATGACCCGGCGCACGCACGTCGCTGCGGTCGAGCACTCGTTTCACGGCCGCACCGCCGCCGCAGGCGCGGTGACCTGGGGCGCCGCCGCCAAGTGGTTTGCTTTCCCGCGCGCGCCCTTCGAGGTGAGCTTCCTGCCGCGCCCACGGCGCGCTGCCGCCGGCGCCGTCGAGCCGCCGGTGGATGCGGCGGCGGCATCGGCGGCACCAGCGTCGGCGCTGGACCCCGCGCTGCTCGCGGCGATCACCGCTCAGGTGACCTCGAACACGGCGGCGGTGATCGTCGAGCCGGTGCAGGGGGTCGGGGGAGCGTTCGATCTGGGCGCACCGTTCCTCAGCGCGCTGCGCGCGCGCTGCGACGCGGTCGGAGCGCTGCTGATCTTCGACGAGGTGCAGTGTGGGATGGGACGCGTCGGCGAGCCGTTTGCGGCTAAGCTCTATGGCGTACAGCCGGACATGATCACCACGGCGAAGGCGCTCGGTGCGGGCTTTCCATGCGGGGCCCTATTGATGTCACCGCGCGTCGCGGCGGCGCTGAAGCTCGATGCGCTCGGCACGACGTTTGGCGGCGGGCCCATGGCCTGCGCGGTGATCGAAGCGGTCATCGAGGCGATCGAGTCGGAGGGCCTGCTCGCGCGGGTGCGCAGCCTCGGGGCGCTGATCCGCAGCCGCTGCATCGTCGGGCCGGTGGTGGGCCACCAGGGCGCGGGCTTGCTGACGGGGCTGCGTACTTCGAGGCCCGCCAGAGAGGTGCACGCGGCGCTGCTCGAGCGCGGCATCCTCGCGGGCACGGCCGCGGATCCGAACATCGTGCGGCTGCTGCCGCCGTTCGTGCTCGAGCACGAGCACGTCGAGCTGCTGCGCGCGGCGCTGCTGGACATCGGCGCCGCAGCCCGCAGCACCGCGCACGGTGGTACCTGAGCATGCGGCGCTTCATCGATCTGGCCGAACTGTCGCGCGTGCAGGTGCTCGCGCTGCTGGCGCTGGCGGCGCGCCTCGAGCAGCGTCCCGAGCCCCAGGCGCTGGCCGGGAAGATCCTCGGGTTGTTGTTCATGAATCCGTCTCTGCGCACGCTGGCCTCCTGCCAGGCAGCCATGGCGCGGCTGGGGGGCTCCTCGTTCGTGATCACGCCGGGAGCGGGCACCTGGCAGCTCGAGACACGCGAGGGCGCCGTGATGGACGGCAGCGTCGCTGAGCATATCCGCGAGGGCCTGCCGGTGCTCGCCTCGTACTGCGACGCCCTCGGCATCCGCTCCTTCGCCGACGGCAAGGATCTGGCCGCCGACCTCGGAGAGCACAAGTTCAATGCCATGGCGCGCCTGATCGACAAGCCGCTGATCAATCTCGAATCCGCCGCCAACCATCCCTGCCAGGCACTGGCGGATTGGAAGACCCTCGATGACCTCGGCATCCCACAGCGCGGAAAGCTCGTGCTGTGCTGGGCCTATCATCCGCGCCCGCTGCCGCTGGCGGTGCCGGCCGCCACATTGCACATGGCCGCCATGCGCGGCATGAACGTGACGATCCTGCGTCCCGAAGGTTTCGCGCTGCCCGCGGCCATTCTCGAGAAAGCGCGCCGCGCAGCTGCGGATGCCGCGACCGGTGTGGGCGGCGCGGGCGGCGTGCGCGATGCAGGCGGCGCGGGCGCCGGCGCCATCCATGAGACCAGCGACGTGCGCGAAGCGATGAGCGGCGCGCACGTGGTCTACGTGAAAGAGTGGGCCGGCACCGCGCGCTATGGCGACGAGGCGGCGGACGCGGCGGCACGGCGCGCGGCGCGGCACTGGTGCCTCAACGAGGATTGGTTCGCGGCGGCGCCGCCCGCGTGCCGCCTGATGCACTGCCTGCCCGTACGCCGCAACGTGGCCATCGCCGATGCGTTGCTCGACGGACCGCGCTCGGTGGTACTGCGGCAGGCCTACAACCGGCTGCCCGCCCAGATGGCGGTGCTGCATGATCTACTCTCACCTGCGGAGACGGCCACTCGATGATCCCGCACCGCTCGGATCAGCTCGGCAGCGTGCACGGGCTGCGCAATGCCGCCCCCTACATCCGCCTCTACAAAGGCAAGACCTTCGTCATCAAAGTCGGCGGCGCGGTGTTCGGCGACGCCGCGCTGATGCGCGCACTGATCGAGCAGATCGCGATACTGCATCTGCTGGGCATCCGCGTGGTGCTGGTGCACGGCGGCGGTCCGCAGCTCACCGAAGTCACCGAGGCGCTCGGTGTCCCGACGCGCATGGTGCAGGGCCGGCGCATCACCGATGAGAAGTCGATCGACGCGACCTCGATGGTGCTCAACGGGCTGATCAACACACGGATACTCGCGATCTGCCGGGAGCTGGAAATCGCGGCGGTAGGCCTGTCGGGTGTGGATGCAGGACTCGTGCGCGCGCACAGGCGCCCGCCGGTGCGACTCGGTGCGTCGGTCGAGACCGTCGACTTCGGCTTTGTCGGCGACATCGATACCATCGACAGCGGTGTGATCCGCAAGCACCTGGATAACGGGTTGATGCCCGTGGTCAGCCCGCTGTCGGCCGACGATCGCGGCACGCTGCTCAACATCAATGCCGACACCGTAGCCGCGGCGATCGGCGCGGCGCTGGCGGCCGAGAAGCTCATCCTGTGCACCGGCGCCCCCGGGATCCTCGAGCGCCTGGGAGATCCGAGCTCGATCATCTCGTACACGGACCTCGCAGGCCTTGCGCGCCTGCGCGACGAGGGCTGCCTGCTCGAGGGCATGCTGCCCAAGGCGCGCGCCATCGAGGATGCGCTGCGCGGCGGCGTGCGGCGCGTGCACGTCATCTCCTACAGCGCCCCCGACAGCATCCTCGCGGAGGTATTCACCAACGAGGGTACGGGCACATTGGTGGTCGCCGATATCAAGGCGCTCACGCCGGATGAGCAGCAGGGCGGGCCGGCGGGGGCCACGGTAGGGACATGACGCGACTGTGGGACAAGGGCGCGCCGCTGGATGCGCGTGTGCTCGAGTACACCGCCGGCGAGGACCACGCGCTCGACGAGCGGCTGGTGGCCTACGACGTGCGCGCGTCGCTCGCGCACGCGGACATGCTGCACGCGCAGCGGTTGCTGTCCGACGCGGACCTCGCGGCCATCCACGCCGGCCTGAGCGCGCTGGCCGAGGAGCATGCGCGCGGCGAGTGGCACATCGAGCTTGCCGAGGAGGACGGCCAAACGGCCCTCGAGCGGCGCCTCACGCAGCGCATCGGCGTGACCGGGGCACGCATCCATCTCGGACGCTCGCGCAATGACCAGGTGCTGGCGGCACTGCGTCTGTACCTGCGCGATGCGGCCGAGGGGCTCGCCGGCGCGACGCGCGGTGTGGGCGAGGCGCTGGCACGATTGGCTGCGCGCCAGGGCGATGTGCCGCTGCCCGGCTATACGCATATGCAGCAGGCGATGCCGAGCTCGGTGGCGCTGTGGGCGGGCGGCTTCGAGGCGGAGCTCGCCGACGACGCGGACGGTTTGCTCGCCGCGCGGCGCCGCGCCGATCGCAACCCGCTCGGCTCCGCAGCCGGTTACGGTACCCCGGGGCTACCGCTGGACCGTGCATACACCACGCGCGCGCTCGATTTTGCGCAGATACATCAGCCGGTCACCGCCGTGCAGCTCTCGCGCGGCAAGGCGGAGGCACAGCTGCTGTTCGAGATCGCGCTGACGATGCAGGACGTCGGCCGCCTCGCCGCCGACCTGCTGCTGTTCTACACCTCCGAGTTCGCCTTCATCGAGCTGCCGGAAGCGTTCACGACGGGTTCTTCGATCATGCCGCAGAAGCGCAACCCCGACGTACTCGAGCTGGTACGCGGCCGCGGCGCCACGGCCCTGGCCTGCCTGACGGAAGCGCTCGCGGTGTGTGCGAAGCTCCCCTCGGGATATCACCGCGATCTGCAGCTGCTGAAATATCCGCTGTTCCGCGGCATCGACCTCGCCGGTGAGACCCTGCCGATCGTGGCGGCGGCGCTGGACGCGGTGCGCTTCCGCCCCGAGCGCATCCGCATCGACCCCGACGTGCGGGCGGCCGAGCAGGCCTACGCTCTGGTCGTGCGGGAAGGTATACCATTTCGCGAGGCGTACCGACGCATCGCGCAACGCCTCGCACGCAAGGAGTGAGCCGCGTTGAATCCTTCGCCGAGCCCGGCGGCGGGTGCTGCCGACACCAGCGCCGCCAGAGAGCACTCATGAGCGCGCCGCGCGCACGCCGCGCGATCGCACTCTTGACGGCCTTCTGCGCCGCGGCGCTGCTCGCGGGCTGCGGCCAGAAGGGTCCGCTGTACTTGCCCGCTCCGCAGAAGGCCAAGGTCCCGGCCGCGACTGCCCCGGCGCCCGCCGGCTCCCAGTCGGGTGGCGCGCAGCAACCCGGCACCGCGCAGCCCAATAGCGCACAGCCCAATAGCGCACAGCCCCACGCACCGGGGACATCGGCCCCCGCGAGCCCCACAGCGCCGGGCAGCTCCACACCGCCAGCGGGCACCACTCCGCCGGCATGAGAGCCCCGGACCTCGTCCTCATCGACGGTTCCTCGTACCTGTTTCGCGCATTTCACGCGCTGCCGCCGCTGTCCAATTCGGCGGGACAGCCGACGGGGGCGATCCATGGGGTGCTGACGATGCTGCTGAAATTCCTGCGCGAATACAATCCGACCCACGTCGGCGTGGTATTCGATGCCTCGGGACGCACGTTCCGCGACGATCTATTTGCCGAGTACAAGGCGCATCGCGAGCCGATGCCCGATCAGCTGCGACCCCAGATCGAGCCGCTGCTCGAAGCGGTCGAGGCGCTGGGATTGCCGGTGCTGCGCGAGTCGGGCGTGGAAGCGGACGACGTGATCGGCACACTGGCCTGCCGCGCGGCGCGCGCCGGACAGCAGGTGCTGATCTCCACCAGCGATAAGGACATGGCGCAGCTGGTGTGCCCCGAGATCACCCTGGTCAATACCATGAGCGGCGCGGTGCTCGATCGCGACGGCGTGAAGGCGAAATTCGACGTCTTTCCCGAGCAGATCATCGACTATCTCGCCCTGGTCGGCGACAGCTCGGACAACATTCCCGGCATCGAGAAGGTTGGGCCGAAGACTGCCGCCAAATGGCTCAACGAGTATCGCACTCTCGATGCGCTGCTCGAGCACCGCGAGGAGATTGCCGGCAAGGTCGGCGAGAACCTGCGCGCCGGATTATCGACGCTGGCGCTATCGCGCCAGCTCGCCACCATCCACACCGATCTGCCGCTGCCGGTGCAAGCGGCGTCCCTGTTGCGGCGGGAAGCCGACGTTGCGCGACTGCGCGCGCTGTATCGGCGCCTGGAGCTGCGCTCGCTGCTGCAGCAGCTGGAGGCGTCGGCGACGGGAACGGCCGCCGCGGACGGGGCGGGCGGCGCGAGCGCAGAGACATCCGCAACCGTCGGTCCGGCTTCCGGGCCGGGTGCCGGAGAGCCGGTTGCGGCGGTCAGCGAGCTGCTCGTGGCGACCGATCCTCAGGCGGCGGCGCTCGCCGCCATACCGCGTCATTACGAGACGGTCACCGAGTGGGAGGCGCTCGCGCGTTGGATCGAAGCGCTCTCGCGTGCCGAGCTGTTCGCATTCGACACCGAGACGAACAGCCTGGATTACATGAGCGCGCAGATCGTCGGCGTGTCGTTCTGCATCGAGCCGGGACATGCGGCCTACGTGCCTCTGGCGCACGACTATCCGGGCGCACCTGCACAGCTTTCCCGCGAACGTGTACTCCAGGCCCTCGCCCCGCTGCTGCAGGATCCGACGCGTCCCAAGCTCGGCCAGCACCTGAAGTTCGACATGCACGCGCTGGCCAATGACGACATTCACCTGGAGGGGCAGCGCTTCGACACCATGCTGGAGTCGTACGTGCTCGACAGCACCGCGACGCGGCACAACCTCGATTCGGTGGCGGCCCGCTACCTCGGCATCCAGACCATCCGGCTCGAGGATCTCGCCGGCAAGGGCAGCCGGCAGCTCGCGTTCAACCAGATCGACGTGGCGCGTGCCGCGGAGTATGCCGCCGAGGACGCGGATGTCACGCTGCGGCTACACCGCGTGCTGTGGCCCAAGCTCGCGCGTCACCGCTCGCTGGAAAGCCTCTATCGCGACATCGAGCAGCCGCTGGTGCCCGTTCTGCAGCGCATGGAGCGCCACGGTGTGCTCATCGATCGCGAGATGCTGCGTGTGCAGAGCACGGAGATCGCAGCGCGGCTCGTGCAGATCCAGCAGCAGGCGCACGCGGAGGCCGGCACGCCCTTCAATCTCGAGTCGCCCAAGCAGCTGCAGCAGATCCTGTTCGAGCGCCTGCAGCTGCCGGTACTGCGCAAAACTCCAGGAGGCACTCCTTCGACCGCCGAGGACGTGCTCGAGGAGTTGGCCGCGAGCTACCGCCTGCCGCAGATCATCCTGGACTACCGCGGGCTCGCCAAGCTGCGCTCCACCTACACCGAGCGGCTACCGGAGCAGATCAATCGCGACACCGGCCGCGTGCACACCTGCTATCACCAGGCGGTGGCCGCGACAGGCCGGCTATCCTCCAGCGATCCGAACCTGCAGAACATCCCGATCCGCAGCCGCGAGGGACGGCGCATTCGCCAGGCCTTCGTGGCCCCCCCCGGTTACCGGCTGCTCGCGGCCGATTACTCGCAGATCGAGCTGCGCATCATGGCGCACCTGTCCGAAGACGAGGGCCTGCTGCGTGCCTTCGCCGAGGAGCGCGACATCCATCAGGCCACCGCCGCCGAGGTCCTCGGGGTCGCGATCGACGCCGTCACGGCCGAGCAGCGCCGCTCGGCCAAGGCGATCAACTTCGGGCTGATCTATGGCATGTCTGCTTTCGGCCTGGCGCGGCAGCTCGGGGTGCCGCGCGCCGCGGCGCAGAGCTATGTGGACCTGTACTTTGCGCGCTACCCGGGCGTGCGGCGCTACATGGAGCGCACGCGCGAGCAGGGGCGGCGCGAGGGGTTCGTGGAGACGGTGTTCGGACGGCGGTTGTTTTTGCCGGACATCAACTCGCGCAACCGACAGCTGCAGCAGTACGCGGAGCGCAGCGCGATCAATGCGCCGATGCAAGGCACGGCGGCCGATATCATCAAGCGCGCCATGCTGGCGGTCGACGCCTGGTGCCGCGAGCAGCAGGTACCGGTCAGCCTCATCATGCAGGTACACGACGAGCTGGTGTTCGAGGTACGCGAGGATTTCGTGTCTGAGGCAGGCGCGCGTATCTCCGAGCTCATGTGCGCTGCCGCGCAGCTGCGGGTGCCGCTGCAGGTGCAGATCGGCCAGGGGGCCAACTGGGATGAGGCTCACTAGAGAGCCCGGCAGGCAGATCAGCACAGCCCAGGGCGCCGATTGGCCTTACTTGGGCCAATCTGGCAGTCTTGCCGCCTCGGCCCGGTCCGCGAGGCGCTCATGAGACGTTTTCGCTGTCACAGAGTCGTTCTGATTGGAATCGCCGGCATCGCCACGATGGCGGCGCTTGGCTCCCGGCCAGCGTCTGCAGCCAGCGGCTTCTACGTCGCCGGCTCGGTCGGTCAGTCGAACGAGAATTTCGACGTGACCACTTACGACGCCAGCGCCCATGATGTCGGCTACGAGGTCGCCCTCGGATATCAGCCTCTGCCCATCTTCGCGGGCGAGATCGATTACGACGGCTTCCCGCGCGCCTTCGGCGGCGTCAACTACGCCGATACCTACAGCGTTGGAGCGTTTGGCCTCGGCATTCTGCCGATCCCCGTCGTGCACCTGTTCGGCAAGGTCGGCATCATCGACTGGCGCACCGACGCCCGCTCGGGCCTGCCCCTGGTGCCCTCATTCGACCGCACCGGCGCGAGCGTGGCCTGGGGAGTTGGCGCCGGTAACAGCTGGGGGCGGCTCGGCGCGCGTCTGGAGTTCGAGATGTTCGACGTCGCTCACACCTCCATGATGAATCTGACCTCGATCGGTCTGACCTGGGCGCTGTGAGCGCCGCGCAGGCGCCTGCGTCGTAGCGGCGGCATCGAGCAGCGGCATCGAGCAGCCGCGCCACAGCAGCGGCGCCGTAGCGACCGTAGTCGCGCCACGACCGCGCTCCGGGCGCGCGGCCGGAGCGTTGCGGCGCACTCTCCGGACCGCGGCGACAGTTTTGACCACAAACCATTGATTGCGCGCCGAAAAGCAAACCTCGAGCGCGTAACCGGAACTTCCTGCGATCGCAGCTCTCTAATTTATCGAGTGCAAGCGCACTCCCCGCTTCCCTCCCTAAGCGGGCAGATCCGGCGCGCAGAGACCCGCGTCGGATTCTACTGCCCCGGTAGTTCTTCCGAACTGCCGGGGTTTTTTCTATGGCGCTCCGGATGCAGCCAGATGGCCAGCTGTGCACGCGCCTGCTCGATGCCCGTGCCTGCGTGCGCTGAAAACAGCTGTGCGCTCGCGCGGCCGGCGAGCTGCGTCTGCGCGCGCGCCAGCAGCTCGCGAGCCGCGGCGTGTTTCAACTGATCGGCCTTGGAGAGCAGCACGTGCACCGGCCGCTGCAGCGCCTCGGCCCAGACGAGCAGCTGCTCGTCACGGGCGCTGATCCCGCGGCGCGCATCAATCACCAGCAGCACACCGCGCAGCGAGCGCCGCGTGCCCAGCACTTGCACCAGGTTCTGCCAGCCCGCCCGCTCGGTTCGCGGCCCGCGCGCGAAGCCGTACCCCGGCAGGTCCACCAGACGTTCGCCGGGTGCCAGCTCGAAGAAATTCGCCAGCCGCGTGCGGCCGGGCTGCTTGCTGGTGCGCGCGAGTGCCCGCCGGCCCGTGATGGCGTTGATGGCGCTGGACTTGCCGGCATTGGAACGTCCGGCAATCGCCACTTCCGCGCCCGAGTCGGCGGGAAACTGGCGGTGGGCCGCGGCGCTCTGCAGCAGCCGCGCGTCCTGGTAAGTGCTCATGGTGCTCGTGGTTCCCATTGGCGCCCTCAGAACCGCTCATGCCACCGCACAGGCCCGCGAGGACCGTGCGGCCGGGCGGCCGCGCTAGTGTACAATTGACGGATTCACTGTCCTTCAGAACAGTTACGATCGACGGGAGCTGATCGGAAATGATGGCTATGACGCGTTGGATGGGGTTGTTGTGCGCGGCGGCGCTCGTCCCGGCGCTGGCGCATGCCGCCGGCTCTGCCGAGGCGGGGGCGATGAAGGCTGCCACGTGCGTGGCTTGCCACGGGCCGAACGGCAACAGCACCAATCCGCAGTGGCCGGTCCTGGCCGGGCAGAATGCCATCTATCTGGAGGCGCAGCTCCAGGCCTTTCACGACAAGACGCGAGTCGATCCGAGCGGCGTGATGCCCACGCAGGCTGCGAACCTGTCCGCGCAGGACATCGAAGATCTCGCGGCATATTTCTCGACACAGGTGCCGACCGGGCTGGAGGCCGATCCCTCCTACTGGCAGCTCGGAGAGAACCTGTATCGCGGGGGTGACCCCTCGCGCAACATCCCGGCGTGCATGGCTTGCCATGGACCGGTCGGACGCGGCGTGCCGGCCGCCGGCTTTCCGCAGCTGCGTGCACAGCACGCGGTCTATCTGCTCGCGCAGCTGATGCAGTACGCCTCGGATACCCGCTACACGCGCGACACCAAAGGCGCGAGCAACGGCGGAGCGTACGATGTGATCATGCACACCATTGCGAGCCGATTGACGCCGGAGGAAATGCGCGACGTCGCCTCGTACGTCCAGGGAATGCGCTAGCGCTGGGCGTGCGTCGGCCGTCATCCAGACGGGAGCACCCATGAAGCATCTCGAAACGTCCAGACGCACCGTACAGTACCTCGCCCTGATCCTGATGACAGTGGGGCTCGCCGCGTGCGCGCGCGCACCGGGATCGGCAGCGGCCGCGGCAGCCGATTCGGCTGCTCCCACGGCGGGCCCGGCGTCGCAGCCGGCGGCTGCGCTGGCGAGCGCCGCTTCGGCCGCGCCGGTCAGCCCCAGCGCGAT
>JASHPX010000131.1 GCA_030037905.1 Gammaproteobacteria bacterium
CTGGTTGATCAGCGTGCTGGCCGCGGCTGTGTCGCCAGTCATCCCCTCGGCGTAGGCGAGCCAGGGTTGGTATTGCGTCTGCAGCAGCGGAGGAGGAAGGACAGCGGCAGATGGAGGGGCAGAGGGGGAGTCAGCGGTGCCCGACGCGCCGGCGGGGGCCGGCGTCGTGCTGGCGACCAGCGCCTGGGCATCACGCATGAGCCGATCGAGCTGATCGGCAGGTCCGCGCACCTCGATGGGAGCGGCACCGGCGATGTGCAGGAGGATCGCGAGCTGGCCATCCGCCTCGTCCCGCAGCTCGCCGTTCACGACCGTCTGGTGCCCGAGCCAGCGATGCAGGAAACGCTCGAGCTCATCGAGGGAGATGCCGGTCTCGGGGATCTGCACCTGCAGGGCCGTGGATTGGTCGGTCCGCACCGCCTCCGATTGCGCCAGCGTACGGTGACTCATGGCGGCTTGAATCGCCGCCACCCGGTTTGCCAGATCATCGGCCAGCGCCTGGCCGCTGATACCGCGGGCGGCGAGGTCGGGCGGCACGGTGAAGCTCTCGATGACCAGGCCGTGATCGCTCATGGCCTCCACCGTCATGCGCACCGCACCGATGAGCACGCCCAGCACCAGCAGCGCGATGAATGTGTACAGGGTGTTGCGGATGTGATCGAGGTAGCGCTTGCGCTTGGCGGCGGCGATCGTCAAACGCAGGTGGGTCAGGCGAGAGGCGTGCTCGTCCTCCAGGTGCTGCGCCTGAAGGTCGAGCAACCGCGCCTGCTTGTCCAGGAACACTTCCGTCTTGCGCGCGACACCGGTGTCCTGGCGCGAGAGGATGGCGGCGGTGGCGGCCGCGAAGGCGTCGGCGCCGGCCGCAGTCTCGGGGGCGATGGCGTCGGGGCTGTCCTCCTCGCTGCCCAGAACGCCGTCGAAGAGATCGTCTGCCATGGGACGGTCTCAGGCTCCGCGCCTGGATCCCGCGGCATCTCCGGCCAGGGCGGACAGGGCGGGGGTTCGTGCCACGACGCTCATTCTCGTCAGATCCTGCGGGGAGCTGGCTATTTTGTTTGGAGCCCCCGGAACAACTACGATACGCGGGCGCCTGCGCCGGGGCAAATGAAGCCACGGTGTGCAGGTAAGCACCAGGCCGAGCTACAGGCGCGATCCACGCCGACCCTGCTCCTCCCTACCCGAACGATGCTCACCTGGGCCGGGGCGCGGCGAGCGGCGATGTCGATCAAATAGACCGCCTTGCACGCCGGCAGTGCGCTGCGCCGCCTCGATGCGTGCGCGCCATGCTCGCGTGTCGTGCAGCCGCGCAATCACGGGGATCAGATGATCTTATCCCCGCAGCGCTGCTTTGTGGATGATTCATGAGCGCCAGCGCCCCGCTGCGGACGATTGCGGCAGATTGCGCGCAGGGCGGTGCTGCATACCAAGCTGGGCGTCGACGCCCTGCTCGAGGAGGTCTCAAAGTGAACGATACGTCGCCACAGATGGAGCCAATCGTCAGGGAGCGGTATCGGCAAATGAGTCCCGATCAGCGCATCCGAATCGCATCCTCCATGTTTGAGACCGCACGCAAAATCGTCGAGTCGTCTCTTCCGGCTGAGATGAGTCGCAAAGAGCGCCGCTTGGCGTGGGCGAGACGCTTCTATCAGGGAGAGCTTCCTGAGAAGGCCCTGTTAGCCTTTGCTGAATGGACGGGGTGATCGATCCAGGCGCAACGGAGGGCAGCTCGGCGTCACCGCCATCTATGGCGCCAGCGGCCCTTCAGCACGGCTGATGGCACCGCCGCGGCGTTGCGCCGCCTCGATGCGTGCGCGCCATTCGCGGGTGTCGTGCAACTGCGCGATCTCTGGGGCCAGATGATCGACCAGCCCGCTCGCCTGCCGCAGCAGCGCCGCGCGCTGGCCCGGGTCGCTCAGCGCCTGAGCATACAGGGCGCCGGCATAGTCCAGCGGCAGCCACTGATCGCCGTGATTCCTCGCGGCGAGCGCGCGGTACATCGTGACCACCGGAGCGATCGTCTGCGCCGCCTCCTGTCGCTCGCCCTCACGGGCCAGCGCCATGGAGAGCCACGTGGTGACTTGGGCCGAAGCGCGGCGAGCGGCGATGTCGATCAAATAGAGCGCCTTGCACGCCGGCAGTGCGCTGCTCTCGGCCTGCGCGGCAGCTGCGAAGGCTCCGAGAGCATAGTCGGCGCGACCCTCGAGATCGGAAAGACGGCACAGCGCGTCGTTGGACAACCGTGTCTCGACCGCTCCGTGAGATCGCAGAACCCGCAATGGCGCGAGACCGTTGTGTGCACCGAGCCGCGCCGCTGCAAAGTCATCCTGCTCGTAGCGGGCAGCCGCCGCTGAATAAGCTCGCAGAGCGTCGAAGAACTCTACCACGTAACTGCCGGCGAGCCCGGACTTTTGCAGCGTGCTCGGGCTCATGAAGCCATCGGCCGCAGCGATGGTCGCGGCCGCGCCCACCGAGTCACCAAGCTGCGCCTGCAGTGCCGCCGTATCGGCCATCGCATCGGTTATGTTCACAGCAGGGCTCAATCCTCCTCCGCGTTCGCCCGCGCGGCCAAGGATTTCGATCGCCTGCCGATAATTTGCCAGCGCCTCGCGCCATCGACCTGCGGCCCGCATCGAATCACCAACATCCCCGTAGGCAATGCCGAGCACGTTGGCGTACGCCACATTCCCGGGTTCGATTCCGACGAGGGCGAGTGCGGCCTGCTCCTGTTGCGCTGCGAACTGCAGAGCTTCGGCCGGATCGAGCTGCTCGAGGGCGGCCGTGACCAGCGCGTGCTCGGCGGTCTGCTTGGCGCCCAATGCCCAGCCATACTGTGGGCGCTGCCCGAGGACCTGATCGGCCACAGCGAGGGCTTCCTCGCCCGCTCGGTATGCCTCCTCGCTGCGGCCGAGATTGGCAAGAGCCAAGGTGAGCTGCGCTCCGGCGAAAGCGTAGTCGGCGTTTACGATCAGATCGCCGCCACGCGGAGCTCCGAGCTGCCCCCCGACGCGGAACGCCTCGCGTACGACTCCCACCGTGTCCTCATCCCGAAAGCCATTTTCGTCCGCGAGTGCGAGCAGGTCCAGAGCGTAAAGATAGGCGCGCCGAGCCTCGATCGGCGCACCCGCGTCCCGCTCGGCGCATCTTACGCCTCGAGCGACACGGAGCGTCAGGACCAGTAGGTCCAGGGCACGTGCGAGATGCCGCCCTTTTGCAGCTCCATCCCGTCATGGGACCAGGCCAGCACCGCCGCCTTGGCTCTCAGCTTGTTCATTGCGCCCTCGAGAGCCCTTTCATCGTATGCCGTCTGGGATTTGGGACTCACCGATACCTTGATTGGGATGCCCGACCAGATGAAATCCACGGGACTTCCCCGCGCGCTCTTGTAGAACACCGGCGGGATCCGTCTGCCGGCGTATTCCGCTACCGCGCGGATTTCCTTCAGGACGAATATTCTTCCCAGGCTCAGGCTGCGTCCCTCGCCCAGGGTTCCGTCCATCAGAAAGCTGGCGATTCCGGTATCCGTGGGTAGCCATGCGTCGTACGCGGTACTGGAATCGTGCGGCGAGAGCTTCTGCAGCAGGAAGATGTCCTCGAAAGCCTGCAGGTACCTGCGCAGCGTGCGGGAGTTCTGCTTGAAATGTTTGAGCGTGGGAACTTCGCCATTCGCAAGCGTGCGCGCCAGCTGGCGCAGGATGGACCAGCCCATATCGGGATCGTATCGACCGCCAAAGGCTCGTGCGGCGTCTCGCACGACCGTGGTTTCGAGCCAGCCCATGAAGAAGAGCCTGCGCTCCTGCGCGCCGCGCGTGAAAAGCGGCGTGGGTAGCCCTCCGCATGCGAGCTGCTCGAGCGCTCTCGCCTGTGGAAAGCGTGGCTGTTCGCCGTGGAGCGGCGTGGCGTGCTTCGCGGAGAATTCCGCTTGGTGCGCCTCGGCCAGCGTCAAAGGATATAAATAGTGCAGACCTATTCTGCCGGTGAGGGACTCTCGAATGCCGATGCGAGCGGAGAACTGGGACGACCCAGTCAGAAAATACTTTCCCGGCGTGCGTTTGCGATCTACAGCGAGCTTCACGGCATCGAAAAGCGTGGGCGCCTTTTGTGCCTCGTCGATTGCCAGTGGAGCAGGCAGCTTGGCCAGGAAGTTCTTGGCGGAGATGCGGACATCTTCGAGCGTGTCCTGATCGTCGAGCGTGACGTGGTTGGGAATGCCGAGCAGGCGGGCCAGCAGCGTGGACTTGCCGGCCTGTCGCAGGCCCAGCACGCCGATCACCGGCCAGAAGCGGGCGCTTTTTTGCAGCCGCGCAACGAGATGGCGGCGTCGTAGATGAGCCATAAAGTAACGTATATAAATGATTCACGGTTGTCAAATATGTACACTACTTAGGACGAAGGCGGCGTGTCAGGAGGACGCTGCGGGCTGAGCCTGCGTGGAGGCTGCCCGAGCGCGCCTCACTGCGCTCGAGACGCTTGCGACGCGCGGAGAGGGGGCCGCATCGAGATCACCCGCCCGGAAACAGCAGCTTGTAGTTGCGCAAATCTTCCTGGAATGCGTTGCAGCGAGCGAGGCGGGCGCGAAGCTCCGGCCTCGGCAACCGGTAATCGAACGCCGCAGACCAGCGCTGGATTCGGCTCAACGACACAATCAGAGGCTCGGCCACCTGGTTGTGGCTCAATGCCTTCAGCGGCAGCAGATAGTCCTCTCTGTAGACCGTCGGAATGCTGATGCGACTCAGCTGCCGAGCGCTCAGCGCGCAATTCATCGCCAGCCGCGCCGTGCGGCCATTTCCATCGGTGAATGGATGCACCTCGGTCACGACGAATAGCGTCATGATTGCGCGTGCGAGCGGATGCGCCAGTCCGCGAATCCGCTCGAATCCTTCCCGCAGAGTGCCCGGCACCAGCTCCGGCAGGACGAAGTAGGTGCTCCCGGCTTGGTTGGGTCTGTCCTTCCACTCCCCGGGTCTCTTTTCAGCTCGCTTCTGCAGGACGAGCGCGTTGACGTTTTGCAGCCAAACCAGAAAGTCATCGGCTGTCTCGGCGGGTTGGTCGCGCCAGGGGCGAGTCGTAGCCGCAGTGAACGTTCCCAGAATGTCGTGTGAGTCTTCGCTGCGGCTTGCGATGATCCGACCCTGAAACACGATCGCCTCGGCTTCTTCGACCTCGAAGGTGGTGCCTTCGATGTAGTTGGAAAAGTACACCTCGTAGAATGCAAAGCTCTCGAGCGCGGTGCCCGCGGAGGCGCGATCCGCAACATCCTCCAGCGCCGTGCGGTTCAATGCCGCGAACAGCGAGTCGAACACCTCGAGCCTCTGCGGGTCGTATGGCCGGCCGGCAGCGCACGGCAGCGCCTGCTTCGCTTGCAGATATTTTGCGTCCTGCGAACCGAGCAGGGCACCGATCAAGACCTCGAGCCGCTCGAGCTGCGTTTCGTACCCGAGCGCGGGAGCAATCGCGCGAGCCTGATCGCGCAACTGATTCAGGCGGCGCTGCCCTCCCACCATGAGGATGCGGTCCAGGGCCGCCTCGACAGATTCCTGCGGCAGCACCCGCCCGGACCACCCGCGGCCCCGGGTGAGATTTTCCAGGAACCGCCTCGGATCGCTGGCGAGGAACAGCGCGCCATACGGTGTATCCGCTGCGGGCGGATCGAACTGCGGTCCAGGCCCTGGCATGACAGCCGGCGAAGCCGGCCCTCCGCGGCGAGTCGCCGGATGCGACCCCCGCCGTCGTCTCAACGTCCGGCTTCGACGGCACCCGGACGCTGCGCCGCCTCGATGCGCGCGCGCCACGCCTGCGTGTCGTGCAGCCGCGCTATGGCGGGGATCAGATGATCGACCAGCCCGCTCGCCTGTCGAAGCAGCGCGGCGCGATGCCGCGGCTCGCTCAGCGACTGCGCGTACAGGGCCCCGGCGAATTCCAGCGGCAGCCACGCATCGCCGTCATTCTTCTTCTCGAGCCCGCGATACATCATGACGACCGGGCCGATCGTCTGCGCCGCCTCCGCACGCTTGCCCTCTCGTGCCAGCGCCATCGATAGCCAGGTGGTGACCTGGGCCGCGGTGCGCTGGTTTCTCAAGTCGTCGCCGCCGGCCTTGCAGGCCTGCAGTGCCGCGCCCTCGGCCTGCGCGGCCGCCGTGAAGTCCCCGAGAGCGTAATCGGCGCGCCCTTCGACTTGGGAAAGAGCGCATATCATCTCGGGTCCCCGGCCCCCGCCGCTGGGTGGGTGGGCTTGCAATGGCGCCAGGGCAGCGCGCGCGAGACGCCGCGCCGCGCCGAAGTCGCCGCGCTCATAGGCGACAGTCACTCCCGGATAAGCGCGAGCGCCATGGAAAAGCGCCTCCGCCCCGGCGAGCCCGAGCTTGCGCAGCATGCTCGGGCTGAGGAGAGCGTCGGCCGCGGCCGCGGTTACGGCAGATCCTGAGAAGTCGCCGAGCTGCGCCTGTCGGGACCCCGTGAGGGCCATGGCGAAAATCATATTCCCAAGGTTGAGTCCCCCGCCTGCGCTGGCCTGCCCGAACGTCTCCACCGCTTGGCGGTCGTAGCCGACCGCCTCGCGCAGCCGGCCCGCGGCCCACATCGAGGCGCTGACGTCGCCGTATTCGAGGCCGAGCTCATCGAGGTAAACCCGGTTCTTGGGTTCAATCCCGATGAGCGCGAGCCCGGTCTGCAAGTCTTGCATCGCGAAATGCACGGCTTCGGACGGATCGAGCTCATCGAGCGCCATATTGGAGAGGAAGGCTTCGTCCCACTGCTTGCCCAACAACCCCCACCCATATTGCGGGCGCTGCGCCACGACCTGGTCGGCCACGGCAAGACTCTCCTCGCCCGCTTGGCGCGCTTCGGCGTCGCTGCCGAGATTGACCAATGCGTCAACGAGAAACGCTTCCGCCACGGCGTAGTCCGCGTCCGTGGTCAGATCGCCGTGGTTGGGCACCCCGAGCTGCCTCCCGATACGCAGTGCCTCGCGCGCGTCGCGCACTGCGCCGTCGTTCTGTCCGGTGTTGGTTTCCACGAGCTCGAGCCAGGCCAATGCGTGGAGCTCAGCACGACGAGCCGCCACCGACGCTCCCGACGGCTCGGCGGCGATCGGGCGTAACAGCTCGACCGCTCGGCGGAGCGCGAGGGCCGCCTCCGGAAAGTCAACGTCATCATTCCGGACTTCGCCCAGGCCTGCATAGGCGCGCCCCAGCACCACCGTCGTCGCATCGGAACGGTCAGTGCGCCGCAACGCCTCCAGCAGCGCCACCGCTTCAGCCGCGTTCTTGCCGGCCGTGACGAGGTCGTCAGTCGAATCAGCGGCCTGCGAATGGTTCAAGAGCGCGAGCGCGCCGCTGCGCACGGTCTCGGGATCCTTGAGCGAAGCAGGCAGGTGTTGGAAGTAGTCGATCTCCTGCTGCGACAGCTCGGCGATGGTCTGGTAGCGCCCAAAGGTCGTGAGCTCGTTCACGAAGTCATCGGTCAGAAAGCCCAGCAACCCTTCTGCCTGCTGCCGCGCCTGCTCGGACACCGCCCGCGTTTGCTGCGCCACCCGCTCGGCGCGCCGCGCGCGCTGCATGCTGAACACCGCCGCCACGGTCGCGGCGATGGCCAGCAGGGCGAGCAGCCCGCAGCCGGCCGCCACGGCCCGCGCAC
>JASHPX010000132.1 GCA_030037905.1 Gammaproteobacteria bacterium
ACGGTCCCGGATTGGTCAGGGTCGCCAGCTCCAGCGCCTGTCCGGCATGCTCAGCCGTAAGAACAACTGCATCCGGGGCCTCATCGTACGGCGGCATCGGTCCTTCCCACACCATCTTGAGCATGGTGGCCTCCTTTTCGACGCGGCAATCGCTTGGGGCTGGACCCGACCAGGCATCACAGTAAAACTGCTCGTTCGGTTCGCAGAAGCCCGCGAGAGCAGCAAGGTCCGGATGATCCGGATCCCGAAATCCGACTATCGGCGAGAATCCTCGGGCATAGCGGCGCGCGTCACCGGCGCCGGCCGCGAACATCGCATGGCGGCCCGTAAGGCAGTTCCAGATGATGTTATCCAGTAGCTCTCGCATCGCCGTAGTCGGATTCCGCGGCATCGACGTTCCGAGAGGCTGGAAGGTCGCCGGCGGGATCGTCCGCAAGTACCCGCTGTGGCCCAACGCAGTGGTGCCGGTACTGTCGCCCGACCGAAGGACCCTGATCGCAATGGGCGACCCGAATGGCCGTCCTTACAACGCGCCGATGGATGCTCGCGATTACGTCCGTCGCTTCACCGAAAGTGCGATGAGCGAGGCGTGCTCGGGCTTGAATGTCAGCGCTGTTGCCGAGCGCCCGGACGTCGAGCAGTTCGCGAGCTCCCATTCGCTCGTGTCCTACCAATGGAGCGCCGCTGAGGCTTCATTCAGCTGCAACGGCCGGCAGGCCGTCGCGCCCGACGGTCAGCACTACGACCTCGACGCTACGCCCCAATACCAGTAGCGCACCCCGAACGGACAAACTGTCGGCACCGACACTCCGACGCCGCCCTCTCCCGGCTCGACCCTGCTCGAGCGACTGCCGGAATAGCGTCGGCCTCGACCTGCGCTTCTTCGCGGGTCGACGGCGATCAGATCACTGCCGCTGATCGGCAGTCGAGGCTCGGCCCGGGTGTGAGATATGATGCGGGCAGTACCAGCACGAGGATACTGTCCATACATGAAGAGTTCCGCCACCCGCGAGTATCTGCTCGAGGCTCTGCAGAGCGCTGAGCGACTGGAAAAGCTGCACCCTCTGGAGAGCTTCGTGAGAGTTCTGCCCTGGGCGGCCGCAAAGCGGCGCGCGCGGCGCACTCGAGCCGATATGTTCTTCAGCACGGACAGTTACCTCGAGACCACCGGGTGGATCAGGAGCCGCTGCGACAAAGCGGCGGTCGATGGATCGGGGAAGCCTGTTCCGTGGTGGACGTACCCCAGCGTGCAGTTCATCAGCCCGCGCATCAGCCGGGGAATGCGGGTCTTCGAATACGGCAGCGGCGCATCGACGCTATGGTGGGCGGCACGGGTCACCACCGTGGTCGCCTGCGAATACGACGCCGCCTGGTACAAGAGGATGTGCGCGGTCATTCCGCAGAACGTCGAGCTCGTGCATGCCTCGGAGAAGGAAAATTACGCTCGGCAGATTCTCGGCAGCGGTGAGCTCTTCGACGTGGTCACCATAGATGGAGAAGAACGCGTGGAATGCGCGCGTGTGTGTGTTCGGGCTCTGAAGCCGGACGGGATAATCGTGTGGGACAACTCCGATCGGAGCAAATACCAGGAAGGGTTCGATTTCCTCGCGGGCCTGAAATTCCGCAGGCTGGACTTCAGAGGCCTCGGCCCGATCAACGTGAATGCGTGGAGTACCTCCATCTTCTATCGCACGGAAAATTGCCTGGGAATATAGCCCGTATGGGGAACCGTCTGCGGCCTGAGCATCCCTATGTTCGACGACAGACGCAGGATGCGTGAACGGCCACGAGCATACCAGCGGTCCGCGCTTCGCCTGGGTCAGGAGCTTTTTCCCCGGTTATTTCGCGCTGGTGATGGCCACCGGGATCATCGCCGTCGCCGCAAGGCTGCTGCAGTTCGATGTCCTGTCGTGGGCGCTGTTCGCGGTCTCGCTGGGAGCATATCCGACGCTGTGGATCCTGCTGATCTTTCGATGCGTGATCGCGCCCCGTGCGGTGCTTGCCGACTTCGCGAGTCACGAGCGCGGTCCGGCATTCCTGACGATCGTGGCAGCGACCGGGGTGCTCGCCAGCCAGCTCGCGACTTTCGATGTCTTCGCGGATCTTCTGCCTCCCCTCTTCTGGCTCGGCGTGGCTCTGTGGGCGGCGATGGTCTACACGTTCCTGAGCCTCGTGACCGTCAGCGCGGTCAAGCCGGACCTCGAGCATGGCCTGAATGGATCATGGCTGCTGCTGGTCCTTGCTGGAATTCGTAGGGCCCTTCACGCTGCTGCTCTGGGCCACCAGCTCCTTCTGGATTCCCCTGCTGGTAATAGCAGCTACTGCACCGGGGAACAGGCACGTCGGGCGCCGAGTCGTGAGGGCCGCGGCGACGTCGACGAGGCCGCCACACCGCAGAGGCCGCTACACGGCAACGCCGAGGTAGCTGGCGAATTGCCCCTCCGCATCGACCCAGCGCGCGGCGCTGCGAAAGCTGCAGTTTCCCGCCAGCCGATCGAGCTCGGTGAGGCTGTATTTGTGGCTGCTCTCGGTGTGGATGGTTTCCCCGGCGCGGAACGCGATTGCGAAATCGGCGAAATGCACGCTCTGATCGATCAGAGACTCCAGGTGCATTTCGACGTCCTGTGTGTCGCGGTTGAAGCGCACGCGATGCCGGAACTGAGTCAGCCGGAAGTCGCAGCCCAGCTCGCGATTCATGCGCGCAAGCAGATTCAGATTGAAAGCGGCAGTGACCCCCTGGGCATCGTCGTAAGCGGCCAGCAGCTGCGCCTCGGGCTTGATGAGATCGGCACCGAGCAGCAGATGGTCGCCGGGATGCAGTGCGCCGCGCACGTGTCGCAGGAAACGCACGCTGGCGCCGAAGTCGAGATTGCCCAGCGAGCTGCCGAGCAGCAGCACCAGCGTCGAGCCGTGCGCGATGCGCGCCTGCATCGCGGTATCCAGGCCCGTGAGGTATTCGCTTTCCACGGTACGCACGTGCAGCCCGGGCAGACCCGCCAGCTCTTGCCGCGTCATCTCCAGAGCCGCCGCGGAGACGTCGATGGCGCAGTAGCTCACGGTGCGCTGACGCAGCAGGGCTCGCAGCAGCAGCGCGGTCTTCGCGGCGCTGCCGCTGCCCAACTCGATCACGCTGGCCGCCGGCGCGAGCTCGGCCAGCTGCGCGGCGTGTGCCTGGAACAGGCGGCGCTCGGCGCGCGACAGTCCATACTCGGGCAACTGCGTGATGGCTTCGAACAGTGTCGAGCCGAGCGCGTCGTAGAAATACCTCGGTGGCAGGCTCTTCTGGCCGCTGCGCGTGAGGCCGGCGCGCGCCTCGGATGCGAAGGCGGTGGCGGTGCTGGTCGCGGCGGCGGTACAGGGCTGCAGGCTCATCGGTGCGCTGGATCGTAACTTATCCTGGCGTAGACTAGCGGCCTGATGGTCGCTCTCGACCGCTTTCACCTGTCAGACGCACGGAGGCCGCGGTGTTCAGCGTGCAGCAGGTGACCAAGCGCTACGGCTCTTTTGCGGCGCTGGATGCGCTCAGCGTGGAGTTTGCCACGGGCACGGTCACGGCGCTGCTCGGCAGCAGCGGGGCGGGCAAATCCACGCTGCTGCGGCTGCTGCTGGGCCTGGAATGGCCCGACGAGGGTCAGGTATTGATCGACGGTCGAGCGCTCACCTACGCGCAGCGGCTCGTCGTGCGCCGGGGCATCGGTTACGTGATCCAGGAGGGCGGGCTGTTCCCGCACTTGACCGGGGGCGCGAATCTGGCGCTGCTGCCACGGCACCTGGGCTGGCCGAAGCGCCGCATCGAGAGTCGCTCGCGCGAGCTCGCCGAGCTGATGCAACTACCCGTGGATGTGCTCACGCGCTATCCGCGCGAGCTCTCGGGCGGCCAGCGCCAGCGTCTGGCGGTGATGCGTGCGCTGATGACCGATCCGCCCGCGCTGCTGCTCGATGAGCCGCTGGGCGCGCTCGATCCGCTGGTGCGCTTCGAGCTGCAGCAGGCTCTGCGGGAGCTGTTCCGCACGCTGCACAAGACCGTGGTGCTGGTCACTCACGATCTGACGGAGGCATGCTTTCTGGCCTCACGCGTGCTGCTCATGCATGGCGGCCGCATCCGCCAGGATGGTGGTCCGGGCGATCTTTACGAGCGTCCGGCGGACGAATTCGTGCGCCGCTTCGTAGCCGCCCAGCGAGGCGTCGTAGGTGAACGCAGCGAGGCGCCGTAGGTGAATGCGAATAAACGGGGTGGTCTGAGCCGACCATGCGAACCCGGCTGATCCCGCTCGCCATCGCGCTCATCGGCGCGGGCCTGTGCGGCCGCGCTCCGGCAGCTCAGCCGGCCCATCCGTCGGTGGGTTCCAAATACTTCGCCGAGTCGGTGCTGCTGGCGGATCTGCTGCAGCTGCAGGCGCAACGGCAGGGGCTGCTGCTCACACAGCAGCGCGCGCTGGGCGGCAGCAGCATCCTCTGGCAGGCGCTGCTCACCGGCGCGATCGACGTGTATCCCGAGTACACCGGAACGCTGCGCGAGGAGCTGCTGCACGACGTGCCGGGGTCGCTCGACACGCAGCGGCTGCGCGAGGTGCTGGCCGCGCGGGACCTGGGCATGAGCGATTCACTCGGCTTCCAGGACCGCTACGCGCTGGCCGTCACGCACACGCTCGCCACGCGGCTGCATCTGGCCACGCTCTCGGATCTGCGCGCTCACACGGGGTTGCGTTATGCATTATCCAATGAGTTCATGCAGCGCGCAGACGGCTGGCCAGGCCTGCGAGCGTTGTACGGACTGCAGCCGGGTAGCGTGCGCGGCATGGATCACACTCTCGCCTATCACGCGATCGAGCACGCCGCCGCAGATGTAGTGGATGTCTATACGACCGATCCGCAGATCCTGTCGGACGACCTGGTGGTGCTGCGCGATGATCGGAACTATTTCCCCGACTATCAGGCGGTGTGGTTGTATCGGCTGGATGCCGTACGGCGCTGGCCGGCGTTGTTGGCGAGCATGAATGCCCTGGTCGGACGCATACCCGTACAGGCGATGCGTGCGATGAATGCGGCCGTACAGATCCGGCGACTGGACGATCGGCAGGTGGCCGCGCGTTTCCTGGCGACGCTGCAGCCGCAGGGCGCCGCCGCGGTCGGCGCCGCGCCCGGCGCTACGGTCGGCGCTGCGCCGTCCAACCATCCGGCCCGAGGCTCGCCGGATCTGACGGCGAGCGCGGGGTTCGCGCAGCGGCTGCTGGGCTGGACGGGCGAGCACCTGGCGCTGGTGGGCATATCGCTGAGCATGGCGATCGTGCTCGGGCTGCCCCTGGGTGTCGCGGCCGCGAAGCTGCCGGCGCTGGGACGGGCCGTGCTGGGCTTTTGCGTGGTGCTGCAGACCGTGCCGACACTGGCGATGCTGGTGTTCATGATCCCGCTGTTCGGGATCGGAGCTCGCCCGGCGATTGCGGCGCTGTTCCTGTACAGCCTGCTGCCGATCGTGCGTAACACGCTCACGGGTCTGACCTCCATCCCGGCACCGCTCGCCGAGTCGGCGGCCTCGCTGGGACTTCCCAAGGCCGTGCAGCTGCTGCGTATCGAGCTGCCGCTGGCCGCGCGACCGATCATCGCCGGCATCAGCACGGCCGCCGTGATCAATGTGGGCACCGCCACCCTCGGGGCGCTGATCGGAGCGGGTGGCTACGGTGAGCCGATTCTCACCGGCATCCGTCTGGACGACCTGTCGCTGATCCTGCAGGGGGCAATCCCGGCGGCGCTGCTGGCGCTGGCCGTGATGGCGCTGTTCCAGCTGCTGGAGCGTGCGTTCACCCCGCGGGGGCTGCGGCCGACTACGCAGGATTGAGCCATGAGCTTACGTATTGGGCGACTCCTCACGCTGGCATTGCCGGCGCTGCTCGCTCCGCTGACTTGCGCGGCGGCCGACTGCGCGCTCGGCCGGCTCGTGACGCTGCCGGTGAGCATCGTGGGCAGGAGTGCGCTCGTCCCCGTCCGCCTGAATGGCAGTGAGCTGCTGATGCTCGCCGACAGCGGCTCGGTCATCAGTACTCTGTCGAGCCGCACGGCGACTCAGCTGCACCTGCCGCTGCAACCGGCTCCGCTGCAGATATCGCTGCAGGGGATCGGGGGCGTCGTGCATGCGGCGCTGACTCAGGCGAAGCGCTTCATGCTCGCCGGAGTGCCGGTGCGGCACATGCAGTTCCTGGTCGGCGGTCAAGCACCCTTTGGCGCCGATGGGATCCTGGGTGAGAACGTGCTCGGGATGAGCGACGTCGAGTACGATCTTCCCGATCGGGTGATTCGCCTGATGCGCCCGCAGAACTGCACGGCCAGCCCGCTGGCTTACTGGGCCGTTTCAAAGCCGTTCTCGGTGCTGCCGCTGGAGAAAACCTCCAGCCCTGTCGCCATCGGCACCGCCTATGTCAACGGCACCGCCGTGCGCGTGCTGCTCGACAGCGGTGCTGCCATCTCCATCCTGCGGCTCGGCGCTGCGGAACGCGCGGGCATACGACCCGGCGCACCCGGGGTGACGGTGGCGGCGCCCATCAATGGTGTGGATGGCCGCGCGCTGCGTATCTGGAGCGCACCGATCGCAAGCTTTGAGATCGGCGGGGAGCAGATCCGCCATACTCGTTTGTTCATCGTCGATGCAGATCTCGGGGGCAGCGAAGCCGCCGGCGGCGTGGACATGCTGCTCGGCGCCGATTTCTTCCTCTCGCACCGTGTCTATGTCGCGAACAGTCAACACAAGGTGTACTTCACCTACACGGGCGGCACCGTCTTTACGCGCGGTCCCATGAAGAGCCGGCTCAATCCCTGCCTGTGTACTCCCGCACTGGCCGAGGCATCCGGTAGCGGGGCGGTGATGGGCAGCTGGCAACGCCACCAGTTGGTTTTCCCGCTGTACCTCGAGGGTGTTCGCTATCCACGTCCGGCGCTGCTACAGCTGCTCACGTATCTGATCACGCAGTCGGGCGGCCGCATGAACGCGCCGATGGAGGTGACTTACAGCGGCATATCGATGGACTTCTCGACTTTCATGCCACTGACTACCGATGAGGTGGGCAGCACCCGCGGTATTCCGGGCACGTGGCGTGCAGTGCTGTTCTCGGCTGAGAACTCCTCGGGGCTGCATGAGGCAGACTGTGAGGTCGTGAGCAACGCTGCGACGCTGCTCAGCCTCTACAGCGTGCGGCACATCAAGGCATATCTGCCCTGTATCCCCAATCGTGATACCAGCGGCAACTATGGGTTGAGCTTCGAGGTCTTCGTTCCGCGCGACACACCGTACGGCGCCGTCGGCGGTGGCTAGTCCGCACACAATTCCTACAGCGCGCGCAGTCCCATCACCCGGCGTCGTTTCCAGCGCGGTCCGCTGCCGCACCGTGGCGAGCGCGCCTTTCGTCGTCCGGGGGAGCTGCACAACTTCCACGACAACGAGATGCGCGACGGCCGCGGACACATCATGCGCGGGCGCTGACCCACCGCCTCAATCCTGCTATCGTCTCGGCGCGCAGGGGCTGCAGGGGAGGTGACCGAGAATGATGACCGCCATGAACCGAATCGCCACGCTGGCCGTCGCGACCCTGGGGTTGTCGCCGGCCGGCGTCCTTCACTATCCGCCGGCAGCCCGCGACTCCACGGTGGACGATTACTTCGGCACCCGTGTGCCGGCGCCCTACCAATGGATGGAAGACCTGCAGAATCCGGCACTGCATCGCTGGGTGCAGGCGCAGAACGCCGTGACGGACGCCTACCTGGCCAGGATTCCGGTACGGACCTGGATACGCCAGCGGCTGACGCAGCTGTGGAATTATCCCAAGGAAGACACGCCGGTGCAGGTCGCGGGCAGCCGGATTTTCTTCCAGCGCAACTCCGGTCTGCAGAACCAATCGGTTCTCTACGTACAGGACTCGCCCACTGCGGCGCCGCGCGTGCTGATCGATCCGAACGAGCTCTCGCCCGACGGCTCGATCGCACTGGTCGACTTCCAGCCCTCTCCCGACGGGCGCTATCTCGCTTACGGACTTTCCGCCGGCGGCTCGGACTGGGAAACGCTGCACGTGCTGGACGTCGACACCGGCAGGATCTCGAGCGATACGGTGCAATGGGTGAAATTTTCCAATACCGCCTGGACCAACGACGACGGCGGATTCTT
>JASHPX010000133.1 GCA_030037905.1 Gammaproteobacteria bacterium
GGCCGAGGCCCGCCGCCCCGGGGCCCGCCGACCAGCCGAGGCCCGCCGCCCAGCCGGGGCCCGCGGTCCGGTCGAGGCCCGCGTCCCGCGTCCGAGGCCACGCCGTTCGCGGGCCTGACCCCTGATGCGGTGCTCGACGCGGCCGATGCCCTCGGGCTGCAGCCCGACGGACGGCTGTTCGCGCTCAACAGCTACGAGAACCGTGTCTACCGCCTCGGGCGCCTCGATCAGCCGCCCGTGGTGCTGAAGTTCTATCGCGCCGGCCGCTGGACCGATGCCCAGATCCTCGAGGAGCACGGCTTCGCCCAGGAGCTGGCGGCCGCGGATCTGCCGGTGGCTGCGCCGCTGACGCTGCAGGGCAGCACGCTGCATCATCCCGGGCAGTTCCGTCTGGCGGCCTTCCCGTTGTGCCCAGGCACGGCTCCGGAGCTGGACGCCCCGGGAGCCCGGGAGCTGCTCGGTCGCACGCTGGCGCGTATCCATGCCGTCGGCACACGCCACCCCTTCCAACACCGCCCGGCGCTGGCCGGCTCGTTGCCGGCCGTACGGGCGCGGCAGAGTCTACTGGAAAGTCCCTTGCTTCCGGCACACATGTGTGCCGCCTACGCCGACGTCAGTCAGGCCCTGCTCTCCGGAATCGACAGGGCTTTCGCCGCTGCGGACCCCGTGAGCCTGATACGTCTGCACGGGGACTGCCACCTCGGCAACATCCTCTGGCAAGCCACCGGTCCGCTGTTCGTGGATCTGGATGATTGCATGAACGGGCCGCGCCTGCAGGATTTGTGGATGTTTCTCTCCGGGTCCGCCCCTGAGCAGCAACGGCAATGGCTCGAGATCATGGAAGGTTATGGTCAGTTTGGCAGCCTGGAGTTCCGCGAGCTGCGGCTCATCGAGGCGCTGCGGGCCACCCGCATGCTGCATCACGCTGCCTGGATCGCCGAACGCTGGGCCGATCCCGCTTTTCCGCGAGCCTTTCCGTGGGCGGGAGAAGCCCGCTTCTGGGAAGGCTATGTCGGGGACCTGCGCTCACAATGCGAGCAGCTCGAGGACCCTCCGTTGTTGGCGATGCGCGACGGGTCCGGTCTTTGAGGCGGGTCCCGTCCTCGAGAGGACAGCTGTGCTAATGTCGGGCGCGATGGGGAATCGAGCGCACCGATCGTCCAACCTTGTCCGGGACACCGGCCACGTCTGGCGCGCCGGCCGCGTCTGGCGCGCCGGCTGCACGGCCGTCGGGTTGGTCGCCGCGCTGCTGCTGGCGGCTTGCAGCCCCTCGGCGCCGAGCTCCGCGAGCTCCTCGGCCGATGATCAGGCCGCGGCCCAGCAGTCCGCGCAGGCCGATCAGCCGGTCGACCCGGCAGCCAACATGGTTGCGGCGGTCAGCACCGGGGGCTCAGCGGGGCCCATCAGCGTCAAGTTTCGTGTCGAGGCGCGGCCCGTCGTGGGCATGCCCGTCAAGATCCTCGTAGCGCTCATCCCCGATGCGGATGCGCAGCTCAGCAAGGTGCACGGCACGTTCGTGCCCGGAGAGGGGCTGGCGCTGCAGTCCGACCGCGATTTCGACCTGGGCCAACTGCAGCCGGGAACTACGGTGTTTCGCGAGGTCACCGTCGTGCCCCAGCAGACCGGTGTGCTGAGCCTCGATGCGACGCTGCTGCTGCAATCGGACAAGGTCTCGCAGTCTCGCACCTACTCGATCCCGCTGATCGCCTCCGACAACAGCACGACCTGAGCCGGCGTAGCCGGAACCAAAAGTGCGACTGCATCACGCTCGCCGTTTCCGGGCAGTTCGTATGATGCAGCCTGTCCCGCGGCAGTTGAGGTTATGTCACACGACCCCGTGGCAGCTGCAGAGCCGCCGTATGCGGCCGCGCCATCAGCGCCGGGCGTCGCGGACCTGCATCCGCTCCTCGCGCAGCAACTCGACACGGTACGCACCGAGGGTCGGACGGATTGGCGGCGGCTGCTGCCGCTGATCAGCGCCCACTACGAACGAATAGACGCCGAGCGCCGCGGCATCGTGCGCTCCATGCAGCTGATCGCCGACGAGGCGCGCTCGCTGGGCACGGGCCTGTCCGGGATGAACACCGCGCAGCTGCGGGTCATTCTCGATCACATCAAGGACGTCGTGATCACGGTGGGTGCGGATGGAACCATCAAGGTATTCAACCCGACGGGCGAGCGCGTGTTCGGCTACGCATGCGAGGAGGTCATCGGGCGGCCGATCGTCCATCTGCTGCCTGACCTGGCCATCGACGGATCCATCCCGCGCGGGCTCGCCACGCTGTCGGCCGCACGGAATGCCTCCGATGCACGCGATCCTTCGCCAGATCTCTCGCCGCGCGAGCTGATCGCGCGTCACAAGGACGGCCGGCGCTTTCCCACCGAGCTGGTCGCCAGTCACGTGCGTATCGACAGGCACGATTTGTACGTCCTGTGCCTGCGCGACACCAGCGAGCGTGCGGCGGCGGAACAGGCACTGCGCGACAGCGAGGCGCGCTATCGCACGCTGGTCGAGAGCGCCCCGGAGATGATCGTGGTCATCGAGCGCGATACTGGCCGCTACGTCGACGCCAATGGCAGCGCGCTGCGGCTCTTCGGCCTGCCGCGCGAGCGGCTGGTACAGCTCAGACCACTGGCGCAGCTCGCTGCGCCCCCGGAGGACGAGGCGCTGGCCGTGCAGCTCGCGTGCGATCTGTGTGCCCGCGCGGCCGCGGCGGGGGCAGAGCCCCAGGTGTTCGAGTGGACCCACCCGGGCGCTCACGCAAACGCAATCGATACCGAAGTGCGTCTCATGGCTCTGCCCGGAGCGAGCGCACTGCTGCGGGCCAGTCTCACCGATATCGCCGCGCGCCGACGCGCCGAGAAGCTCACCGCCGGGGAACGCGACGTGTTCGAGCGCATCGCTGCCGACGCAGCGCTGCCCACCACCCTGGGGTCCATTACCGCGCTGATCGAATCGGCGAGCCCGAGCCTCATTGCAGCGATCGGTCGCCTGGACGCCCAGGCGCAGTACTTCCTCGAGGTCGTGGGATCGCGATTGCCCGCGCGCTGGCGCGAGATCGAGCTGGGCATGCCGATCGACATGCGCAACGGCTCCAGTGCGGCGGCCGTCTATCTGGGCCGCCAGGTCATGGTTGCCGACGTGGCGCTCGACCCGTTCTGGCAGCGGCGGCGAGAGCTGGCGCTGGAGCTGGGCCTGCGGGCGGCCTGGGCCGTGCCCATCCAGGCCGCCAGCGGCAGGATGCTCGGCGCGCTGACGGTCTACCGGCAGGCCCCTGGGGCCCCGCAGCCGCACGATGTGCAGCTGCTCGCGCACGCCGCACAGCTGGCCGGCATCGCCATCGAGCGCCACAACGCCAGGGCCGCCCTGCGCGACAGCGAGGCGAACTACCGTAGCCTCTACGAGCGCGTGCTCGACGGCGTGTATCGCTGCGCGCCCGACGGGCGGCTGGTGGAGGTCAATCCGGCCTTCGTGCGCATGCTCGGCTATGCCAAGGCGGCGGAGCTGTACGCGCTGCCCGGGATCGCCGCCGTGTATGCCGAGCCGCAACGGCGCGCCGAGCTCGAGCGCGCACTGCAGGGGCAGGGCGTGGTGCATAACGTCGAGGCGGTGCTCGCGCGGGCGGATGGATCGAGTGTCGTCGTATTGGAGAACGCGCGACTGCTGTATGACGCGGATAGCCGCCTGATCGGCTATGAGGGCACCATGGCCGACATCACGGCGCGCAAGCTCGCCGAGCAGGCCATGTTCGCCGAGAAGGAGCGTGCCCAGGTGACACTGCAGTCGATTGGCGATGCGGTGATCACCACCGATCGGGAAGGCAGCATCGACTATATGAACCCGGTGGCCGAGCGGCTCACCGGGTGGCGCGGCGATGAGGCCAGCGGCGAGCGGCTCGGCGTGGTGATGCGACTGCTCGACGAGATCACCGAGGGGGAGATGGATAACCCGCTCGCGCGCTGCCTGCGCGAAGGGCAGGTGGTGCATTCCAGCGAGCACAGCGTGCTGGTCAACCGCCAGGGCCAGGAAATCGCCGTCCAGGAATCGGCCGCGCCGATCCGCGACCGCGCCGGTGAGATCGTCGGAGCGGTGGTGGTGTTCCGCGACGTGACCCGGGAGCGGCGCCTGCAGCGTGCGCTCTCCTACCAGGCGGGCCACGATGCACTCACCGGGCTGATCAACCGGCGCGAGCTCGACAATCGCCTGGCCGACGCACTGCGCAGCGCCCACGAGCATCAGGGGCCGCACGCGCTGCTGTACATGGATCTCGACCAGTTCAAGCTGGTCAACGACGCCTGCGGCCACAGTGCCGGGGACCGACTGCTACGTGACATAACCGGCCTGCTGCAGGCGAACGTGCGAGCGGGAGACACCATTGCGCGTCTCGGGGGCGATGAGTTCGGCATCCTCATGCAGCGCTGCTCGGCCGAGCAGGCGGTGCGCATCGCCGAGACGATCCGCCAGACGATCCATGACTACCGCTTCAGCTGGGATCAGCACACCAGTCGCATCGGCGTGAGCATCGGCGTGGTGGAGATCAACGCGGAGAGCCAGAACGTCGCGACGCTGCTGAGCGCGGCGGACATCGCCTGCTATGCCGCCAAGGACGCCGGCCGAAATCGCATACATGTCTATGATTCGCATCTGGACGCCGGCCGCCAGCGTGACCTGCACTGGGTGGGTCGCGTGACCCGCGCGCTCGAGCAGGAGCGGCTCGAGCTGTTCTGCCAGCCGATCGTGGCGATCGGGCCGGAGCCCCGAGCGCACCCTCCGCTGTACGAGCTGCTGACACGGCTGCGCGATGATGACGGGGAGCTGGTCCTGCCGCGGCACTTCATTCCGGCCGCCGAGCGCTACAACGTCGTCTCGCAGATCGATCGCTGGGCGCTGCGCAGTGCCGTGCACGTGCTGCGCGAGGGGGCTCGCGAGCATGAGCCGGCCTGCCTGCTCGGGCTGAATCTGTCGGGTGCGTCGCTGAGCGATCGGGATTTCCTGGAATACGTTCTGGCCGAAGTGGAGGGGCCGTGGGCGCGGGGTCTGTGCTTCGAGATCAGCGAGGCGGCCGTGCTCCGGAGCATGACCGAGGCCGTCAACTTCATGCAGGAGCTGCGCACTCGCGGCTGCCGCTTCGCCCTGGCCGGATTCGGCAGCGATTTATCCTCGTTCCGCTACCTCAAAGCCCTGCCGGTCGACTTTCTGAAGCTCGACGGGGAGTGCATCGGTCGGGTGCTCTCCGACCCGGTGGACCGCTGCATGGTCGAGGCCATCTCCCGTGCGGCGCGTACCCTCGGAATTGCCACTGTCGCGGAAAAGGTCGAATCCGCGGCCGTGTTCGCCGAGCTGCAGCGGCTGGGAGTGGATCTGGCGCAGGGCCTGTTCATCGCCCCGCCCGAACCGATCGCCCTGTTGGCTGTCCCCGCCGGGCGCGCCGCAGCCGACCCGGACGGGGCCCGTCGGGTCGCCGTACGGTAGCGCGGTAGCCCGGTCCTACAGCTGCGGTTGCAAGTGTCCCTGTAAGTCAGCATCCTTAACCAGCCTGATCGGCGGCGAAGTCTGCCGTCTTCGATTGCGGCCGCGTACTCGAGCATGTTCCAATAACAGCGCTCCAGGTTTCGGGGATGCGATTTCTCAATGGAACTCATCCTCTCTAGCATTTGGTTCGTTTTGATTGTGTGGCTGCTCAGCCGGGCCTATCGGCAGCGGCAGCTGTTTGGTCGCGTGGCGCTCAGCGCCGTCACCAGGCCGCGGCAGGCGACTGCATCCATCGCCGTGATCGTGCCGGTGCGCGACGAGCGCGACAATATCGGCCCCTGTGTGCAGTCGCTGCTGCGCCAGCAATATCCGCCCGAGAAATTGCGCGTGCTGGTGATCGACGACGATTCCAGCGATGGGACGCCCGAGCTGGTCGCGCAGCTGGCCGCGCAGAACCCGCGCGTGAGCTTCATGCACAGCCCGCGGCTGCCGCCCGAATGGAAAGGCAAGACGCACGCCTGCTGGACCGGGGCCCGGGCGGTACCCGAGGGCACCGACTGGCTGTGCTTCCTCGACGCCGATATGCGCGCCGATCATCCGCTGCTCATGGCGAGCGCCGTGGATGCCGCCACGAGTGGCGGACTGGATCTGCTGACGCTCTCGCCGCGCCAGGAGCTGCATACCTTCGCCGAGCGGCTGGTGATCCCGTGCGGCCTGTACCTGCTCGGCTTCTGCCAGGATCTGGCCAAGATGCAGGCGCCCGACAGTCACGAGGTGGTCGCGACCGGTCAGTTCATGCTGGTGCGCCGGCAGGCGTATGAGGACGTCGGCGGCCACGCGGCCGTGAGCACCGCGATCTGCGAGGACCTGGAGCTCGCGCGTCTGATCAAGCGCCGCGGCCACCGCGTGCTGCTCAAGGATGCGAGCCTCATGCTCTCCACGCGCATGTACACCGGCTGGCAGACGCTCTGGCCCGGCATCGCCAAGAATCTCTCGCATATGCTGGGCGGCCCGGTGCGCACCATCGTGCTCGCGCTGGTGGCGGTGGCGACCGCCTGGGCGGCGCTGCTGCTGCCGGCCTTCGACATTGCCGACTGTGCCGGCGGCACCCCCGGGGCCTGCGCAGCACTGGTGCCGGCGGGGCTCGGCGCGGCGGCCGTCTTCGCCATGCACATCGCCGGAGCCTGGCACTTTCGGATTCCGTCCTGGTATGGATTGCTGTTCCCGTGCAGCTATACGGCTGCCGGCATGATCGCGGTGGACAGCGTACGTTCGCGCCTGATGCGCCGTGTGCGCTGGAAGGGCCGCGTCTACCAATGATCCTCCGCCGGCCAGACGCGGGTGCCGCGCGGCCACGGATTTCTGCAATCGCGCCGCTGCTGATCGCAGTGGCGGTCCTCGGGTTTCTGTACGCGATCCGCTCGATCCTGCTGCCCTTCGTGCTCGGCACCATCGTGGCCTACGTATGCACGCCGCTGATCGACGCCATGGCCCGCCGCTCGCGCGTGCACCGCTGGGTGTTCGCGCTGGGGGTGCTGCTGGTACTGCTGGCACTCGCGGCGGTGCTGGGCTACCTCGGTGTACCCGCCGCCGTGCACGAGCTGCTGGCGCTCGCAGCCAATCCGCGCGAAGTGATCGATGGGTTCGTGCGCGTGCTGATGGGCAATCGCAGCTTCAGCATCGGGGGCGCCTCGCTCAACGCCGCCCAGATCGCCGCGCGCGCGGCCGACGGACTGTCGAGCGTGGTCACCAACGGCAATAGGATGTTCGTTGCGGCCATGATGAGCTTCACGGCGCTGTTCGAGCTGATTCTCACCTGGGTCATTCTCGGGTATCTGCTGTTCGACGCCCCGCGTGTGTCCCAGGGGCTGCTGTGGGTCATTGCTCCACGCCGCCGCGCCGGCTTCCTGCGCTTCTGGCGGCGCTTCGATCCGATCCTGCGTCGCTACTTCATCGGTATCGCGCTGGTGGTGCTGTATGCCTCGGTGGCGGCCTACATCGGTCTGGGGGTGTTCCTGGGTCTGCACCACGCACTGCTGCTCGCGATGATCACCGGATTGCTCGAGCTGTTGCCGTTGATCGGACCGGTATCCTCGGCGGTGCTCGCGGGGCTGGTCGCCATCCGCGAGGCCGCCGGTGCCTCGGCGATCCTCGCCTTCATCCTCTATGCGATCGCGCTGCGCCTGTCGATCGACCAATTCTTCGGTCCCCTGGTACTCGGCCAGGCCGCGCGCGTCAGGCCGATACTGGTGATCTTCTGCTTCCTGTCCGGCGGCATCCTGCTGGGCATCTCCGGCATCATCCTCGCCGTGCCCGTGGCTCTGGCCATCAAGGTTGCGCTGGCCATCCGCAACGAGCAGTTTCCGGAAGGCTACGATGGTGGTCAAAGTGCCCCTCCGTGAGCCGCGCGGCCGGGGCGCACCGTACGGGCGTGGCGCACCGCACGGCCGGCGCGCACCCGGGAGTCGTTCGTGAGCGTGGAGCTCAGTCAGAAGCGCGCGAGCTCCTGGATCGGCCAGGCGGTGTTCGCGCTGGATCGGTGGCTGCGCCGCCGCCAGGGTAGCTACGAGTACTCCACCCGTCCGGACTGCCTGTTTCGCATCGAGCCCTGTATCGCCGACCGGCGCATCGTGCTGAGCGATGGCACCTGCGCGCGTCCCGGCGATCCGCTGATCAAGCTGCATTTCTGGAACGAGCACTTCCCGCGCATGGGGCGGCGCGGCCCCACGGTGGGCTGGGCCCGCCAGGTCAGCCGTGCCGTGGACAGCTCGCTCGCCGAGCTCTCGTTCTACCTGTCGCGCCGTCCGGATCTGGCCGGGGTGCGGGTGCTGTACGGGGAGATGTTGCTGGCGACGCGCAGTCAGACCGAGCGCTTCAGGCGCATGATCGCGCG
>JASHPX010000134.1 GCA_030037905.1 Gammaproteobacteria bacterium
CTGTTGAGATCCGCGCTTTTCTGGTGGTCATGCCGTTTTGTGGATTTTCCTGGCATAACGCTTGCTGAGACCATTACCTGACCTTCTCTCCCCATTGCACAACCTCTTGATTCCAAGCCAGCAAGGAATGGAGACGTCAGCGAGCTCGTCGTCGGCGCCCGGCTGCGCGCGACATGACTGTGTGTTCGGCGCCGCCAATGGCAGCCGGAAAAGTGCGTTTTCACGCAGCCGTTAACACCACGGCAGAGTTCTGGTCAGAACCCAGTGTTGATCCCCTGTGAGCGACGGTCGCAGCAGCTGCGGAACGAGACCAAGTATTCGAACAGCGTGAACATGTGGGAAAAGTGCAGCTGGACGGCGATGGCCGATGCCGCGATATACCGATCGACTTACTGGTGGTCAATTGGATAGGTGCTGGGATAGGTAGGTGCAACTGGTGCTGCAATGAGAAATAAAAACACCAAGCGAACTGTCGGATTGGTGGCGTCCGTCGCTGTGCCGTTAGCTGTTTTGCTCTTCGTCGTAGCGGAACATAGTGGATGGATTGACCATTGGCGTGGGCTGGATGAGGTGCAGCAGGTCGCGGATAGGTTTGATCTCTCCTATGCGCCGGATGCGAGTCGCCCGGTATATCCGGAAGATGCAGAATGGAAGCCGACAATCGCGTTGATCCGTAAATATTCCAAGGTGAAACTGCGAACCGACAAGCAGCCACAGACAATTGCTCGCTTTAAGGCCACGCTGTCCACAAATGAGACGCCCGCTGGTTTCGAATGGAGCTCCCCATCGACGCCGTTTGGGGTGCTATATCGGCGGTGGCCTCAAAATTCAGGTGTGAATATACCGCTGGACGACTTCGCCGTTGTCGGGACAATTGGCGACCTACAGAATTGGATCGCGCAGAGCAGGGCGGACTTCCACTTCCTGATCAACGATGTGCTTCTTGGCATCTTGGCGATAGCTTTCGGATACTGGGTTTGGCGGATGGACCGAGATATTCCTGGTGCGGCATCGGCAATCGCAGGGAACCTGCAACCCGGCGCTGGCCGACCTGACAAACCACCGTCAGGCATACCGAGAGGTGTGAATGAGTAAACCCTGCGTCATCTGCGGAACCGAGGCCGAGCCACTGTCACCGTCTACGGTACAGACGGCCCTACATTGGAGGTGTGGTGAATTCGTGATGAACGGCACCGTTGCGGTCACTTTGCCACCACAATTGAACGAGGGTGGAGTCGACCGCTCAGTGCTCAGCCATCTGCTGCGCCTCAAACACGAGAATTCGCAGGCCCCGGTCCCAATCTCAACATATGACTATCCCGTGTACCAGGAGCAGAAGCTCCCGAATCCACAGGAACAAGCCGACAATCTGATCCTTTGGGTTGGCGCAAATCAGCGTCAGCCGGAAGCGTGGGTAGAGGTGACACGCCCTCGTCTCGCCGCGATCATCGGATGCTCAATCGGAATTCCGCAACCGAGCGAACCGGGACTGCATTGGCTAATGTCGGCGATCAACGAACAGCACCTCTACGAATCGAATCCAAACGTCTCAGGGCCGCAGTCGAAGCTGCGTTTGACGATGATTGGGTGGCATCAGTACGAGCGTCTGCGGCGCGTTGACAATCGGGGGATGAGCGCGTTCATGGCGATGTCGTTCAGGGTCGGCGAAATCGAGCAGATCGAGCCCGTCTTCAGAGACTGCTTCAAGCCTGCGGCCGCACGCGCCGGTTTCGACTTGCGCTTGGTCACGGATGGCCAGGGAGCGGGGTTGATCGATGATCAAATCCGGGTGGCCATCCGGCGTGCCCGATTCGCCGTTGTTGACCTCACTCACGACAACAACGGGGCCTACTTTGAAGCGGGTTTCGCCGAGGGGTTGGGGATGGGGGATCCGTGATGTGCCGCGTCGTAGCTGCTGTTGGGGACGCGGGGGCGAGGCTGTCTTCGAGTCCAGTTCGGCGGTAGACTACTTCACTCGGATGCGGGTACGATTGCTAGGGAACGAGCACAGCTTGCCCCCGCTACCACCTTCACGACGGAACGAGACAGCATGGCTTGGCAGGACCGCATCGAGCTGAATCCCGCGGTGCTCGCCGGGAAACCAGTCATCCGGGATACGCGGCTCTCTGTCGACTTCATACTGGGCCTGTTGGGCCAAGGCTGGAGCGAAGCCGACGTCATCCGCAATTATCCCGGCATCACCCGCGATGACATCGCCGCATGCCTGCAGTACGCAACCGAGATACTGCAGTCTGAGAAGATTTACCCCACAGCTACCGCCTGACAAATGCGGTTTCCCGCCGATGAGACCCACCGGTGGGTTGCAGCGTCGGTCTAGTCGACCAACGTCAGCAGTCGTGAGCGCTCGCTGTGTACCGGAACGAGTTCGGCGATGCCTCCATCGAGCGTGGCCAGTTTGCCGTGGTGGTGCTGGGCCAAGGCCAGAAGATAGGCGTCAGTGACCTGTCGGTGGCCGACCAGTGCGACGCTGTTGAAAACCGTCGTCTCCAAGGGAGTGACCTCATCGCGCCAGAAGAGGTGCCCGGACAGCGCGGTGATACGTCTGAGCATTTGCAGCGCCTCGCGTGGCGCGACGGCCTCCGCGATGATCCGAGGATTCGATGAAATCCGCACAAAGCCCAATTGTGTGATTGGACACGTGGCCCACGCCGAGTGGCCTACCGTGTCAAACCAATCATGCGCTGCGGCGTGGTGGATATGCTGTGGCCAGGCAAGTGCGATCAGTAGGTTCGTGTCCAGCAGATGCCCGCTCACTCCTCGTCCTCATCTCGATGAACATCTTCCAGGGTGAGTGGCCGTGCGCTTTGAGGAACATGAAAGACAGGGAAGCCGTTCCGCCGCGCTTTAGTGCTGGGACGTATTTCCAAGCCTCGTCGGGCGAGTTCGGAAATGACTTCGCCGATGCTTTTCGAGCGTGCAGCGGCGATTTGCCGAGCAGCGGCCATCACTTCAGGATCCAGATCCAACGTCGTACGCATGCATGGTTCCTGTATCGATCATGCGCATCATAGCATCACAGCATCAAGGCATCAAATGGACCACGGCAATCCAGAGCAGGAGGCAGCTCTCTTGCATCGCAAAACCCGCGAGGCACTGCGCACAGCGGCAGCAACCCGGCAGGAGGGTGGCACTAGCCTGACTTTCGCAACTGGCGGCGTTTTCCGGCGGTTTTCGTGGGCGGCACACGCGTAAGTAATTGAGCGGCAAGGTGCTGAGTTTTGCCGAGGCGCTGGGTACAGACCTTGGTGTGGCGAGTGCTGGCGCAGATCATTAGGCTCGCACCCGATGTATTTGAAGTGCCATCACCGGTTCAAGGACGGCAAAGAA
>JASHPX010000135.1 GCA_030037905.1 Gammaproteobacteria bacterium
ACCAAGCGCATTCCCCTCCTCGGTCGCGATGTCGCCGGCTACGCGCGTGCCTATCGCGACTACTTCGCGCGCCATGGCTCCCCTGGGCTGACCATGCTCGACCCTGCGCCGCGCGTGATCCTGGATCCAGAGCTCGGCCTCTGCACGGCAGGGCGCAGCGCCAAGGACGCGCAGATCGCCGAGGACATCTATCGCCACACGATGCAGGTCATCGAGCGCGCCGTGACGCTCGGCGGTTGGCGGGCGTTGCCCGCGCAGGACATTTTCGAGGTGGAATACTGGGATCTGGAGCAGGCCAAGCTCAAGCGCAGCGGGGCCGCGCCGCCGTTTGCCGGCGAGGTGGCGCTCGTCACGGGCGCGGCTTCCGGAATAGGCAAGGCCTGCGTCGAGTCGCTCCTGCGGCGCGGCGCCGCGGTCGTGGCTCTGGATCTCTCACCGGAGGTCACGACGCTGCACCGGCGGACCGACTATCTCGGGCTGCAATGCGATCTGACGGATGCCACGGGCATCGAGCGCTCGCTCGATGAGACGGTGCGCGCCTTCGGCGGGCTGGATATGCTGGTGCTGAATGCGGGTATCTTCCCGCCCAGCGCACCGCTGGCCACGCTGTCCATGCAGGACTGGCACTCGGTGATGGCCATCAACCTGGATGCCAACCTGGTGCTGATGCGCCAGTGTCATGCGCTGCTGAAGCTCGCCCCCCGTGGCGGGCGCGTCGTGATGATCGGCTCCAAGAACGTCGGCGCTCCCGGCCCCGGCGCCGCGGCCTACTCGGCCTCCAAGGCGGCTCTGCAGCAGCTTGCCCGCATCGCCACGCTCGAATGGGCGCCGGACCGCATTCGTGTGAATACGCTGCATCCCCACGGCGTGTTCGATACCGGTCTGTGGACGCCCGAGGTGCTGGCTTCGCGAGCGGCCTCCTATGGCATCAGCGTCGAGGACTATCGCAGGAACAATCTTCTCAAAGTGGAAGTCACGAGCCGCGATGTCGCCGAGCTCGCGGCCGAGCTGTGTGGATCGCTGTTTGCCAGGACGACCGGTGCGCAGATTCCGATCGATGGCGGCACGCTGCGCCTGATATAACGAGCGCGTGTGCGAGGCCGCGAGGCCGCGAGGCCGCGAGATTGCGAGACCATCACCTATCGATGAGCGGCTACAATAGCGGTCCAACATTCGGAGGGGGTCATGCGGCACATCCACATACAGCGTACGCGGGCGCTGACGGCGTTGCTCGCGAGTATCGCACTCGCACCGGCCGTGCAGGCGCAGAGCTGCAACGATCAATGCCTGAAGGGCTTTCTGCACCAATACCTGATGCAGCTGCCCAAGCACGATCCGGACGCGCTGCCGCTGGCGTCCCATGTGCAGGCGCAAGAGAACACCATGCCGGTGCCGCTGGGGGAGGGCTCCTGGAAGAATGTTACCGCGGTGCTGCCCGGGCTCGAATTCGCCGATCCGGTCAGTCATCAGGTCGTCTATGCCGGGGGAGTGCGACGAGGGGATGTCCTCGGCACATTCTTCGTGCGCCTGAAGGTCGAGGGCGGCAAGATCACCGAATCGGAAATCATCACGACCGGCGCCGGCGCGGTGATGCCGCCACGTTCTGCGGCCGCCGCACGGCCTGACGGGGCACGGCCTATCGCGGCAGCAGAAGGGGGCGCCGGAGGGGCCGCCGGCGGGGTTGCCCGCGGCGGTCCGCCGCCCGCGCCGGATCTATCGGGGCTGATGTATCCGGATATCCTCTACGATGCCATCGTGCCGGTCAGCCGGCGCCTGGATCGCGCGCACCTGATGCAGATCCCCCTGCTCTACGCGGAGGGCCTCGCGAAGGGCGATGGCTCGATTCCGCCGTTCGGTCCGCGCTGTGACCGCTGGGCAGCCGGTGGTCGCAAGCTCACCAATAACCCCGCGGCGCGGGGCGGCGCGATCACCTGCGCCATGGCGGTCGATGGCATGAAGCGCGTGCAGGGCCGCGAGGTGCTGAATCGCCGTGTCGTGATCGTGGACGTGCCGCACGGTATCGCCATCGGCATGTTCGCGGTGGTATTCAGCGCCGGCGGGCGCCAGTTGGTGCAAAACACCGGCGAGATCTTCAAAGTCGTCGACGGTCGCATCCGCTCGATCGAGGAGTTTGGCGGGCCCGGGCGAGTGCCGCAGGCCTCGAGTGACCCGGTACAGTGACCCCGCGCGCTCGGGTAACTCCGATAAAATCTACCGATCGAGTCCCACACGCTTCAAGCCGCGTGCCGGCGCCCGTCTCCACTTCCGAAAGGCATGAAGCCTGCCTTCACCGCATCGAGTATGACGAGCTCCACGACCGAGCCATCCCCCGCGAAGCTCACATTCACGTTCCAGTCCTGCGATACTTCGCGAGCAATCGGCTTGTCGCTGAAGCGAATCTCGAGGATGTCATCCTGCGGATAGTACGTCGTCCTCATCGCTCGTGCTCCAAGCCTCGCTGATGCCACGCTCAGCCATGCGGCGCGTCGCATGCTGAGTCGCTGTGACGGGTCTGCCGAAGCGCTTGCCGTCCACTGACACGATTATACGCGGCGTGATAGGTAGGTCAGCATCTGGCGGCCATGGTCACTCCTCCGGCTGCGCCAGTCGATAGCCGACTGCCGTTTCCGTGAGCAGCCACTGCGGGCGGGCAGGGTCGGGCTCGAGCTTGGCGCGCAGCTGCTTCATGTACACGCGCAGGTACGCGACCTGCTCTGAACTTGCGGGGCCCCACACCTGACGCAGGAGCTCACGATGCGTGACCACGAGGCCAATGTGCTGGCGCAGTACCTCCAGCAGCCGATACTCGATCGGTGTCAGGTGCAGCGACTGACCCTCGACATCGTGCGCGCTGCGCGCCGCCAGATCGATGTGCCAGCGGCCGATACGTAGCGTCGTTCCGGCCCCTGCGAGCGTTGCCACGTGCCGTAGCGCCACCTGCACGCGCGCGGTGAGCTCGCGTGGCCCAAAGGGTTTGGTGATGTAGTCGTCGGCGCCCTGCTCGAGCGCGGCAACCTTCGCGGCTTCCTCCGTGCGCGCCGACAGTACGATGATGGGCACCGTCGACCATGCGCGCACGCCGGTGATGACCGACATGCCGTCACGATCCGGCAATCCCAGGTCGATGATCACGAGGTCCGGCTTATGCATTCGCGCGTCACTCAGCCCCCTCGCTGCGGTGTCGGCCTCGACCACACGGAACTGCTCGAGCTGCAGCAGCGTGCGCACCACGCCCCGGATCTGCGGCTCGTCCTCCACGATCAGTACCACGCGGCTGGCGAGCGTCACGGTGCGGTGACAGCGTCTGCGGCCGGCGCGGCCAGCGGCGTGGCGTTCTCCGGCAGCGGCAGTGTGAAGCGGAATGCCGCGCCGTGCGGAGCGCGGTTTTCGGCCCAGACGCGCCCATGGTGGAGGGTCAGAATGGTGCGGCAGATGGCCAGCCCGAGACCGATGCCGCCGACCGCGCCCTCGGGCGCGCCGCGCTGGAATTTCTCGAACAGGATCTGCGGATCGCTGGCCGGCAGACCGGGACCGTCGTCCTCGACGCTCACCTCGACCTGGCGGCGCCCGGCGTTTGCGCTGATACGGATCTGCGTGCCGGGCGGGGTGTACTTGATGGCGTTGTCGAGCAGGTTCTCGAGCACCTGCTCGATCAGCCGCCCGTCGATTCGCAGCAGCGGCAGCGCATCGGGGATCTCCACGCGGACTCGATGGCGGTACAGACGACGCTCCAGCCGATGCAGCACCGAGCCGACGATCTCATCCAGAGGATAGCAATCCAGGCGCGGCTGGATCGCGCCAGTCTCCAGTCGCACGAGGTCGAGCAGCGTGGTGATGCGCTCGCTCACGCGCTCGGCCTCCTCGCTCACGGAGGTTGCAAGCCCGCGGCGCTCCTCGGCACTGAGGGCGTCGAGGTTGCCGGCGAGGGTTGCTGCGCCCCCGGTGATGGTCGCGAGCGGCGTGCGCAGATCGTGCGAGATCGAGGCCAGCAGCGCATTGCGAATAGCCTCTGCTTCGGCGCGTACCTCGGCCGCCTGCGCGTGTACCGCGAAGTCGGCGCGCTCGAGCGCGAGCCCGAGCTGCGCGGCGAAGGTCTCGAGCAGCCGGAACTGCTCGGGCAGCGTGACACGCCGCGGATTGGCGGGCAGCACGGCGAGCGTGCCGAGCACGCGCTCTGCACCTGCCAGCGGCAGGTACAGCCCGGCGGCGCCACTGAGCGTATCCGTGCCCAGACCCGCGGGTTTGCGGTGATCGAACACCCACTGCGCGACACCGGTATCCGGCTGTGCGTAGCTCTCCTCGCGCGGGTCGGCGGCCGGTTGCATGATGCGGCCCTGATCATCGGGAAACAGCACTGCCACGCGGCTTGCGAATACCTCGCTGACGTGGCGGATGGCGATGTCCGCCATCTGCGCGGGTGAGCGCGCCATGGCGAGCTGGCGGCTCATGGCATAGAGCAGCGCCGTGCGGCGCTCGCGGTGCGCCGCCACGCGCGCCTGCAGCCGCACGCTGGCGTTGAGATTGCCGACGATGAGGGCCACCGCCAGCATGATTCCGAAGGTGATCAGGTACTGCGCGTCGCTGACCGCGAACGTGAACCGCGGCGGTACGAACGCGAAATCGAATGCGGCCACGCCGAGCACTGCGCTCACGATCGCCGCACGCCGGCCGCCATAGACGGCCACCAGCGCCGTCGTCAGCAGATAAATCATCACCAGGTTCGCTTCGCCCACGCGCGGGAACAGTCGGTACAGCAACGCGCACAGTCCTGTCGCCGCGAGCGTCGCAATGATCGCGAGCGCGTAGCGCGGCCAGCGGCGTTTGTCCGAGTCGCCGGCCACCGCGAGCCCGGGCGAAGAGCCGGCCGCGCTGCCGCGCACCGCGCTGCCACCCGTCGCGCTGCCACCCATCGCGCCGCCGCTCGTACGCCCGGCCGCCTCATCGTCGACATCGTCACGCCCGATCACCACGACGTCGAAGCCGCGCCTGATATCCAGCAGTTGGTCGGTGGTCGCCGGCCGCAGCAGTCGCCGCCAGCGCGCGCGCGAGGGGGCACCGATGATGAGGCGCGTGATGTTGCGCGCGCGCGCATACTCGAGCAGTTCCGAGGCTACCGAGGAGCCGCCCAGCGTGATGGCCTCCGCGCCGAGCGAGGTGGCGAGCCGCAGCACCGCGATGCGCCGGTTGCGTTCGGCCTCCGAAAGGCGCAGTAAATCGGGCGTCTCCACATAGACCACCAGCCACTCGGCATCGAGCCGGTCGGCCGCACGCTTGCCCGCGCGCACCAGCCGCTCCGCCTGCTTGTCCGGTCCCACCGCCACGAGCAACCGCTCGCGCGCGGCCCATGCGCGGCGCACCGCCTGTTCCTGCCGATAATCGCGCATCGCCTGATCCACGCGATCCGCGGTCTTGCGCAGCGCGAGCTCGCGCAGCGCGATGAGATTGCCTTTGCGGAAGAAGTTCTGCATCGCGCGCTCGGCCTGGTGGGCCACGTAGACGCGGCCCTCGCGCAGGCGCTGCAGCAGATCATCGGGCGGCAGATCGACGAGCTTGATCTCGTCGGCCTGCTCGAAGACGCTGTCGGGCAGGGTCTCGAGCTGACGCACGCCGGTAATCTGCGCCACGATGTCGCTGAGAGACTCGAGGTGCTGGACGTTGACGGTGGTGTAGACATCGATGCCGGCGTCCAGCAGCTCCTGGACATCCTGCCAGCGCTTCTCATGCCGCGGGGGCGGATCCCCGCCGCTGATGTTGGTATGCGCGAGCTCATCGACGAGCAGCAGGCCGGGGTGTCGTGCGAGCGCCGCATCGAGGTTGAACTCGCGCCGCTCCGTGTCCGCGAGGCCGGTGCCCGTGAGACCCGCGCCCGCGAGGCCCGCACCCGCGAGGCGTATCAGCAGCGGTGGCAATTGCGGCAGGCCCTCCAGCAGCCGCTCGGTCTCGACACGGCCATGCAGCTCGACATAGCCGGCGACGACGTCGGTGCCCGCGGCGCGGCGTCGCTGCGCGCTCTCGAGCATCGCATAGGTCTTGCCGACTCCGGCGCTTGCGCCGAAGAAGATGGTCAGCCGTCCACGCTGTGCTTGCGCCTGCCTGGCCTGCACCTGGGCGAGCAGCAGATCCGGATCGGGACGGCTGTCGTTGCCGCGCACCTCGATCATTCCGGCAGATTATCCGCCTTCGGCCGCAGCGAGGCACCCACCTCCGTAGATAGCGCGCCCAGTGAGCTCGCAGCCGGAGTAGACTGTCGTAGGCAGGGCAAGCCGGCACGAGGTTCGGCGCCGTACCAGGAATCCCTGTGAGGCAAGACATGGACGCTCAACCTCGGTGTCATAAGTATCTCCTGCTCGTATGCTTACTCCTCCTTGGGTGCCCGATGCAGACCAGGGCCTCGAGTCCTTCTGCTTCCCGGCCCGCGTTAGCTGAGATTCAGAATACCTTGCGAAGCCAAGGTGCTCGGGCGACGCTCCGGCAGTACTTCGATTGCGGCAAAGGGGGTCAGGGTTACGACCTCATTCAAGCCGGTGATCCATCGGCTTTGGAATTAGCAGTCACATTGCTGATGTCCTCCGACGGATGTGTCTCGGAATTGCTCCATAACGCGATCGCCATTGCATTGCAGCGGCGGCCGGATACGGTTTTGCAGTATTTCGCGACCGGGAAGTTGGAGCCTTCCGGTTCCAACTGTATTCCAATGATGATCGAGGCGCCCAAAGCGCGGGTTGAGGCAACGCTGGCGCGTACGCAAAGGGCCCTGGAGACAGTCGCCGGCACGGGTCTCCTGCTGGCAGCCAAAGAGGCGTGCCTGCAGCAGGTCGCTGAATATCGCCAGGCAATGGCGGACGCCGGGACCTTTCGGCACCCAGCCACCGTCAAATAGCGCTGGGGCTGCGCGAACATCTCAGTGCAGCGCGTCCAGTGCGAGGTTCAGCTCCAGGACGTTGACGCGCGGCTCGCCGAACACTCCCCACTGGCGTCCCAGCGTGTGCGCGCGGACCAGGGCACGCAGCCGCGCGGGATTCAGACCGCGGGCCCGCGCCACACGCGTCACCTGGTACTGCGCGGCCGCGGGGCTGATCTGCGGATCCAGGCCGCTGCCCGAGGCGGTCACCAGGTCGACCGGGATGGGCAAGCGATTGCCGGGATCGGCCGCCTGTAGTGCCGCGACCTGGGCGCGCACCGCCTGCAGCTGTGCCGGGTTGGTGGGACCGTAATTCGAGCCGCTGGAGGAAAGCCCGTTATAGGGTTGCGGAGTGGTCGCCGAAGGACGCGGCCAGAAGTATCGCGGCTGATCAAACTGCTGACCGAGCAGCACCGAGCCGATGATGTGATCCTGCTGGCGGATCAGCGAGCCCTCGGCTTCTCGCCGGCAGCACAGCTGCGCCACGCCGGTGACGAGAAGCGGGTAGATGATGCCGGTCAGCACCGTGAGAACCACGAGCGCCAGCAGGGATTGCACGAAGGTCTTGGCCATGGCGCGACTTACCCCAGGTGCAGCGCGTTGAGGATCAGATCGATCAGCTTGATCCCCACGAAGGGTGCGACCAGGCCGCCGACTCCGTAGATCAGCAGGTTCCGTTGTAGCAGCGCGGCGGCGCCGACCGCGCGATAGCGCACGCCACGTAGCGCCAGCGGGATGAGCGCGATGATGATCAGGGCGTTGAAGATCACCGCCGAGAGAATCGCGCTCTGCGGGCTCGCGAGGCGCATGATGTTCAGTGCGTTGAGTTGCGGATAGGTGCTCGCGAACGCGGCCGGGATGATCGCGAAATACTTGGCGACGTCATTGGCGATGCTGAAGGTCGTGAGCGAGCCGCGCGTGATCAGCATCTGCTTGCCGACCTCGACCACCTCGATGAGCTTGGTCGGATTGGAATCCAGGTCCACCATGTTGCCGGCTTCCTTGGCGGCCTGGGTGCCGGTATTCATGGCGACGGCGACGTCCGCCTGCGCGAGCGCCGGGGCGTCGTTGGTGCCGTCACCGCACATGGCGACCAGCCGCCCCCGCGCCTGCTGCTCGCGGATCAGCGCGAGCTTGGCCTCGGGCGTGGCCTCGGCGAGAAAATCATCGACGCCGGCCTCGGCGGCGATGGCTGCGGCGGTGAGCCTGTTGTCCCCGGTGATCATGACCGTGCGGATGCCCATGCGGCGCAGCTCCGCGAAGCGCTCGCGAATGCCGCCTTTGACGATGTCCTTGAGCTCGACCACGCCGAGCGCGCGCGTGCCGTCGGCAACCACCAGGGGCGTGGCGCCCTGGCGCGCAAGGCCGTCGACCGCTCGCTGCACTTCGGGCGGCAGCGCTCCTCCCTGCTCGGTGAGCCAGGCGGCCATCGCATCGGCAGCGCCCTTGCGCACGCGCCGATTCTCGAAGTCCACCCCGCTCATGCGCGTCTGCGCGCTGAAGGGAATGAAGCGCGCTCCGGGCGCCGGGTGGTCGTGACCGGGGGCCGGGTGGCCGAGGGCCGAGAGGTCGCGGCCGCGGATACCGTGCTGCTGCTTGGCGAGCACCACGATAGACCGTCCCTCGGGGGTCTCGTCGGCGAGCGAGGAGAGCTGCGCGGCATCGGCGAGCTCCGCCATGCTCACGCCGGGCGCGGGGATGAAGCGCGACGCGAGGCGATTGCCCAGCGTGATCGTGCCCGTTTTATCCAATAGCAGCACGTCGACATCGCCGGCAGCCTCGATCGCGCGGCCGGAGGTGGCGATGACATTCGCCTGGATCATCCGATCCATCCCGGCGATGCCGATGGCGGACAAGAGCCCACCGATGGTGGTCGGAATGAGGCACACCAGCAGCGCAACCAGCGCCGTGATCGAGATGGCCACGCCGCGCCCTGCCGCGCTGACGCTGTAGATCGAGAAGGGCAGTAGCGTCGCGGTGGTCTTCAGGAAGATGATGGTCAGCCCCGCCAGCAGGATGGCGAGTGCAATCTCGTTGGGAGTGCGCTGGCGTCTGGCGCCCTCGACCATGGCGATCATGCGATCGAGGAAAGCCTCGCCGGGATTGGCGGTGATGCGCACCTGCAGGCTGTCGGACAGCAGCCGCGTGCCGCCCGTGACCGCGGAGCGATCACCGCCGGCCTCGCGGATCACCGGCGCGGATTCGCCCGTGATGGCGCTCTCATCGACCGAGGCGGTGCCCAGAATGACCTCGCCATCCCCGGGGATCGTGTCGCCGGCCTCGACCAACACGACGTCGCCGCGCCGCAGCGAGCGCGACTGCACCGTCTCGTAGCCGCGATCCGTACGGCCGGCGGCGTAGCGCCGCGCGATGACGTCATGCTTGCTCGCACGTAGGGACGCCGCCTGCGCCTTGCCGCGGCCCTCTGCCAGGCTCTCGGCGAAGTTCGCGAACAGCAGCGTCGCCCACAGCCACAGCGCGATCGCGAGCACGAAGCCGCGCGTACCCTCGTGGACGAGATGCCCCATCAGCTGCGCGATCCACAGCCCCGAGATCATCACGCTGCCGACCAGCACCACGAACATCACGGGATTGCGCCATTGCACCCACGGCGCAAGCTTGGCGAATGAATCGCGAATGGCCGCTCGCACCAACGGCGGATCGAACAGCGGACGTGCGCGGGCGAGGGTGGTCATGAGTTGGCTTCGGACTGTGCCGACACGCTAGTGCAGGTGGCCGAACTGCAGCTCCTCGACGATTGGTCCGAGCGCCAGCGCGGGGAAGAAAGCCAGCGCGCCGACGATGACCACCACCGAGGCCAGGAGCACCACGAACAGCGGAGTATGCGTCGGCAGCGTGCCCGCGCCGGCCGGAATCTGCTTCTTCGCGGCCAGGCTTCCTGCGATAGCCAGCACGGCGACGATCGGCCAGAAGCGTGCGATCCACATGACGATGCCGAGGGCGGTGTTGTAGAACGGTGTGTCGGCCGACAGCCCCGCGAAGGCGCTACCGTTGTTGTTGCCGCCGGAGGAGAACGCATAGAGGATCTCGGAGAATCCGTGCGCGCCGGGATTGGCGGTGCCGGCGCGGCCGGCGGCCAGTGAGACAGCGATCGCAGTGCCAACCAGCGCGCAGAACGGCGGGATCAGCATCACGAGTGAGGCCATCTTCATCTCGAAGGACTCGAGCTTCTTGCCCAGATACTCGGGTGTGCGTCCCACCATGAGTCCTGCCACGAACACGGCGATGATCGCGAACACCAGCATGCCGTACAGCCCCGAGCCGACTCCGCCGAAGATCACCTCACCGAGCTGGATCAGCCACATCGGGATCAGTCCCCCGAGCGGGGTATAGGAGTCGTGCATGGAATTGACCGAGCCGTTCGAGGCCGCCGTGGTGGCCACCGCCCACTCTGCGGAGTCGGCGATGCCGAAGCGCGTCTCCTTGCCTTCCATGTTGCCGCCTGCCTGCGCCACGATCGCCGGGTAGCCGGGATTCGCGCGTCCCTCGGCCCAGGCGTCGATCGCCAGCAGCGGCACGAACAGCACCAGCATCGCCGCGAGCACCGCCCAGCCCTGGCGGGTGTCACCGATCATGCGGCCGAACGTGTAGCACAGCGCCGCCGGGATCAGCAGAATCGCCACCACCTCGAGGAAGTCGCTGAGCGGGGTGGGGTTCTCGAACGGATGAGCCGAATTGACATTGAAGAAGCCGCCGCCGTTGGTGCCGAGCTGTTTGATGGCGATCTGGCTCGCTGCGGGTCCCAGGGGAATGAGTTGCGTGTCGATACGTACCGCCTTCATCTCAGGGTTGCCACGGGCATCCTTCACCGGATTGCCCGCCGCATCGGTCACCGGCTCGCTCACCGTGACGGGGTTGAGAAGCGCGGCTGTCTGGTAGGACTGAAAGCTCTGCACGACTCCCTGGCTGACCAGGCACAGTGCGAGCACCAACGACAACGGCAACAGCACATAGAGCGTGCAGCGCGTAAGGTCCACCCAGAAATTGCCGACGTCGCGCGCTTGCTTGGCGCGAAAGCCGCGGATCAGCGCCACCAGCACGGCGATGCCCGTGGCTGCGGATAGGAAGTTCTGCACGGCCAGCCCGAGCATCTGCGTCAGATCGCTCATGGTGGATTCGCCGGCGTAGCCCTGCCAGTTGGTGTTGGAAGAGAAACTCACGGCGGTGTTGAAGGACGAGTCCGCCGATACGGCGGCCATGTGCTGCGGATTGAGTGGCAGATGCACCTGCAGGCGCTGCAGGGCGTAGACCGCGAAGGTGCCCAGAATATTGAATACCAGCACCGCGACGGCATACTGCTTCCAGTCCATTGGTGCGGCGGGGTCGATGCGACACAGGCGGTACAGGCCACGCTCGGCCGGAGCGCACCAGCGCGTCACCGCCGCCGAGCCGTCGAACACATCGGCCATGTAGCGCCCGAGCGGCTTCACGAGCAGCAGCAGCACGACCACGTAAACCGCAAGCTGCAACCACCCGTTGGCCGTCATGTCATGCGCTCCTCAGAGTACCGCTGGCTCGTGCAGCGCCTGCGGGGCCTCCGGCTCAGAACCTCGGCTCAGAACCTCTCCGCCCGGAGCATTGCGTAGAGCAGGTATGCAAGCAGCCCGAGCGTTACGAGAAGTGCGATCCAGTACAGAACACTCACGGGTGCTTCAGCAGCCGCTCACACAGAACGATGCCGCCCCAGGTGGAAAGCGCCAGAATGACAATCAGCAGGATGAACCAGGGATCCATGCCGAGCGCATCCTGCCGCCACGTGCATAAAGAAGCCGTAAAGATATTTGGCGATGCGGAATGGATCGTCTGGCGCAGCTCCGGCGTAGCTCTGGCGCAGCGGCTCTGCTGTGGCTCGTCGTCGTAGCGGATCTCGAGCTGTTAGCCGCTGCCTTTACCACCAGCCGCGCCGCTTGAACCACACGATCGGCAGCAGCGTCGACAGCGCAATCAGCGTCAGGCCGTACGGATAGCCCCAATGCCAACTGAGCTCAGGCATATAGCGGAAGTTCATGCCGTACATGCTGGCGATCAGGGTTGGCGGAATGCCAACGACCGACACGATGGTCAGTACCTTGAAGATGTCGTTCTGCTCGGTATTGATGAAGCCGAGCACTGCATCGAGCATGAACTGGGTCTTGCCCGACAGGTGCGACTCGAAATCGACGAGCGAAGCGAGGTCCTGCTGCGCTCCGACCAGACGCTTATTCGAATCCTGGGGCATCCACACTGCCATCTCCTGGACGTAGCGGAGGATACGTTGCAGGCCGAGCAGGCTTTCGCGAATGCGCGATAGATGATCGCCGGCGGCACCAACGGCCCGCAGGCTCTCGCGCAGCGCGCGCGAGATGGTGGCGCGTCGTGCGGAACGCCTGGCCGCTGCGGTCGTGGCAGTGCGAACATCATCGGGCTTCGCAGCATGTGACTCCTGTCCGAATGTGCGCACCGAAATGGTCGCGAGGTCCGTAGCGAGTTGCTCGAGCAGGTCGGCGCCGAAGTCCACCATCGCTTCGGCCAGCGCAGAACGCCGCTGCGCTGCCGGCCGCCGGACGTTCGTGTAGCTGTGCCGCGACCGCGTCAATGGCGTGCACCGCGCTGTAGCGCACACTGATCAGCAGCGACGGTGTCAGTACGAATCCCAGCGGCATGGGGGCAAGGCCATGCGCCTCGTCGCGCATACCGAGAGGCATACTCAGGTACAGCACCTGTCCGTCGGCGCGCAGGCGGCTCGAGGTCTCGATCTCCTGTAGCGCCTCTCGCGAAGGCACCTCGACGCCACAATCGTGCGCCACGCGCCGCAACTCCTCTGCAGAGGGATCGTACAGGTCGATCCAACCCTTGGCACGGACCGCTGCACTCGCGTCCGCAGTAGGGGTCTCGCCGTCACCCGCGAAGGCATGGTGCTCGAGCATGGGGCGATCTCCTCGAGACTCCGCGATGCGCGGCCGCTGCCGCGCGCCTTACTCCCGCTTCAGCACCACCACGGGAATCTGCCGCTGCGTTTTTTTCTGGTAGTTTTCGTAAGGCGCGTAGATCCCTACCATCGTTTTCCAGAGGCGGTCGCGCTCCGCTCCGCTCGCCGTGTGCGCTCGCGCGGCGAATTTATCCGCCTTGACCTGCACCTGCACTGCAGGGTTGGCGTCCAGGTTGAGATACCACGCCGGATGGTTGGGCGCACCGCCCTTGGAGGCAACGACGACGTAATCTGCCCCTGAGCGCCCGAAGATCAGCGGCAGCGTGAGCTCGCGTCCGGACTTGCGCCCGGTCGTGGTCAGCAGCAGCGTCGGCACCATGCCCTTTGCGCCGCCGATGCTCGCATCCCACAGATAGCCGTCTTCGCCGTTGGTGGCGAGGTAACGGGTGACGTGATCCTTGATCCAGGCCGGAAGTTCGCTGGGAAGTTCCCTGGGAGCCGTCGATTCAGCCATGATGTCCTCCACACCGCGGTAGGGGGGTCGGTATGAATTTGCCCCTTGAGCCGTCTTCCTGCAAGCCCGAGGGGCGCCGATGAGCGTCCGCCGGATCGCCACGCTCACGCATCGCCACGCTCACGCATTGCAACGCTCAAAGTTCTGCAGGCTCGGACACCACCCCTATTGTGGCGCCGAAGGGCTTCAGGAGTTTGTGCAGAGTCTTGACCGTCGCTGCCCCCCTGCCTGCCTCCAGGTCTGCGAGGACACGAGGGGCGACGCCGCACAGCCGTGCGTACTCGGTTTGCGACTTGCGCGTGATCATGCGCATCGTTCGAAGCACTTCGGAAATATCGGCGGTAGCAGTCGGTACCATCGAAGAGAGCTTATCGCGCAGGGCCTCGACTTCCTGCTTGGAGAGCGCACGGTGAACGCGCTTCATGTGAGCTCGCTTCATGTCCTACCTCAACGCCTCTCGAAGTGCATCGCGGAGGCGGACGATCTCCGGGACGCGGGCGCGCACGATGTCCTCATCCGCGTCGCACGCTCTCATGGCCTCGGGTAACTGCTCGAGCACCGGCAGCGTGTCGGCGAGGACCTGGCGGAACGAATCGGAGACCGCTTCCATCCCAGCTTCCTCGAATCGAAGGTCCAAATGCTCGACGATTCGCGGCCAGCCCTGGCCGCCGCGCTCTTCGCCGTCCCAGTGAATGACCCGGGCGATGGCCCGAGCGTCGAGAAACGAGGGCCCGAAGTCATACAGAGGCGCCAGAGCGATGTGCCCATCCGTGTCCTTCAAAATCGCGGCATTGCGCCCGTGATTGTCCCGGTTGCCGAGCGCGAGGTTGAACAGGTCGCGCCGCACGTATTCGGCGAACTCGGTCCGAAAGTCCGTGACGCAACGGGCTAATGCGAT
>JASHPX010000136.1 GCA_030037905.1 Gammaproteobacteria bacterium
GACCAGGCGCGAGTGCTCGCGCATGTCCACGACGCGCGAGGCACGGGGGGTGCGGACACCGGCACGCGAGCCGGGACGGTTTTTCATGAGGGACCAACCGGTGAAAGACTTCAGACGCAACTGTAGCCGAGAGCCATTCAGCCGTACAGGCGGCGAATGAGTTGATAGAGGGCACGAACGCACTGTGCCTCCGCCCCCTGCGCTCGCCCGGGTCGCTCCTTGGGATTCCACGCATACAGATCCACGTGCAGCCATCGCGGGCTGGCAGTGACGAATCTGCGCAGAAACAATGCGGCGATGATCGCCCCCGCGAACGGGGTGGCCGAGACGTTACTCAGATCCGCAACCCTGCTGGTGAGCTCCTCGTCGTAGGGCCCCCATAGGGGTAGCGGCCACAGCGGATCATCATGCTCGCGGCCGAGCTCGAGGAGTTGCCGCACGAGCGCCTCGTCGGTGCTGAACACCGCGGGCAGCTCCGGCCCGAGCGCCGTGCGCGCTGCACCGGTCAACGTGGCCAGATCGATCAACAGGTCCGGCTGCTCGGCATCGGCATCGGCGAGGGCATCGGCCAGCACCAGGCGGCCTTCTGCATCCGTATTGCCGATCTCCACGGTGAGGCCCTTGCGCGAGCGCCACACGTCGCCCGGGCGATAGGCGCTGCCGCTGACGCTGTTCTCGACCGCGGGGATGAGCAGCCGCAGCTGCACCGGGGCTTCCAGGGCCAGCAGCAGCTGGGCAAGGCCCAGTGCACAGGCCGCCCCACCCATGTCCTTTTTCATCAGCAGCATCGCGGCCGAGGGCTTCAGATCCAGCCCGCCGCTATCGAAGCACACGCCCTTACCTACCAGCGTCACGCGCGGCGCGTCCCGGCGCGGCCAGCGGCAATCGATGAGTCGCGGAGCCCGTGCACTGCCGGCGCCCACCGCGCTGATGAGCGGATAGTCGCGCGCCAACAGCTCCCCGAGCACCACGCGAGTCTCGCCCGGGTAGCGCGCCGCGAGCGCCAGCGCGGCTGCCTGCAGCTCCTCGGGACCGAGCTCATTCGCCGGCGAGTTGATCAGATCGCGCGCCATCGCCAGCGCGGCGGCGGCGGCCTGCGCATAGCGCAGGTCGGCTGCGTCCGGAGCGATGAGGCAGGCCGCCGAAGCGGATGCGTCACGGCGCAAGCGATCGAAGCGATAAGCGCCCAGCAGCCACCCGAGTGCAAACTGCGTGGCCGGCGCGCTCGCCAGTGGGGTCGCCAGCCGCCAGGTCCCCACCGGCAGCCGCTCGGCCAGCGGTGCAGCATCCCAGATCGAGAGCTCTGGCCCTGCGGCTGCGTCGCCGGCCTCGCCAGCGCCCGCGCCCGCATTTCGCGGTCCCAGTCCCCAGAGGGCCCCGGCGATCGCGCCGTCGCTCGCCGGCAGCAGCAGCAGGCGATGCGGCTGGGCGTGATAGTCCTGCGCGAGCGCCCAGCGCGACTGCGCGGCCGACAGCGACTGCAGCAGCGCGTCGCACTGCTCCTGCGTGACGAGCCACAGGGGAAGCGCACCGGCCTCATGGGCGGCGGCCATGCTGATGAGGCGTTGCATGGCTCGAGCTTAGCGAATTGTCCCGTGCCCCGCCGAGCCTCCCCGCCGCTCTCGCGTTGACAAGTGATTGATCGTATGGTGTTATCCGAAGTCTGAAGCACCCGTGGCCAGGCACGCTCGATAATCCCCGATGGGCTCGCTCAGCTCGCTTCTACTTTCAGTAGATCTGCCGCTCGTACCGGGCGTGCGGGGCGAGGACTGCCGGCGTTTCTGAAACAGGAACTTCGACCAGCACCGAAACCCCGCCTCGGCCGCCGACGCGGGGTTTTTTGTTGATTGCGCCTTCTTTCGCGATCGCAACCGGGAGTGGACAAGATGCATCTGTATTCGAGGAAAGACATCGACCGCAAGGCACTACGCGGCGCGCGCATCGCAGTGCTCGGCTATGGCAGCCAGGGCCGGGCCCACGCGCTGAATCTCAAGGACAGCGGCTTTGACGTCGTGGTGGGTGTACGCAAGGGCGGCAAGGGCGCCCGCGCCGCCAGGCGCGATGGTCTGGCCACCGCCGAGCCGGCCGAGGCGGTGCGCGGGGCGGACCTGGTGGCGATGCTCACACCGGACCTGGTGCAATCCGCGCTGTACCAGCAAATCGAGCCCTCGCTGAAGAAAGGCGCGACGCTGCTGTTCGCGCACGGCTTCAACATCCATTTCAAGCAGATCAAGCCGCGGCGCGACCTGGACGTGGTGATGATCGCCCCCAAGGGCCCCGGCGGGCTGGTACGTCGCACCTATCAGCAGGGACGCGGCGTGCCGTGCCTGCTCGCCGTCGCGCAGGATGCGAGCGGCCGCGCCCACGCCAAGGCACTGGCTTATGCAGACGGTATCGGAGGCACGCGCGGCGGGGTGCTCGAGACCACCTTTGCCGAGGAGACCGAAACCGATCTGTTCGGCGAGCAGGCCGTGCTGTGCGGTGGCGCCACGGAGCTGGTGGTCAAGGGCTGGGAGACCCTCGTGCAGGCCGGCTACCAGCCCGAGGTCGCCTACTACGAGTGCCTGCACGAGCTGAAGCTGATCACCGACCTGCTGCACGAGGGCGGTATATCGGAGATGCACCGCTTCATCAGCGAAACGGCCAAGTATGGCGATCTGACGCGCGGCCCGCGAGTCATCGACGAGCACGTGCGCACCAACATGCGCAAGCTGCTGAAGGAGATCCAGAGCGGAAAGTTCGCGCGCGAGTGGATCAATGAGCATCGCCGCGGGTCCAAGACCTACCGGCGCCTGCTCGAGCGGGACATGCGCCATCCCATCGAACGCGTCGGTGAGAAACTGCGCGCGCGCATGCCCTGGCTCAAGGAGGCGCGTTGAGGCGCGCTTCAGGACGGCGCTGCCTCGTGCCGGCCGGAGCGCCGGTGTGACGGACAGCCGCCAGCGTGGGACGGCCGACTGACGGAGTGCGACCATGAGCACGGCAACGACGGCAGGCACGGCGGCGGATCGCGCCGCTGCTACGGATCGGGTGGTGATCTTCGATACCACGCTGCGCGATGGCGAGCAGGCGCCCGGTTGCAGCATGACGCAGCCGGAGAAGCTGCGTGTCGCGCGCGCGCTCGCCGAGCTCGGCGTCGATGTCATCGAGGCGGGCTTTCCGGCCGCCTCGCGCGGGGACTGGGAAGCGGTCAACGCGGTGGCGCGCGAGGTACGCGAGCCGATCATCGCGGGTCTCGCCCGCTGCACGCGTGAAGACATCGAGCTCGCCGCACGGGCTCTGGCTCCGGCCGCTCGCAGCCGCCTGCACGTCTTCCTCGCCACCAGCGCCATCCACCGCCAGTACAAGCTCAACATGGCCCAGGAGCAGATCCTCAGCCGCGCGGCCGAGGGCGTGCGCATCGCGCGCGAATACAGCGACGACGTCGAGTTCTCGCCCGAGGACGCCTCGCGCACCGAGCTCGACTTTCTCGCGCAGGTGGTGCAGGCGGCGATCGAGGCGGGCGCCACCACCATCAACATTCCCGACACGGTCGGCTATACGGTGCCCGATGAGTTCGGCGAGCTGTTTCGCTACCTGCGCAAGCACGTGCGCGGCATCGAGCGCGTCACGCTCTCGGTGCACTGTCACGACGACCTCGGCATGGCGGTCGCCAACAGCCTCACCGCCGTGGTCGCCGGCG
>JASHPX010000137.1 GCA_030037905.1 Gammaproteobacteria bacterium
ATACCTGCTTCAGGTACCTGCCCTGCAGGGTTAACACCTGAATGCGCCGGTTCGGTCGGTCTGCGACATAGACCATCCGGTCCTTGGATACCACGACGGAATGAGGCAGCGCGAACTGTGGCGAGCCGCGTCCGCTGTCGGTCAGCGGCGCGGCGTTGGACTCGAGGGCTCCCGGGGCTGCCGCCGGGGACGCTGGCCAATCCTCCGGTACGTTGCCGAATGCACCCCACAGACGCTCGAACTGCAGAGTGCGCTCGTCGAGCACGAAGACGCGCCGGTTTCCATAACCATCGCCCACGAAGACTGCGTGCGTCGGCTCGAAGATGAAGATGCTCGCGGCCTGCTTGACGTTGGTGTGGTCGGCGTTGCCGCGGGAGGCGCCATCGTGACCAAACTGCGCCAGGAACTTTCCACTACGCGTGAACTCGAGGATCGCGTCGTCGCCTGCGCCGTTGCCCGATATCCAGACGTTGCTGTTGCGATCGAGCGCGATGCTGTGTTCGTTGGCCGGCCACTGATATCCCGAGCCCGGGCCGCCCCAGGCGTGCAGGAAAGCGCCCTCTGCGTCGAACTCGAGCACCGGCGGGGCTGCGACCTCGGGAGCGACGACGGTCCGCGGCCGGTGCAGCACCCAGACGTGGTCGTCCGGGCCGATCGCAACTGCAGCGACCTGACCGAGCGACCAGTGGTTGGGCAGCTGCGGCCACGCGGTATCCACTTTGTATCGAGGAACCCCCGCCGCAGAGGTGTTGGCGCCCGTTGCAGCGATGTTGGCGCCCGTTGCAGCGCCGGCCGTGCTGAGCATCGCGAGCGCCAGCCCCATAGACGCCAGCGTCGCCAGGGTCCTGCCTTTGTTGTTCCCGTGCATGCGCCCCCCGCCCGACGCCGCCAAACGCATCAGTGCCCCTTGCCCGTCGTCGGTGAAGGAAATGAGGCCCATTGCTGGAGCTCAATGGCGTGGACACCACGAGTATGGCATACTGAATAAGCATCCTAAATACCTATTTAGCCCACATGATACCGAACGAGCGCCAGGCGCAGATCACCGCGAGCATCGTCGAACGCACCGGCATCGACGATGGGATGATCGCTCGGCTGGTGCGGACCTTTTACGGCAAGGTTCGGTCCGACCCTTTGCTGGGGCCGGTATTCGCTCAGCGCATCACCCACTGGGAGCCGCACCTCGAGCGCATGTGCGAGTTCTGGTCATCTGTCGCCCTGATGACCGGTATTTATCACGGACGACCGATGGAGAAGCACCTGCCCCTGCCGGTCGATTCCCGCCACTTCGATCGCTGGTTGCAGCTCTTCGGGCAGACGGCGCACGAGGTATGTCCGCCCGCAGCGGCAGAGCATTTCATAGAGCGCGCGCGACGCATCGCGCAGAGCCTGGAGATCGGCATCGCCGTTCAGAACGGCGTTCTGCTCATGAGGGGAGAACGCCTGCAGCGCCCCGACTCGCAGGTCCTGCTTCCAGCCGTCTCGGAGACAGGTGACCCATGAGGCGGCAAAGTAGCTGCGATCCCCGCTGGCGAACCAGGAGTGAACCAGGAGTGAACTAGGAGGCCGCCACGGACGTCAGGAAGGATCTGACCACCGCCGCAAAGCGTTCCCGTACGACTCCTGTCGTCCAGCTCGTCATCGAAAGAGCCAGAGGAGCTGCCGGGCTATGGCCTCGCCGAGGTCTTCGACGTTGCGCACCTTGACAGCATGTGGATAGAGACGCTGGACATCGTGATCGATACCGATGGCGACCAGCTGCGTGCCGCCATCGCGCTGAATGTCGCGAATGACGGCTCGCAGGTGCCGTTCGAGGTATTCGGGATCGTTAGCCTGCCGCGTGGCCTCCTCCATGGGCTCACCATCGCAGATGACCATCAGGATGCGGCGTGATTCCGGACGACGCCGCAGGCGCTCGTGGGCCCACAACACCGCCTCGCCGTCGACGTTATCCCGGAGCAGCTCCTCATCGAGCATTGCACCGAGTCCGATGCGCGCACGACGCCAGGGTTGCTCGGCGGTCTTATAGACGATGTGACGCAGCTCGGTCAGCCTTCCAGGGGCCTCCGGATGGCCGTCGCGGCGCCAGCGCTCATATGCCCGCCCGCCTCTCCAGGCGCGTGTGGTATAGCCCAAAACCTCGGTACGCACCGAGCAGCGTTCGAGGACCCGGCCGAGCAGCTCCACGCACAGCGCGGCCGTGGTAATAGACTCGCCACGCATCGAGCCGGAGTTATCGACGAGCATGGAAACGATGGTGTCCGGAAAGGGAACCTCGCGCTCGCGCTTGTAGACCACTGACTCCAGTGGCCGTGTCACGATGCGCGTGAGCCGTGCCGCGTCCAGAAGGCCTTCATCCTGATCAAAGTCCCAGGAGCGCTTCTGCTGTGACATCAGCCGGCGCTGCAGACGATGAGCCCAACGCATCGCGCTGCCGAGGTGCCGCTCGACCAGCCTGTCGAGCTCGCGACGCCGACGTGCGAGCGTGGCCTCATCCAATAGCTGCGCAGGGCTCACGATCTCGTCATAGGCGTGCGTATAGACCCGGTAGGGTACGTCCAGTGGCGATTTCGGTGCGGTGCTCCCCGGTGCGGCCTCGCGCGCGCTGCGCGCCTGAGCGACCGGGCCCTTCGTATGAGTCCCGCCCTGCTCGGGATCACGATCCACCGAGAGCGCCCCCGACTGGAGCTGCACGGCATCCTCGGGCTGTCGTTCGGTGCTGTCGGGGGGCCCTGCTCCGCTGCCAAGCACCGCGGCAATGACGCGCAGGCTCTGACGGGCAAAGGCCCTCTGATTCTCCAGCATGCCGGCGAGCGCCTCGATCTCCACTACCTCGTGGGCTGACATCCAGCGGCGCCAATCCATAGCGAGCGCAGTACGGGCCTCGGCCGGTAGCGGCGCGCCGATCGCGGCACGCGCCAGCAGCGCAACGGTTTCGATCCAGCCGACGTGCATGCGCACGGCCCTCTCGGGTCGCGCGCGCGCCCAGCGCTCGCGCATCAGGTTCTCGAGATTGCGGCGCAGGCCGGGATACAGTCGTGCACCGAGCGTCTCGGCTCGCAGCTGCTCCAACAGTGAGAAGAGCTGCGCCGCCTCACGCTCAACCGGACATAGGCGCGCATGCAACACCGGGTCGCTGAAGCGCGCGCGGACCGCCCGAGCGTCGATGCCGCCGCGCCAACGATCGCGCACCGCTCGATCGTAGGCGGCGGCGGGGGCCACCATCTCCGCGGCCGAGGCCACCATCTCCGCGGGCGGGGCGACCGCCGCGCCTGTTTGCCTACGGCCCTCACCGGACGCAGCCAGTGCCCGCAGCACCACCCGTGCGGTGCGCCCAGAACCCAGACCGGCGGACTCCCGGGGCAGCGCTGAGCGGATGGGTTTCATGCAGGATCGGCGCCATCGCCGGGCGCATCTACTTCACCACCAAAGCAGCGCTGGTACAGTTCAGCCACGGCGTCGCGTTCGGCCTCATCGCAGCGGTTGAGGAAGCTCAGCCGAAAGGTCAAGGCAACATCTCCGAATATCTGCAGATTCTCCGCCCAGCTGATGACCGTGCGCGGCGACATGACGGTGGAGATCTCTCCGGCCATGAAGGCCTCGCGTGTCAGGGTTGCGACGCTGACCATGCGGGCCACGAGCTCGCGTCCGGACTCGGTGTCGTAGGCCGGCACGTGTGCCAGCACGATCTGCTGCTCGACGCCGGCGGACAGATAATTGAGGGTCGCAACGATCTGCCAGCGGTCCAGCTGTCCCTGATTGAGGGTCTGGGTACCCTGATACAGACCGGTGGCATCCCCGAGACCGATGGTATTGGCCGTCGCGAGCAGCCGAAACGCCGCATGTGGCATCAGTACGCGGTTCTGCTCCAGCAGCGTCAGCCGCCCTTCACTCTCGAGCACCCGCTGCAGCACCAGCATCACGTCCGGACGGCCCGCGTCGTATTCGTCGAGCACGAGCGCCACCGCGCGCTGCAGGGCCCAGGGCAGGATGCCTTCGCGGAACTCCGTCACCTGCATTCCATCGCGCAGCATGATGGCATCGCGACCGAGCAGGTCGATGCGGCTGATATGTGCGTCGAGGTTGATGCGCACGCACGGCCAATTCAGCCGCGCTGCAACCTGCTCGATGTGTGTGCTCTTGCCCGTCCCGTGATAGCCCTGCACGAGGACACGGCGGTTGTAGGCAAAGCCTGCGAGGATCGCCAGCGTGGTATCCGGATCGAAGCGATAAGCGGGATCGCGTTCGGGCACGTACGGGCTGACCCCTGCGAACGCCGGGCACTGCATCGCCGAGTCGATGCCAAAGGTTTCACGCACCGACACGAGTCGATCCGGCAGACCCTGCAGCGACGTGGCATCCATTGAGCGGCTTCCGGGTTCCTGGGATCAAAGGACAAAGAATATACGCGACAAATCGGCTCGCCGGGCTGGATTCAGGACGCGGCGAGCTCGCTATACGGCCGCGAAGCCGCGCGCCTGCGCGCTCCAGGCCGGCGCTGCGGCGAATGCTTCCGGCACCTGCTCCGGCTCGGAAACGATCTGCCACATCCGCAGGTGCCGTTCGTCCATGAAGTGCTCGCGGACACAGCGGGTCAGCAGCTCATCGAGCGCATCGAAAAAGCCGCGCGTGTTCACGAGCACGATTGGATTGAGGTAGAGACCCAGGCGCTTGAGCGAGATCGCCTCGAGCAACTCCTCGAGGGTGCCCGAGCCACCTGGCAATGCGATCACCGCGGCACTCTGTGTGAGCATCAGGTGCTTGCGTGTGCGCATGTCCTCGACCAGCTGCAGAGAGGATATGCCCTTGTGACCCCACTCCAGCTCGGCCATGAAGCGCGGCAGCACGCCCAGCACGTGTCCGCCGCGGCTCAACGCGCCATCGGCCAGCGCCCCCATCGAGCCGACGGCACCGCCGCCGTAGATGATACCGAGCCCCTGCTCGGCGAGGGTGACGCCGAGTCGCCATGCGGCATCTCGGTACGCCGGATCCGCGCTGCGACTGGAGGCGCAGTAGACACAGACCGATCGCTGGATCCTGCCCGGGTCCTCGACCGCCTGCACTTCCCTTTTCATGGTTGCGATAGACACATAGGTCAGCCTCCTCCAGCCCTGCCGCATGAAGGGATCGGGGAATGTCGGCAGCAACGCTTGACCGCCCGCGACCACATGCTACCATCCGTAGCAGCAGAGGAGAAGAGCTTGCGCAGCGACCTTCCCGAGCTCGGTGAGCTCGAACGCGAAGTGATGCAGCTCGTATGGGCCCGGGGCAGCATTACCGCTGAAGACGCCCGCGAACGGCTCGGACGACCGCTCAAGGAATCCACGGTGCGCACGGTGCTGCGGCGCCTGGAAGACAAGGGCTTCGTCAGGCACACCGTCGAGGGGCGCGCCTATCACTTCGTGCCCACCGAGGCGCGAGGGGCGGTGGCCGCCAAAGCAGTGCAACGCATAGTTGATTGGCTCTGCAACGGGTCTCTCGAGGAGGTGCTGACGGGGATGGTCGACAATGCCTCGCTCAGCCCACGGCAACTGCAGGCGCTTTCGGAGAAAATAGCCAGGGCCCGGAAGACATGATGCGACTCTGGGATCCTCCATGCCGTGACCCTCTTGCTCCATCCCGCCATCTCGTATTCGACGCTTACAAAGTAGAATGAGAGATTCATCGATGCAGCACACCAGCCGGACTTTCAAGCGAGTCCTCACCCGAGTGCTCGTGGGATTGAGCGTCGCCATTGGGATCCTGACTGCCGGCACCTCCTTCGCCGGGCCTTTCGATGGCAACTGGGTTGGCCAGATACCTCCGTCCGGTCGGTGTCGCGCAGTCGCCACCATGACGATCACGGTGTCGGGCGAAACCTTGTCTGGTGCGGTTCACAATCCAGGCAATGTCGCACCCTTCACGGGTTCAATCGATGCCAATGGTGACGCTACGTTCACTACGCGCAGGGGCCATCCGGGCACCATAAAGTTCACCACCGGCCACTTCGACGCCAATTGGCAGAGCGGCGGCTGCCAGCGCCACGCACTGGGCGACCGTGCCCTGGATGCGACGCAGAATGCGGCTCTGATCGCCCAGCGCAAGCAGGCACAGGCGACCTATGATGATTTGACTGCGAGAGCCGCCAACGGTGACCGATCGGTCGACTTCACCGCGTTACGCGCCTCCTACCCCTTCACCCGGCAATGGGACGTCGACAGCAGTGCAAGCGGGCCTCTCCTGCAGCAGGCGAAGGCAGCCGCCGATGGTGGGGATTGCGCCACGGCCCTGGAGAAACTCGACGAGGTACTGAAGATCGACTACACCATCATTGCCGCACATGTCTTGCGTAGCCATTGTCTGCGGGGCGACGCAGCGCGCATTGAGAGCCGAATCGCCAAGGGACTCATGGCCTCGCTGAAACACGGCGGCAACGGCAGGACCGAAGAGAGCGCCTATCCCGTCATGACCATGCACGAGGAAAATGACATCCTTGCGGACAATCATATCGTACTGAAGACGCGCGACATCGAAGTGCGTGGCAGTAATGGTCATTTCTATGACGTCGTGCATGGCGTTTTGCTGCTGCCCGGGTATGTGCGCATCCAGGATGTCTATTTCGACGTGACGGCGGAGGTGAACGGTCGAAGCAGCGCCATGGCTGCCGCTGATACCGTGAAGGCCGCGCTTCCCTGACGGGCAAGCGGCGCCTCCTATCCGGACACGAAACCGGACGCAAAAGCAATCTAATATGTCGGGTGTAGCGCACATGCCTGTGATATATAAGGAGGTATGAGGATCGTCAAACCGGACATAACTCCGGACATGAAAGCGACCAAGGATGGAGGCGAGAACGTCTCTCTGATGGAGCCCATGCTGATCGGGAGTGGCTCGAAGCACCGGTCCGAGCTAACCGACCTCGCCGTCGAACTGGCTGCCAGGAGCAGCGGCTTTCGCCACTCCTTGCCCGCAGCCGTCCTCGCGTCGCTCGCCGATCTCGTGCGGGCGATGAACTGCTACTACAGCAACTTGATCGAAGGCCACGATACACACCCTATCGACATCGAGCGCGCGCTCGAGGGCGATTACAGCAAAGACGCCCGGAAACGCGACCTCCAACTCGAGGCCAGAGCGCATATTGCCGTCCAGCATTGGATCGATACGGGCGGCCTCGAGAAGCCGGCTACGACAGTCGAGTCCATCACGAAAATTCACCGGCGCTTTTGCGAGCAATTGCCTACGGATCTGCTGTGGGTCGAAAAACCCCCGACGAAGCGGAAGATCGAGGTTGTCCCCGGCGAACTGCGTGACCGGGATGTACAGGTCGGCCGGCTCGTCCCCATCAGCGCACGCGCCGTGCCGCGCTTCCTGAAGCGCTACGAGGATGTCTACTCGAAGCTCGGGAAGACAGAGTCGATCATCTCCACGGCAGCCGCGCACCACCGCCTGACGTGGATTCACCCGTTCCTCGACGGCAACGGTCGCGTTGCGCGTCTGGTTTCTCATGCCGCGCTCCTCGACGCTCTCGACACCGGCGCCGTCTGGTCGATCGCGCGCGGGCTTGCGCGGAATGTGAACGACTACGAGGGTCACCTGGCCGCCTGCGATCTGCCACGCCGCAACGATCTCGATGGCCGCGGCAATCTGAGCGAGGAGAACCTGACCGCCTTCACTGGATTCTTCCTGAACGTCTGCCTCGATCAGGTGAGATTCATGGAAGGACTCATGCGGCCTGATCAGCTTCGCACGCGCATCCTGGCGTGGGCCGATGAGCAAGTGCGCCTTGGCAAGTTACCACCCAGGGCCAATAACATTCTCGAAGCGCTGCTCTATCGCGGCGAACTTGCGCGGGGCGACACTGCGGCAATCGTCGGCACCGGCGAGCGTCAGGCCCGCCGCATTATCTCCGGCCTCATCGAGCGGGGTGCGGTCAGATCCGCAAGCACGCGCGCGCCGCTGCGGCTCGCGTTCCCGGCGGCCCTCGCGTCGCGTTGGATGCCGGGCCTGTTTCCCGAAAAGGTAGCGTGAGGCAAGGGACTGATCGCGCAATTCAATTGGATAGCACGAGTTACGGCGCTACGTGCTCATCTCGGTGCCATTCGAAATAATGTGGCCATTGTTATGGGGCCGCTACTTACTTGACGCATTGTCCTATGAAAACTAGCATCGTCCCCCACGACTGAAGCGCGAGCGGTCAAGAGGCTGATACCATGAGCTTCTTCAGATATAAGCCGTTGACCCCACTATCGGTTTGGGCCACGGCTGTGCTGCTCACGCTGGCCGCTGCGAGCACCACCTCCGCCAGCGAAACGCGCAGCTACGTCCTGAGCTCGTTCACGGACGCGGCATACTCGACGAAGAACGATTGCCCGCGCGGCATCGACCCCGATCAGACCGTGCAATACGCCTTGGATCTGGCCGCGCTGGGAATGCCACAGGACCAGATCGAGAAGCTCATGGCCGGGTACCCAAACGGCCCCGTCATAGGGCTGCTCATCAACCGTGGCCGCATCGACGGCAAACCGGTCAATGCCTTCACGAATCCGGCATCGGTCATCGATCCAAAGCTTCACATGGTGGACGGGCGCTACGCCTACGGGTTCAATCTCGACGGCAAGGGCGCGAATTCGCCGCATTCGTTCGAGGACCCCGTAACCCATGAACTGGGCGTCGATAATCAGCTCTTCCGGGTGTTCGGCTGCCACAAGAATTTTCGGGGTCCACCGGCCAATGCCACCCCGCCGACGTACTACAGCGCCGAGTGGAGCCAGGCGCGCCCCACGTTCCCCGCGTGGGTGATCACGATCAGCGGGGAAGATCTGAACGAGGACGGACCGGTGACGGTCAGCATCGGTCGATCGATCGATCACGTTCTGCTCGATGCGCAGGGAAATACCGAGTCTTACACGACCTTCAGAAGCGATCCCGACCCACGGTCCCGCAATGTATTTCAGGGACGACTCGAACACGGCGTCGTGACGCTCACGGACCATCACGATCTTCATCTGGTCGGCGATCCGATTCTGATGAATTATCTGGATCTATCGCAAACCCATTTCCGAATGACTCTGGAACCCGATGGCGACGCGGATGGGATCATTGGCGGCTATCAACCCTGGATGGAGATCTTCCTGCCGTTTGGCCAGGCTGGAGTTGGTTTCGAGGAGTTTCAGGGCATCGATGTCCCCGGCTTCTATTACGCTCTGAGGCACCTGGCCGATGCGGACCCCGATCCCAGGACGGGAGAGAACCGGCGCATATCGGTGGCGTGGCAATTCACCGCAGTGCCGGCCTTCGTAGTGCCTGCGCAAAACACTGCTCCGCCGTCGGTGTTATCGGCCGACAGCGGCAAGTGATTCAAGCAGGGCCCCGGGAATTGGGACGGCGATGATACGGGGTGGGTCTGTCAGGGTAGCTGGCATCGTCGCGATCGCGGCGATCGGCACGCTCGGCTATGTGCTTCCCAGTCTGGCGGCATCCAGCGAGGCACCCGTGGCGACGCCGCCAGGCATCACGCTGCAGGCGCTGGGAGCGGGTCAGAGCTCTGTAATGGCGTTTGCGCTCACCGAGGTGCCCCGCAGGCAGATTGCATTCGCCGACTCCAAGGGGATGACGCTTTATACCTACGACAAGGACTCTCCCGGAAGATCACGCTGCACGGCAGCCTGTACGAAGCTCTGGCCTCCGGCGTTAGCGCCGCGCTCCGCAAGGTCGGTGGGGGGCTGGACCCTATTCAAACGTGGCGATGGCACGCGGCAGTGGCAGTATCGCGGTAAGCCCGTCTACACGTTCGTTCGAGATACCGACGTCGGTTCGGCATTTGGCATCAGCCCAAATCGCCCGTTTGCGGCGCGATCTCGCGGCTCCGTCAAGCAGCAGCAACCCTCAGGATGGAATTTGGCGCTGGTTTTTCCCGTGAGCGGCATTCCGATGCCCGGGAATATCGCGATCCGGGAAGTGGGCGACGCAAACGGCCTGGCCTTCGTCGACCAGGACGGTATGACGATCTATGCCTTCGAGGGACGCGGAGGTACGAAGGCGGTCGTGAGGCTGGCAGACCAGACCCAGTGGAAGCCACTGGTCGCTCCCGCTCTGGCGCATCCGGTCGGTGAATGGTCAATCCTCACCAGAAGTGATGGTATCCGGCAGTGGACCTTCAGGGGCAAGCCAGTGTTCACCTTCGCAGGCGACCTGACTCCCGGAGATGCGAACGGCGTCGGTCTCAGCAAGGACTGGGACGCCGCGCTGGCCGTTTCGTTTTACATGCCTCCGCAAGTCCGCCTCGAGCAGACCCTCGGCCGCGGCAAGGTGTTGGCCACCCGCGAAGGTCTGACCCTGTATCGCCGCGACGGCATCGCCATAGACTACGGCGGAGGTCAGAGCGCGCGGCATGGTGTGCCCATTCAGCCGGGAGTTGGCAGGAGCATCGGTGTCAGTCTCAAGGGCTGCGTGGGGGCATGCCTGAAGGCGTGGCATCCGTTCGTGGCTCCTGCGAATGCCCGGCCGGACGGCTTCTGGGATATCGCGATCCGGCCCGATGGCGTGCACCAGTGGGTGTACCAGGGCTACGCGCTGTACACGTTTTCGGGCGATCACGAGCCCGGCGATATGAACGGCAACGACATCTTCAATGCCGTGCTCAGCGACAATCCGAATCAGGTGAACGACGTGGGCACGCCGATGACCGGTACCGCCAACCTGTATTGGACGATCGCCTACCCCTGACGAGCACCTGTTCCCGATGGTGCCGCAAACATTCGGCCCCCGGTTTTGCCCGGTTTTGGAGTACCATGCCGCCAGGGGTGTCGTGATCCGTCAGACGTCGGGAAGAACCATGAAGAGAAGGCTAACTCTCGCTCTGCTCGCCGGTTCGTTCGCTCTGCCGGCCCTTGCTCAGCCCAACGCCGCTCCGGCCGATACCGGTGGTCCGCCGCACATCATGAGCCTGAGCCACTTCATTCACGCGGTGAACACGCTGGGGCCTACCACATCGTTCTACCATGAACTCTTTGGCATCGAGATTCCCCCCGCGCGTCCCTTCGCCGGCGATGGTCCCGCCGAGCTCAACAACGTCGATGGTCTCACCCTGAACATTGCGTTCCCGATCATTGAGCCGGACAAAGTGCGCATGGAGTTCACCGAGTTTCATAACGTCGAGCGCAAGGGCAGACAGGCGCTGCCTACCGACCCCGGCTCCTTCCAGCTCGTTCTTCACGTCCGCGATCTCGATTCCGTTGTCGAGGCTGCCAAGAAGCTGAGCGCTCCCATCGTCACCACGGGCGCAGCACCGGTAACAATCGATACGGCCCACGGTCCCCGCCGGGCAATTGTCATTCGCGATCCCGATGGTTACATGGTGCGCGTGATTGAGGACACGCCCGAGGAGGCGACCACTCCGGGCCAACTGCAGGAGGGTGTTGCTTTGGATGTGGGTGTCACAAACCTGGTAGACACCATGAAGTGGTACCGCGAAGATCTGGGGCTGGACGCTACCGGCGACACGCAGTTCAAAAGCGACAAAGCCATGAGGGAACTCGTCGGTGCGCCCGCCAAGAGCAGATACCGGGAGGCATCCGTGCATCTCCCGAGGAGCAATGCTCGCTTGATTTTTACGGAATGGAGAGGGATGCCCCGCACGAAATTCCACGAGCGCGTGCCCGATCCCGGTGCGGGCGGGTTCGTCGCGATCGTCAGCGATCTCAGGGGCATGGTGAAGATGTTCCGCGCGCAGCACATCCATCTCGAATCGAAAGGTAATGCGCCAATCTGGTTCAGCAAGACCGTCCTCGATGTCTTCATCGAAGATCCCAACGGCATGAACCTGGAGCTGGCCCAGAACATCCCGCTCGATCAACAGAGGCAGGGCGAAAACAGCAGCAACTGATAGAAGATCATCTCTGGAAGTCGACGAGCCGCGC
>JASHPX010000138.1 GCA_030037905.1 Gammaproteobacteria bacterium
AGCCGGAATCGCCCTGCGTGGCGCCATCACACGCAACCTCGGCCGCAGTCTCGCGATCCGCGCTGTGGACAGCGGCTCGTGCAACGGCTGTGAACTGGAGATCCAGGCGCTGAGCAACGCCTTCTACGATATCGAGCGATTCGGCATTCGCTTCGTGGCCTCGCCGCGCCACGCCGACGTGCTGCTGGTCACCGGCCCCGTCACGCTCAACATGCGCCAGGCCCTCGAGCGCACCTATCAGGCCACGCCCGCGCCCAAGTGGGTGGTAGCCGCAGGCGACTGCGGCGCGGGCTGCGGCGTGTTCGCCGATAGTTACGCCTGCGTCGGTGCCGTCGGCAGAGTCATCCCGGTGGACCTGGTGATCCGCGGCTGCCCGCCGACGCCGATCGATCTGCTGCAGGGATTGTGCTGGCTGCTCGACCCGACGGTCGCGCCGCCGGCGAGATGAAGCCCCGGCAGCCGGCGGCGCTGCGCCTGCCCCTGCAGGTCACAGCGCCGCTGACGGCATCGCCTCGTGGCTACCCAGGATGCCGCGGGGAGATCAGAACGTAAACGTCGTCTTGACGCCGTACTGCCGCGGCGGGCCGTACAACACCGTGGTGCCGGTCTGGTTCTGGGTATAGGTCTCGTTCGTCAGGTTGGTGCCATACAGGCTCGTGCTCCACCGGCCATCGAGAAAGTCCAGGTAGGCGTTGAACAGCGAGCGCGAGTTCATCTCGTAGTAGTCATTGTTCTGCAGAATGTTTGAGTATTGCTTGGACGTGTACGAGTACTGCACGCGCGGCTGCAGCGTGGCAACACCGATCGGGAAACCGTACTGCAGGGTGATGTTGGCCGTCACCTCCGGCGCGTAGGGATCCTGTGCGCCGCTCAGGTTGATCTGGTACAGATAGTATGGGAAGCACCCCGGGGTGGCGGCCTGCCCTTTCACGCACGCCGGCGCATAAGCGCCGAACGTCACGGCTGCGGTCGGGGGGAACTCGTAGGTCGGCACGTCGATGATCGGCGAGAGGTCCGAATGCGTCAGGGCCGCGGAGATGTTGACGCCGAAGCGGTCGATCTGCGCCTGCAGGCTCTCCTCGATACCGTCGATCAGCGCGTGCGGCACGGGCGCGATGCCGCCGTTGTTGGGGTTGAACTGGTTGAAGACGTTCTGCTGCATGTCGTAGTAGTTGTCGTAGTAGATCCCCAGCTGGTTGGTCAATTTGCCGCCGAGGTACGTCCCCTTCCAGCCGATCTCGTAGTCATCCAGTGTCTCGGCCAGGGCGGGAACTTCCGGCTCAGTGAAGGCATGGAACTGGGTAAGCGGTCAGCACCGCGCGGCGCAGCGAGCGCTGCGCCAGGCAATCATAGCGGCCGCGCCCGGTGGTTACCTGCGTTCCATTCTCGACGAGGGCCCGGACATCGGCAGTCTGCTGCTCGATCACCCCCAGCTGGCCACGGACGCTCCAGAGCCCGTGCGTGTATTCGGCAGATCGCTCGTTACGGCGTTCGAGCAGGAGATGTATCGCGAGAGTCTGCCGCCGGCTCGCCGCATGCACAAAGCACGCGCCGGGATGCACGAGACGGGCTTGTCCAAAACGCCAGAAGAACAGATGCTGCCGGGGACGAGGCTCAGCACCCGCGAGATCGAAATGCTCAGAATGGTGGCCGCCGGCCTGATGAACCGTGAGGTGGCCGACCGGCTGGCGATGACAGAAGGCTCCGTCAAATGGTACCTGCATCATCTCTACCGAAAGCTCGGTGTCACGCGCCGTACGCGCGCCGTTAACCGCGCGCGGGAGCTGGGCGTCGTGAGATGAGCCTGACCGGAGGTCGGGCTGACGGGCTCGACTGTTGCCGGTACTCTGGCTGCGACCTACACTGAAAACGTTGTGAAAGCTTATGGAAAGTTAATCTCCCCTTTGAAGAGCTTGACCTTAGCGGCTGTAGGCTCTGCGCGAGTCGCTCTGCCAGCCGGCCCCTGCGGAGCGGCACCGGATGGTTCTTCGGCCGGCGCGCCGGTGTCTGCATACAGCCGCCACGCCCGCCGGCCCGAACGCGACAGGTCTCAAGGTAGCGCGTGATGTCGACGGCGGAGCCCCTCTTCGTACATTCGCTGTTCCGTTCGGCGAGCACCTACTTCTTCCAGAAATTCCGTAGCATCGAATCCTTCTGGTGCTACCAGGAACCTTTCAACGAATCGCTGGCCGCGCTGAACGTTCCCTGGCGACATTACCGGCTGCTCGCGACTCCTACCGTCACCGAGCTGCGTCATCCGCTGCTCGAGCGGCCCTACTTCTACGAGTTCTGGGCGTCGCGAGAGCATCTGCGCGGCCTGTATCACGGCACCTTCGCCTACGACCAGTACTTCGTGGCGGACGATCGGCTGCCGGCGCGGCAGCAGGCATGGATTTCGGCCCTGCTCGAGCACGCTCCCGCGCGCCCCATGCTGCAGTTCTGTCGCAGCTCCGGGCGCATCGCGGCCTTGCGCCGGCTGTACGGTGGGCGGCACGTGCAGGTGTGGCGCGAGCCACGCGTGCAATGGTGGTCTTACAAGTCTGCGGACTATTTCGACAGCGTCACTCGGCATATCTATCGATCGGCGAATCTGCCCGAGGCGCTGCGCCAGGTGCGGCGCCTGGCGGGAGCCGGCCGCGCCTACCGGCGACATCTCCTGCCGCGCGCGAACTATCTGCTGTTCTACGGTGTCTGGCTGGATGCCTGGCTGCGCCTGCAGGCCCACTGTGAGCTGTCGATCAACGTCGATCGCATCGCGATCGACCCTGCGCAGAATGCCGAGTGCGCAGAGCGGCTCAGTGAGCTCGCGGGCCACCGGATCGACCTCTCCGATATTCGCGCCTCGGGGATGGTGCTCACCCCGGAGGAGGAGCAGTTCTATGCCGAAGCCGAGAGCGCCGTGAACGAGCTCTTCGTGCGCTCAGGACACGCGACGCTCCGCAGCGTGCAGGACGCCGTCGATGCGGCGGAAAGCGCACGGCGCGTGCACGAGGGTCGCGAGCACGACGCCAATGCCGAGCGGAACCTGCGGCAGGCAGCCTTTGCGCTGATGGAATGCCTTGCCGGCCGCGGGCGGCCCGGTGGGCCGCGCTGGCCCAGGCGCTGGTATCCCAAGCGCCTGCACGACTTCGTGCTCTGGATGCTCGGACGGCAACGGCGCGCGCCGCCGCCGGGTGGCAGCACCGGCCTGCGGCCGCGGACGCTGCGATGAGTTAGACCTCGTCGGGTCGGGACCACGCCAGGAGTGAGCGACCCGCTCAGAGGCAATGCACGGGCGCCGTTCGCGCAGGCGCGTCTCGTCAGCCGGTGTCCACGGTCGTGCCGCGGATGATGTTCTTCAGCGCAATAGCCCAACCCGCGAGCAACAGGCAGGCCGAGGCAATCACCACGAACCAGTAGAAGGCTTTGGCCCTGATCGCATTCTGCACGCAAATCACCATGTACCGAGGGTATGCAGTACGAATTGTAGCATTTATTACCGATCGGCCGCAGGCGAGGCGGGATCGATCGGCCGCACGCGGGTCGATCCTGTTACCGGCGCGACCGGGCGCGGGGTCAGCACACGATCAGGCGATGGCCATCGGGATCGAGCAGATGCCGCACTGGCGCGGCCGTTTTCTCGCTCTCGAACACCAGTCGCGTCGCCGCGACGTCATTGCACGACAGGTCCCCTGCAGTCGGGGTTCCCCCGCTTGCCGCCTCGCCGGCGCGGGCTGCGGGTGTGTGGTAACAGAGCAGCTCCACGTGCGGTGGCACTTGCCGCGGATCGAGGGCCACCACCTCCACCTGCACAGCCTCCAGGCCGTCGAGGCGCTGCTGCTCGAGCCCCTGATTGATCGATCTGGCGCCGACCCGCAGCCCGAGGGCCTCGTAGAAGGCAATGCTGCGCGCGCTGTCCGCCACCGAGATCGCCGAGTGATCGATACCACGAAACGGTGTCACGGCCGCCACCGCGCCCTCGGCGCCGGCCTGCACCGTGGCGGCCTGCGCCGTGGCGGACGCGAACGACAGCAGTTCGAGCGGGTGGCCATCCGGGTCGCGGAACTTGAACGCCATCACGCCACCGGAGCTTGCAGGCAGACGCTGCGGGCCGTGCGTGGAGATGCTCGTCCATCCGCCGACGCGCGACAGATGCGCGTATGCACGCGCCATGTCGTCGACGACGATGGCGAAATGCTGGAAGCGCACATCGCAGCCGGGCAAGCTTGCGGGGTAGCTGCGTCCTGGGGCGGCGGGTTGCAGCAGCTCGATGTGCTGCGCGCCGAGGGCGAGTAACACACTGCGCGCGTCGCCGCTCACGCCCACGAGCCGCGTGGCGACCGCGGCCGTGAGTGTCTTGCTCGCCAGGATGCGGCAACCGAAGGCATGCCGATAGAAGTCCGCGAGCCGCGCCGCATCCGGGGTGATGAGGCACAGGCGCGTGAGCCGCACGGCATTGCCGGCGGCGCTCACGGCCATCGCGAGCCGCGTCGGTTCAGAAAAATCGCATACAGGGTGTGAGAGCCGCCGATGAACAGGCGGTTCTTCGATGCACCGCCGAAGGTCAGGTTGGAAACGCGATACGGCACACGGACCTTGCCGAGCAGTCGACCCTGCGGATCGATACAGTGCACGCCATCGCCGGCGCTCGACCACAGATTGCCGTCCTCGTCGACACACATGCCGTCCGCATAGCCCGGCTCGATCTTGTGGAAGACGTCGCCGCCGCAGAGCGTGCCATCTGGATGCACGTCGAACACGCGGATGTGCTGCCGGGGCTGATCACGCGTCTGATCTCCGGTCTCGGCGATGTACAGCCGGCGCTCGTCGGGAGAGAACGCGAGGCCGTTGGGCCCGTCGAAATCCGATGCCACGATACGCAGCTCGCCGCTCTCCGGATCGTAGCGATACACGGCCGGCGGCAGCTCCGAGGACTGGCGCCCGCCCTCGTAGTCCGACTGGATGCCATAGAGCGGATCGGTGAACCAGATCGAACCGTCCGACTTGACGGTGATGTCGTTGGGCGAATTGAGCCTGCGGCCTTCATAACGATCCACCAGCCGTGTCACCCGGCCGTCCAGCTCGGTGCGCAGCAGGCAGCGCTCGTGGTGCGAGCACGAGATCAGGCGCCCCTGCCGATCACGCGTCTGTCCGTTCGCATATCCGGAAGGGTGGCGGTACACCGACACGCCCGCCTCCTCGATCCAGCGCATCGTGCGGTTGCGCGGCAGATCCTGGAACAGCAGGCAGCCCGCATCGCCCATCCATACCAGCCCCTCGATCCAGCGGAACCCTTCAGCGAGCCGCTCGAGCGGCGC
>JASHPX010000139.1 GCA_030037905.1 Gammaproteobacteria bacterium
CGGCCAGGACCGCTCAAGCGGCTCGGTCCGCTGCAGCCGTTCGATTACGCGACCCTGAAGGGATTGGCGCGCTCGATGGCCGCCGTTGCCTATCGCCCACCGGACACGCAGCTGCCTGCCCCGATCGCAAACCTGACGTGGGATCAGTGGGAATCCATCCAGTTTCGTCCGGAGCACTCCCTGTGGGCGGATGAGAATCTGCGTTTCCAGGCGCGCTTCTTTCATCTCGGGTTCACCGTCAAGAAGCCGGTGCGGCTGTACGCGGTGGATGACGGCCTGGCACAGCAGATCGCCTTCGACCCGGCACTGTTCGACTACAGCAGGAGCGGCATCAATCCGCGCAAGCTTCCCGCCGATCTCGGATTCGCCGGGTTCCGGCTGCTGTTTCATACCGACTGGCAGCGCGACGTCGCGGCCTTTCAGGGCGCCTCCTATTTTCGGGCCGTCGACGGCGACATGCAGTACGGCATGTCGCAACGGGGACTTGCGATCGACACCGGGATGGCGCAGCCCGAGGAGTTTCCGGACTTCGTCGCCTACTATCTGGAGCGGCCGGACCCGGACGTGAGCACCCTCACCGTGTATGGCCTGCTCGATTCCCCCAGCACCACCGGCGCCTATCGCTTCGTCATCAGCGTCGCCGACACGCTGGTGATGGATATCGATACGGCCCTGTATCCGCGGCAGACCATCGAGCGGCTGGGCATCGCTCCGGGCACGAGCATGTTCTATTACGACGAGAGCCAACATCGCATTTCCGAGGATTGGCGTCCGGCCATTCACGACTCGGACGGGCTGCAGCTGTACACGGGCGTGGGCGAATGGCTGTGGCGGCCGCTGGTGAATCCACCGATGTTACGCGTCAATTCCTACTTCGATGATTCCCCCCGTGGCTTCGGGCTGATGCAACGCGACCGAAATTTCGCCGACTACGAGGACGACGGCGTGTTCTACAACCTGCGGCCGAGCGTCTGGGTCGAGCCGAAGGGCAGCTGGGGCCGTGGGGCGGTCATGCTGGTGGAGATTCCAACCACCGACGAGACCTCCGACAACATCGTGGCGTTCTGGACTCCGGCGGATAAGCCTCAGCCCGGCCAGGAGCTGCTGTACGCCTACCGGCTCTACTGGTGCCGGTACAACCCCGTGCCCTGCAGGCTCGCGCAGGTGCAGGCAACGCGGGACGGCATTGGCGGCGTGGTCGGACAGAAGCGCGATTATTTTTCCTGGCGCTTCGTCGTGGACTTCGTCGGCGGGGATTTTTCCATGCTCGAGGCCAATGCGCCGGTGCAGGTCAACGCCAGCGCATCGCGTGGACAGATCGAGCTCGTATCGGCCCGGCCCCTGCTGCAGATCCGCGGCTGGCGCGCGATGTTCGATCTGCGGCCGACCGATGAGAGTACCGACCCGATCAATCTACGGCTGTTCCTCTCGCTGCAGGATCAGCCGCTCAGCGAGACGTGGCTGTACCAGTACAGTCCTCCGCCGCTGGCGCAGCGTCAGTATTAGCGACGGAAGATACGCAGCAGCAGCGTGATCACCAGACTGATGATGATCAGGGTGGTGATCGGGAAGTAGAAGCGAAATCCGGGGCGCTGGATCACGATGTCCCCGGGCAGACGTCCGATGGGTAGCCGCGACAGCCACGGCCAGCCGAGGCCAATCAGCAGCAGCAGTACGCCGAGGACGATCAGCACACGTCGCATCGTGCGGCTAGCATAGCGCCCGCGAGCGGTTGCTAGAATTCCCGTATGTCGCGCACGCTCACCAGCACGCCCGCCGCCGACGGCTTCCACGTGCCCTCCGAGCTCGGCCCGCACGCCGGCTGCTGGATGCTGTGGCCGGAGCGGCCGGACAACTGGCGGCGCCGCGCGCTGCCCGCGCAGCTGGCGTTCGCGGCCGTGGCGCGCGCGATTGCCCGCTTCGAGCCCGTCACCGTCGGCGCCTCGGCGGGACAATATCGGCGCGCACGCGCGAGCCTGCCGCCCGCGGTGCGCGTGCTGGAGATTTCCAGCGATGATGCCTGGATGCGCGACGTAGGCCCGACCTTCCTGGTCGATGCGCAGGCACGCACGCGCGGCGTGCAGTGGCGCTTCAATGCCTGGGGAGGACTGTACGAGGACTATGCGCTCGATGCGGATGTCGCGCAGAAGGTGCTCGAGCTCGCTGGCTGTGAGCGCTACTGCGCGCCGCTGGTCACCGAGGGCGGAGCGATCCACGTGGACGGGCAGGGCACCGCGCTGGTCACCGAGCAGTCACTGCTCGATCCGCGGCGCAATCCGGGGCTGGATCGCGGGCGCGTCCAGCGGCTGCTCGAGCGCTATCTCGGCGTGAGCCGCGTGATCTGGCTGGGGGAGGGCGTCGTCGAGGACGAGACCGCCGGTCACATCGACAATCTCGCGTGCTTTGCGCGCCCCGGGGAGGTGTGCCTGACGTGGACCGAAGACGTGCGCGACCCGCAGCGGCGCGTCTGCGCCGCGGCGCTGGAGCGGCTGCTCGAGGCGCGCGATGCGCGTGGGCGGCGGCTACGCGTGCATCGAATACCTTCGCCCGGACCCCTCTACCTCACGTGGCGCGAGGCGCGCGGCATCCTGCCACGGCCGGGTATCCGTGCGCTGCGCCCAGGGCGACGGCTGGCGGCGAGTTACATCAATTTCTATGCGCCGAACGGAGCGCTGCTGATGCCGCTGCTAGATACCCGCACCGACGCGGCGGCGCGCCGCGCTCTGCAGCACGTATTTCCCCGGCGGCGCATCATCGGAGTCCCGGCGGCGCGCGAAATCCTGCTCGGCGGCGGTAACCTGCACTGCATTACCCAGCAGCAGCCGCTCGCGTCCGGGCGCTCGTAGTCCCCCTATCCCTAGCCTGGAAGGCTCGACAGCTCGTGCTCGGCGGTCACCAGCCAGTGGCGTTGCATGCGGCGGTAGTAGCGCGGGGCGCTGCGTGCATTGTCGAGCAGCTCCTGGAGCACGCTGCGCGCCTGGGCGGCGTGACCACTGGCTCCCAACAGCTGCGCATAGCGCACCGCCGCCTCGGCTCCGGCGTAGTAGCGCGTGACGCCGGCGTACTCCTCGAGCGCGCGTGGTACGTTGCCCTCGGCTTCCAGTGCGCGCGCGTACAGCAGGTGCCGGTCGGGCGATTGAAAACCGGGATTGCGTTTCATCAGCTCTTCGAGCGTCGCGCGTGCCTCGCCGTATGCTCCCGCCTCGAACTGGGCGCGCGCCAGCCCCAGCATGAGATTGGGATCCGACTCGTACAGCCCGGAGAGGGCCTGGCGGTATACATCGACGGCTTCCCGCGCGCGGCCGTGATGGATCAGGGCTTCCGCGTAATGCTGGCGGCTCGCGACATCGCCGGTGCGGTGTACCTCGGTCTCGTAGCGGCGCAGGTCCTGCGCCGGATCGAGCGCACGGCGCATGCCGCGTACGGCGCTGCGGGCGCCGCGGCTCCCAAACATCGCGGGCAGCAGCACCACGATTCCATAGGCGATCCAGCCCAACGGCGGCAGAAACACGATCGCGAGGATCCACAGCCAGTTGCGGCCCGTGCGCAGGCAGTGAACGATCAGCGCCACCTCGATGACGATCGCCGGCAATGAATACAGCCCAAAGCCCATGCGGCAAGCTTACTGGCTGGATTCACGCTGCGATAGCATCCGCGCTCCAGCAGCAGTACCGTCGTTGGCGCATGCTAAGATCGCGGTCGCGGCCCGGCGGCCGTAGCCAGCGCATGCGCCTACCCAGAACTCTCACGCTGACGGCATCATTGCTCTTTTGCATCTGCGCCCTCGCGCAGGAACCGGCTCCCGCTCCCGCTCTCGCTCCCACGGCTTCACTCGCCGCAGCTCCTCGCGTCACGCCACACAGGCTGCGCATCGGGCTGGTACTTTCCGGCGGCGGCGCGCGGGGGGCCGCGCACATCGGAGTGCTCGAGATCCTCGAGCGACTGCACATCCCGATCGACGCCATCGCCGGCACGAGCATGGGCGCGGTGGTCGGGGGGCTCTACGCCAGCGGCATGTCGGGCCCGCAGATCGCCGCGGCGATGGACTCGGTGGACTGGCAAGTGGCGTTTCGCGACCACCCGGCCCTCAGCGCGCTGGACTATCGGCGCAAGCAGGAAGAGGAGCAGTACCTGGTGAACCTGCCACTGGGATTGCAGGGGCGCAGGCTCGTCGTCCCGCGCGGCCTGATCCAGAGCCAGCAGCTCACCGAGACGCTGCGCTCGCTGACCCAGCCGGTCGCGCGCATCACGGATTTCGATCGGCTGCCGACGCGCTTCCACGCCGTGGCGACCAATCTGCTCACCGGCGACGCGGCCGTGCTCAGCAGCGGCGATCTGCCCACGGCGATGCGTGCGAGCATGGCCGTGCCGGGTGTGTTCGAGCCGGTGGAGTATCACGGGCAGATACTGGCCGATGGGGGCCTGGTGGATAACCTGCCGATCGACGTGGCGCGCGCCATGGGCGTGGACGTACTGATCGTGGTCGATACCGGCGCCCCCCTGCAGCCGCGCAAGAGTCTGCTGTCGCTGCCCGGGATCACCAATCAGATGCTTGCGATCCTGCTGCACCGGAATGTCAGCCAGGCGCTGCGTCAATTGGGGCCGCACGACATCCTCATCAGTCCGCAGCTGGGCAACTACTCTTCGTACAATTTCACGGACATGCTCAAGATCGTCGGTGCCGGTCAGCGCGCGGCCCTGGCGGTCGAGAAGCAGCTCGCACCGCTGGAGATCTCCGATGCGCAGTACGCGCAGTATCTGGCGGCCCGTCGCACCGTGCGCCAAGGGCCGCCGGTAGTGCACTTCGTTGGCGTGGATCCGGACTCCACTGCGTACAGCCGGCAGATCCACGACATGTTCGACCGCTTCGCGGGCAAGCCGTTCGATCCGCAGGCGCTCGCCCGGCAGGTGCAGCTGCTCTATGGGCGCGGCTATCTCGAGACTCTCGATTACCGCCTGCAGCAGGATCCAGCCGGCCAGTATGGCCTGGACTTCACGGCTCTGCGCAATTCCTGGGGGCCGAACTACCTGCGGCTCGGTATGCAGATGCAGGACGATTTCGAAGGCTATACGACCTTCAATGCCGATGGCCGCCTGGACGTGACCGAGCTGAATTCGCTGGGTGCCGAGTGGGATTCGATTCTGCAGGTCGGCACCGACCCCCAGATCGCCACGGAGTTCTATCAGCCGTTCTCGAACGTCACCCAGTATTTCGCCGAGCCGCGTGCGGACATCGAGCAGCACGAGCTGCCGGAGGTCGAGGACGGCAGGCTGGTGGGCGAATACCTCGTGCGCAGCGTCGATTATGGGTTGGACTTCGGACGCGAGATCGGCAACTGGGGCGAGATCCGACTGGGTGCGCAGAACAGCACCGGCAGCGAGCGTGTCAACCTCGGTCCCAGTGCGCCCGGTGAAAATTTCGATGTGGACGAATACTTTCTGCGCTTCGGATTCGACCAGCTGGACAGCCCGGCGTTCCCACGCGCGGGCCAGGCGCTGACCGCGCAGGCGAGTATTCAGGACAGCCGCAACGGCGAGCCGGGCAGTGACCAGGTCACGCTCGACTGGCGTGGCGTGCATTCCTGGGCGCGTAACACCATGGTGCTATGGCTTTCGGGGGGCAGCACCGTCGGTGGCAGTCAGACGAATACCCTGAACTACTTTCCCCTCGGCGGCTTCCTGCAACTGTCCGGCGTGCGCGCCGATACCCTCTCCGGGCCGCAGTATGCGATTGGACGACTGATCTATCTGCACAAGGTCGGCAACGGCGGCGAGGGCATTCTGGACGTCCCGGCGTACATTGGCGCCTCGATCGAGTCCGGCAACGTATGGCAGCAGCGCAGCCAGATCGGCTTCGGGTCGCTACGCACCGACTTCTCGCTTTTCGTGGCCGCCGACACTTACGTCGGGCCGGTGTATCTGGCGACCGGTCATGACGAGAGCGGCTCGACGGCGTTTTACCTGTACCTCGGCCGCAGCTTCTGAGCGGGCTCGATTCAGCCGGGCGCGCAGACGCCGCCGCACAGCACGGGCTGCCGCGGATCCTGCAGGGCGAGCCTAGATACCGTGGCTGGCGGCGAGGTTCTCGATCTTCTCGAATTGCAGCGCCGGCCGGTCCCCTACACGCGAGTATTCATGCCTGCGGCTCATATCGGCCAGTGCCGCGTCGCGCTCGACGGCGCTGGCGAACCAGTGCGTGCGTTGCCAGTCGGCACCCATGATGCGGCGAAACGGGTCGCCGGGGCGAAGACTGACACGGATGCCATAAGGCTTGGGACCGTGGGTGACCGGATGTTCCAGATTGTGCGGCTGACAGACGGCGTTCATGCGATAGCGTTCGATGCCCTCGTGACTCGTGCAGAGGCGGCCGGGCTACGGCCGCCGTGGGTGGATATTGTAGCGGTCTGGAACAGGGCACAGCCAAGCGTGCCGATCTGGTAATCTGCTCGCGCCCGGCGTGCCAAACGGGGCAATGTTCCGGACTCGCGTCGCGGGAGGCGACTTGATCGAGAACGTTCTGCAGGGCGAGACCGAGCTGGCGATCATCGTCAGGACGGGGTACGAGCGCAAGGGGATTACGTTCGTCACCCCCAACAACTATTCCCAGCAGCTCGGCTATATGAATCGGCCCGCGGGCTATCGGATCGCCGCACATATCCACAATGCAGTGCCGCGCGCGGTCACCTTTACCCGGGAGGTGCTGTTCATCAAGTCCGGGCGGCTGCGGGTCGACTTTTACGGCAACGACGGCCGATACGTCGAGAGCCGCATCCTGTACGCCGGCGACGTGATCCTGCTCGCGTCGGGTGGGCATGGCTTCGAGATGCTCGAGGACACGCAGATGATCGAAGTGAAGCAGGGTCCCTACGCAGGCGACGGAGACAAGACGCTTCTGGAGCCCGTCACTGCCGGGCAGCTTCGCATACGCGAATAGCGCATGCAGCGCAATGATTTCATAGCGGTCAATGAGCCGCTGCTCGACGGCAACGAGCGTCAATACCTTCTGCAGTGCATCGACAGCGGCTGGATCTCCTCCGAGGGCCCGTTCGTCAGTCAATTCGAGGCCGCCATGTCCGCGCGGGCAAATCGCAGGTGGGGCGTGGCGGTCTGCAATGGCACCGCGGCGCTCGATGCGGCTATCGAGGCGCTGGGCATCGGTCCCGAGGATGAGGTGATCATGCCGGCGTTCACGATCATCTCCTGCATCGGACAGATCATTCGCAGCGGTGCCCGGCCGGTGCTCGTCGACAGCGATCCGCTGAGCTGGAACATGGCGGTGGAGCGGATCGAGGAGAAGATCACGCCGCGCACCAGGGCCATCATGATGGTTCATATCTACGGTCTGCCCGTGGACGTCGATGCCGTCATGGACATCGCCCGTCGCCATGACCTCTGCGTGCTCGAGGATGCCGCCGAGATGCACGGGCAGACCTACCGCGGTCGGCCCTGCGGCAGCTTCGGGGATCTGAGCACCTTCAGCTTCTATCCGAACAAGCTCGTGACGACCGGCGAGGGCGGGATGATCGTCACCGACGACGATGCGCTCGCGCAGAGCTGTCGCAGCCTGCGCAACCTGTGCTTTCAGCCGCAGGCTCGGTTCGTGCACGAACGGCTCGGCTGGAACCTGCGCATGACCAACTTGCAGGCGGCGCTCGGGATGGCGCAACTCGAGCGTCTGGACGAATTCACGGCGCGTAAGCGCGCCATGGGCCGGCGCTACACGCAGTTATTCGCCGGCAGGGCGGGGTTGCAGCTGCCGCTGGCGCGCACCGACTATGCCGACAACGTCTACTGGGTGTATGGCCTCGTGCTCGATGAGTCCGTGCAGCTGGACGCCGCCGAAGCCATGCGCAGGCTGGCCGCTCGGGGGATCGGCTGCCGCCCCTTCTTTTGCCCCATGCACCAGCAGCCCGTGCTCAGGGCGCGCGGTCTGTTCAGCGGGGAGAGCTATCCGGTCGCCGAACGCCTGTACCGCAAGGGCTTCTATATTCCGAGCGGTCTGGCACTCACCGAGCCGCAGATGGAGCGGGTCGCCGAAGCCGTGCGGGATGTTCTCCAATGAGCGGCGTGTTCGAGGCCTACGCTGCCTACTACGACCTGCTGTATCGCGACAAGGACTATGCGGGTGAGGCCCGGTATGTGCAGGGGCTGCTCGTGCGGCACGGCGTGCCGCAGGGACGCGTGCTCGAGCTCGGCAGTGGGACGGGCAGGCACGCCGAGCAACTCGCGCGGCTCGGCTACAGCGTGCGGGGCATCGACGCGAGCGCGGCCATGGTCAGTCTCGCGCAGCGCCGGATACCGCAGGATCTGCAGGCTCGTCTGAGCTTCGAGGTCGCAGATGTAGGCTCGGCGCGCCTCGGCTCGCAGTTCGATGCCGTCATCGCGCTGTTTCATGTCGCGAGCTACCAGAGCACCAACCACGAGCTGGCCGCCATGTTCGCAACAGCCGGCTCGCATCTGAAGCCCGGCGGGGTGTTCGTGTTCGACTTCTGGTACGGTCCCGGCGTGCTGACCGATCCGCCTGCCGTGCGGGTCCGCCGTCTGGCGGATGAGGACGCGACGGTCACGCGCATCGCGGAACCCACGCTCTACCCGAATCGCAACGTCGTCGACGTGCATTACACGGTGTTCGTGCGCCGGCATGCCACGCAGGAGACGTTCGAGCTCGAGGAGACGCATCGCATGCGCTATCTGTTCCTGCCCGAGGTGGAGCTGATGCTGGACGCCGCCGGCATGCGGGTGCTCACCGCGGAGCGCTGGCTGTCGGGGCAGCTCGATCTGACGAGCTGGCAGGGTGTGATTGCCGCCGGGAAGCTGCAGCTGGCGGCGGCCGGGCCCTCGAGGGGCGGTAGCGCGTGAAGGTAGTGTTCGTCGGCAATCGTTCGTCGCGTCCCACGGACGGCGGTGGGGATACCTTCCAGCGGCTGCTGCTCGAGGGTCTGCAGCGCCTGCGCAGCAGCCACGAGTGTTCGTTCGTAGCGCCGGAGCGGTCCAAGGGCGTGGTGCAATCGCTGGTGGTGCAACACCAGATCGATCTCGTGTGGTTCACATGCCCATACTTCGAGCCGGTTGAGGTGCCATTTGCAACGACCGTGTGGGACCTCGGCCACAGGCAGATGCCCTGGTTTCCAGAACTGTCGCTGAGTGGCTGGACGTTCGATGAGCGCGAGCACTACTACCGTAGCGTGCTACCGCGGGCGAGCCTCGTGGTGATCGGCAACGCCACCGGGGCTCGTGCGGTCAGCAGTTTCTACCAGGTGCCGAGAGAGAGCCTCTGGGAGATTCCGTTGCCGGTCGATGCCGCAGGCCTGCAGGTCGTGAAGGTGGATAGCGCCGCGATCGAGTCCCTGGGGCTCAAGCCCGCAGAGTATCTGTTCTACCCGGCGCAGTTCTGGCCGCATAAGAACCACGTCACCTTGGTCGACGCGCTCGCGTTGCTGCGCGCTTCGGGGCGGGACCTGAAGCTGGTATTCAGCGGCAGCGACAAGGGCAATCGCGCGCATGTCGAGGCCTACGCGGCGCAGCGCGGTCTGACCGACAGCGTCGTGTTCGCCGGTTTCGTGGAAACTGCGGTGTTGCATCAGCTCTACCTGAATGCCTTCGCGATGGTATTCGGCTCGCTGCTCGGTCCCGACAACCTTCCTCCACTCGAAGCGATGGCGCTTGGCTGTCCCGTGGTCTGCGCTGCCTACGAGGGGGCGCACGAACAGCTCGGAGAGGCGGCGCTGTTCTTCGACGGTCTGGATGCTCGCGAGGCCGCCGTGCAGGTTGCGAGACTGGAGGATGCGTCGCTGCGGACAAAGCTAATTGAGAGCGGACGCGCGCTCGTGCAGACGCGCACGCCCGATGAATACCTCCGGCTAGTGACTGCCGCGCTGGACCGTTTCGCCCACACGCGCCGACTCTGGGCAGCTGGTAACTCCTACCGCCATCCTCCCGGCTGAGCTTGCGAAGAGCAGCCCCAGGGGCAAGACTGAGCAGGTGCCGCGGGCAGCCGCGCCGGGGGACGAGTAAGTATGTCTCTGCAGGCGCGGTCACGAGGAGGCGCCATGGACATTCCCGAAACGCATTTCGTCAGCGGGCACCGCATCCAGGGGCCCTTTCCCGAAGGTCTCGAGCGAGCCCTGTTCGGCTTGGGATGCTTCTGGGGAGCGGAGAAGACCTTCTGGGAGTTGCCCGGCGTGTATTCGACCGCCGTGGGCTATGCCGGTGGGTGTACCGCTAACCCGACCTACCGTCAGGTCTGTACCAACACGACCGGGCACGCGGAGGTGGTGCTGGTGCTCTTCGATCCCAAGCGCATCAAATACGAGCAGCTGCTACGCGTGTTCTGGCAGTCACACGATCCAACGCAGGGAATGCGCCAGGGAAATGACATCGGCACGCAGTATCGCTCGGTGATCTTTACCTACAGCCCGGCACAGCACGCGGCGGCGGAAGGCTCGCGTCGCGAGTTCCAGCGCTGCCTGAGCGAGTCGGGCTTCGGCACCATCACCACGGAAATCCGGGAAACCCCGCCGTTTTTTTACGCCGAGGAGTATCACCAGCAGTACCTCGCGAAGAATCCGGACGGGTATTGCCCGGATCATTCGTGCGGGGTGTCGTTTAAATCGGCGGAGTTACGAGAGGGCGAGAAGGTGTCAGGGCAGGTGTGACCCTAATTTCTGCGGGAAGACAGAGGGTTGTGCGTCTGGAAAGGGAAGACCTTGCAGATTTCTGCAGGGAAATGGCGGGTGGTTTCGGCAATCAAGTCTACCGGAAGTCTACCGATGTTTCAGGATTAGGATAATCCACGGCGAAGGACGGCCTTTGGTTTTTATATGCATATCGTACATATATAATACGCATATGGGCTCGAAGTTCGATCCCGACAAGGACGCCGCCAATATCGTTAAACACGGAGTCTCTCTGGCCGAGGGAGAAGGTGTTTTGAATGATCCGCTGGGCCTCACGATCGAGGACGATTCCTCGGAAAGAGAGGCTCGTTGGATTACGGTCGGTGTGAACGCGGGCGGTGAGTTGTTGGTTGCAGTTTGAACGGAGCGCGACGACGGCGAGCGGCTAATCTCTGTTCGAAGAGCCACCGCGAAGGAGCGGAAAGAGTATGAAGGCTGAATATGATTTTTCCAAGGGTCGACGAGGGCAGGCGGTGCCGACAAAGGGCAAGAGCCGCATCACGATCTATATTGACGATCAGATCCTTGCTGCATTCAAGGCTGAGTCGGCGCGCACGGGGGTCGGATACCAAACACTTATCAACGAGGCGCTCGGGCAGCACGTCGGTACTGCTGCAAAACCGATGACGGCCGAGCAAGTGAGGAAGATCGTTCGCGAAGAGCTCGCGCACGCACGCTGACATTCGTCTTTCCACACGCTTCCCGGTTCGAAGTGCTGTTGAAGCCGCAGCAGCTGAACGCGGCGGAAGCCTCGAGGACTTTTCGGATTCCAACGTCGAATCGACTCAAGCAGTTCGAGAAAGGTCGGTAATCAGCGATCTCCGCCGTTAATCACGCGTCAGCTCTACCAAAAGCCGAGCCGTCCTACTGATGGGGGTGTGTAACGGCGCAGTCTAAGTGCAGATTCCACCTGTCGAGCAGATACTATTCTGAATTCTGAATAATATCGGGCGAAGAATACGGGGGCGGACGAAATCAGGAGCAGGGCTGCAATTCCGACTCACAGTCGCCGTTCGGCAATGACTGCTTGTCGGCAGGTCGTTTACAATGCTGAGCTATTAGGGACAAAGGGAAGAAGCGGCAGACCGCTCGCGAATGACATGGTAAAACCTGGATTCGTGATTCCGCCACCGCCTTGTGCGCAGGCCGGTGGATTTACACCCACGGGTACACATTTAGTGTCCGAATCCCGTTATGCCCTGCGCATCCCCGCCGTCGTAGCCGAGGCCTGACAAGGAGGTCGATATGGTACTTGGGGATAAGAAGCGTCGTCGCGCAGCCACTCGAACGGTAACCGCACTTGGACACATGATGGCGCTCGGATCTTTACTGCTAAGCTCAGTGCCCACTGCGTGGTCGCAAGCCAGCCCACTGACGATCACCCTTGCCGGACAGGCGATGCTTCGCTCGGATCTGCGCGGCACGGATCCCGCAGCGGTAACGGCCATTCGCTCTATCCTCAAGGGCGACGTTGTCTTTACCAATCTGGAGGGGACTGTCGCCGAGCCAGGGCAATCAGTGCTCGTTGGGAACGGTTTCCTGACCCCGCCGGGCGCGCTCGATGCTCTGCAGGAGATGGGTTTTAATCTCCTAGCTTTCGCTAGCAACCATGCTTTCGACCTTCAGGTCACAGGAATCACTAATACGCTGCGCGAAGCCGACCGTCTGCACCTAGTACACGCTGGGACTGGAATGGATCTTTCTGCCGCTTCGGCACCGGCTTATCTTCATACAACTGCTGCTTGTCGGCTGGGCCACCAACGCGCAAGGCGGTCTTGTAGGCGGCGTCAAGGTTAGAGTCGAGGTGCTCCAACGACGGGTCAGCACAGATCAGCTTTTCCACGTTCGTCCGCGCGTTCTGACAGTCGAAGCTTGCCGCCAGTGTGACAGAGCCGGGTAGGAGCGCGACGGCAAATAGCAACCCTATTCTCATGGCAATTTCTTCCCCGAACGGAATCCGACGATCGGAATCGTACGCCTGAACCAAAGTGCAGACAGTGATAAGCAGTACGGCACGGCCGCGACAGGCGACTTCCGGGGGCGCATAGTCTCCCTTGGAGCCCGCGACGGGTATGCGTAGTTGCGCGAAGTGAAGTCGAGTTCACGAGCGATGGCCGTCTCTGGACCGGGACATTAGGCGATCGCCTTTAGAGGCTTAGCCTGACTTTCGCAACTGGCGGCGTTTTCCGGCGGTTTTCGTGGGCGGCACACGCGTAAGTAATTGAGCGGCAAGGTGCTGAGTTTTGCCGAGGCGCTGGGTACAGACCTTGGTGTGGCGAGTGCTGGCGCAGATCATTAGGCTCGCACCCGATGTATTTGAAGTGCCATCACC
>JASHPX010000140.1 GCA_030037905.1 Gammaproteobacteria bacterium
GGTGCTGGCGGCGGTGGCGGCGGTGGCGGCACGCGCGAACCCACCGCAGCGAGCGCGCCGGACTGGAGCCTGCGCGCCGAGCCGGACGGGGATTTTTCCCGCTTCGAGGTGCTGCATGCAGGTCAGCGTGTGGGTGAGCTGCGCTGGGAGCTGATGGGCGCACACAACGCGGACAATGCGCTCGCGGCCCTCGCCGCTGCGCATCACGCCGGAGTGCCCGCTGAGCGGGCGCTCGCGGCGCTGGGCCGCTTCCGGGGGGTCGCACGGCGCATGCAGTTGCGGGGCGAGCAGGCGGGGGTGCGCGTCTATGACGATTTCGCGCACCACCCCACGGCGATCGCCACGACTCTGCAGGGCCTGCGTGGCCGTGCCGGTGAGGCGCGCATCGTGGCGGTGCTGGAGCCCCGTTCTGCCACGATGCGTCTGGGCGTGCATCGGGCTACGCTCGCCGGCGCGCTCGCCGCTGCCGATGCGGTGTGGCTGTACGCGCCCCCCGACCTCGGCTGGGACGCGCGCGCGGCGGTCGCGCCTCTGGGCACGCGCGCACATGTCGTGTCGGATCTGGACACGCTCGTGGCATCGCTGTCGGAAGATCTGGTGGCCGGCGATCAGGTGCTGGTCATGAGCAACGGCGGCTTCGGCGCTCTGCCTGCGCGCTTGCTGCAGGCGCTGGCGACACGCGCAGGGGTTTCGACCGACGGGTCCCCCGCGGTCGATCGTGCCGCCGCGGCGCGAGAGGCTTGAGGCCTATGGTGTCCGCGGCGGTTGAGACGGCGAGGTCGGGGACCATCGAAGATATCGCGCTGTTCCCACTGCAGAGCGTGCTGTTGCCCGGCGGACTGCTGCCGCTGCGCATCTTCGAGCCGCGTTACGTCGACCTGATCGGGCGCTGTCTGCGGCACAACGAGATCTTCGGCGTCGTATTGATCCGCAACGGCAGCGAGACCGATAGTCGGGTCAGCACCGAGCAGGTCGGCACTTCCGCGCGGATCATCGACTTTCAGTCCATGCCCGACGGACTGCTGGGCGTGCTGTGCAGGGGAGAGCGGCGCTTTCGTATCCGCGAGCACAGCCAGCAGGCCGATGGCCTCAACCGGGCGGCCGTCGACTGGCTGTCCGAGAGCGAGCCCACGCCCGTGCAGCCGCAGTTTCGCTCGCTGGTGGATGTGCTGCGTCAGGCGATCGCCAGCCTGACCAATTCACAACGCTTTCTCGAGCCGCATTACGAGGACGCCGGCTGGGTCAGTTATCGGCTCGCCGAGCTGCTGCCCCTCGAGCCGGCGCAGCTGCAGCGGCTACTGCAGCTGGATGACCCGAGCGCGCGGCTGCACGTGCTCGCTCCGTTGATCGAGGGCGCCGAGGCGGGCTGAGCCGTCCCTTGGCGCTAGCCTGCTCGGCGCTAGCCTGCTCGGCGCTGGCTCTGCTCGACCCTGGCCTGCTCGACCCACACAACCTCGGTGTCCAGCGTGCCGTCGGCAAGCAGCGTCAGCTGCCGGTACGCGGGCGGGCGGGTGTCCAGCGCGAACTCGCTCGACAGCGGCAAAAACTGAACACAGGTCGACGGTGTGCCGAGCAGGCGTACGCCGCGGCGGCGCTCGTCGAAGCACTGATGCACGTGTCCCCAGCTGAGCAGGCGCACTCGGCCGTGTCCGTGCGTATCGAGCAGTTCCAGCAGCTGTGCGCCATTGTCGATGCCGAGCGCGTCGAGCCAACGGCTCGCCGTGCCGACCGGTTGATGGTGCACGCAGATCATGACGTGGCGCTCCGACTCCTCGAGCGAGCGCTGCAGTCGCCGCAGCTCGGCGTCCGCCAGATGCCCGGCGGTGCGACCCGGCACGCAGCTGTCGAGCAGCACGATGCGCCAGGCACCCACGTCCACATGCCCGCCGACCTGGAAGGGTGGATGCGCCAGCGCCGCGTGCAGCTGCACCGGATCGTCGTGATTACCGGGGACGCAGTACACGGGCTTGCCGAGCTCGCCCAGCAGGTGTGCGAAGTGGGCATAGCCGGCGGGCTCGTCGTTGACGATGTCGCCGGTGCACAGTATGGCGTCGATCCCGCGCCGGCAGGCCAGAGCGTGTGCGAGCACGCGCTGCAGGCTCTCCAGCGTCGGTACGCCGCGCAGCCTGCCGTGCGGATCGGCGAACAGGTGCGGGTCCGAGATCTGCAGTAGCCGCACGTCGGAGTTCATGATGTGCATGGTACACGTGCTCGCGGATGCCCCGAGTGAACCCCATCAAGCGCCGCGGCGCCTGTGAAATTGCCGAGGTGACGCAGCACGCAGAATCCGCTGGGTGCAGCGCCAGATGTTAAACACGGCACAGTGTGGCGCGAGCCGGCCGCCGGCCGCTGTCGGAGATCGCCGACGCCTCCATGAAACGTCGTTCATGGTGAGGTGCGCTTCACAGACCGGCCCGCCGCGCGTTCGAGGCGCGCTCCGGAAGGACGCGGTCAACGCCACGTGGATCCGGGATCTTCGCGCATTGCCCGGCGGCCTGCCGCTGATAGACAATGCGCGCCCCCGAATGTCGAGCGCGCTGGGAGTCCCACGCCATGCCGACGCGACGAGAGCTCGCCAATGTCCTCCGGGTGCTCGCAATGGATGCGGTTCAGCAGGCCAACTCCGGGCACCCGGGCGCGCCCATGGGTATGGCGGATATCGCCGAGGTGCTGTGGCGGGATTTCCTGAAGCATAACCCCGCCAATCCACGCTGGTGGGACCGCGACCGCTTCATCCTGTCCAATGGCCACGCCTGCATGCTGCTGTACGCGCTGCTGCACCTGACCGGCTATCCGGTGTCGATGGATGAGATCCGCAATTTCCGCCAGCTCGGCTGCCGCCTGGCCGGTCATCCCGAGCACAATCCGGATATCGGCATCGAGACCACCTCGGGGCCCCTCGGACAGGGGCTCGCGAACTCGGTCGGCTTCGCGCTGGCCGAGAAGATGCTGGCCGCGCAGTTCAACCGGCCCGAGCTGCCGATCGTCGATCATTACACTTACGTGTTCATGGGCGACGGCTGCCTGATGGAGGGGGTCTCGCACGAGGCCTGCTCGCTCGCCGGCACGCTCGAGCTCGGCAAGCTGATCGGCTTCTACGACAACAACGGCATCTCCATCGACGGTCGCGTCGAGGGCTGGTTCGCTGACGATACGCCCAAGCGCTTCGAGGCCTACGGCTGGCACGTGCAGAGCGTGGATGGGATGGACGATGAGGCCGTCGCGAATGCGACCCGTGCCGCCCAGGCTGAAACGCAGCGTCCCTCGCTCATCTGCTGCAAGACCGTCATTGGCTGGGGAGCCCCGAACAAGGCCGGCACCAAGGAGGCCCACGGGGAGGCGCTCGGGGTGCAGGAGGTCGCGGCTGCACGGCAGCGCCTGGGCTGGACGGCGCCGCCCTTCGTGGTGCCTGAGCCGCTGCGCGCGGCGTGGAATCACGAGCAGGCGGGACGCGCCGCCGAGGCGCGCTGGCAGGAGCTGTTCGCCCGCTACCGGCGCGCCTACCCACAGCTCGCCGCCGAATTCGAGCGGCGCATGCAGTCGCAGCTGCCGGCCGACTGGCAGGCCACTGCGCAGGCGGCGCTCGCGGCGGCACGGGCGGTCGCAGGCCCGCAGGCGACTCGCAAGTCCTCCAGAGTGGCGCTGGATGTCATGGCTCCCCGCCTGCCGGAGCTGTTCGGCGGCTCGGCTGACCTCACCGCCTCTAACGAGAGCTGGCACGCCGGCGCGCGAGCGCTCACACCCGAGGATGCGACCGGTGACTATCTGCATTACGGGGTGCGCGAGTTCGGCATGACCGCGGCCATGAGCGGCCTGGCGCTGCACGGCGGTTTCATTCCCTACGGCGGCACCTTCCTGACGTTCTCCGATTACGCGCGCAACGCCGTGCGCATGGCGGCGCTGATGCAGCAGCGCGTGCTGCTCCTCTACAGCCACGATTCGATCGGTCTCGGAGAGGACGGCCCGACACACCAGCCCATCGAGCACCTCAACAGCCTGCGCCTGATACCCAACCTCACGCTGTGGCGACCCGCCGATGCCCTGGAGACGGCGGTTGCCTGGTGCGAAGCCATCGAGCACACGAGCGGTCCGAGCGCGCTGGTGCTGACGCGCCAGGGCGTGCCGCAGCTGCCGCGCGATGCCGCCGCCCAGGCGCTCATCCGCTGCGGCGGCTACGTGCTCGCCGACTGCACCGGAGCGCCCGAATGCGTCGTCATCGCCACCGGCTCGGAAGTGTCGATCGCATTGCAGGCGGTGCGCGACGCGCAAGGGCGCGGACGGCGGGTGCGGCTGGTGTCGATGCCCTGCACACAGCGTTTCGACGCACAGGAGCCGGCGTATCGCGATGCGGTGCTGCCCCCGGGGTTGAGCAAGCGCCTCGCGGTGGAGGCGGGCTCGACCGGGTTGTGGTCACGGTATGTAGGCTTGCGCGGCCGCGTGATTGGAATTGATCACTATGGAGCCTCGGGCAAGGCGCCCGAGCTCTTCGAGAAGTTCGGTTTTACGGCCGAGCACGTGCGGGCCGTCATCGACGAGCTCATCACGGCAGCATGAGCAGGAGCAGGAGCAGGAGCAGGGCATGACACTCAAGGTGGCCATCAATGGCTACGGCCGCATCGGCCGCAACGTGCTGCGCGCCCTCTACGAGGGAAAGGCGCGCTCGCAGCTGCAGATCGTCGCGATCAACGATCTGGGGGATGCGAAGATCAACGCGCATCTGACGCGCTACGACAGCGTACACGGCCGCTTCGGCCACGAGGTCCGGGTCGAAGGGGATGCCCTGATCGTCGGGGAGGACCGTATCCAGGTGCTCGCCGAGCGCGATCCCGCCAAGCTGCCCTGGCGGCGCCTGGGTGTGCAGATGGTGCTCGAGTGCACGGGTCTGTTCGCCAGCAAAGCCAAGGCGAGCCAGCACCTGACGGCGGGCGCGGAGAAGGTGCTGATCTCCGCACCCGGAGGGGAAGACGTGGACGCGACCATCGTCTACGGCGTCAACCACTCGGTGCTGCGCGCTTCCCACACGGTGGTATCCAACGCCTCCTGCACGACCAACTGCCTGGCGCCCATGGCGAAGGTGCTGAACGATCGCCTCGGCATCCTCGCCGGCCTCATGACCACGGTGCACGCCTACACCAACGATCAGGTGCTCACCGACGTCTATCACAAGGATCTGCGGCGCGCTCGCTCGGCGACGCAATCGATGATTCCCACCAAGACCGGCGCCGCCGCCGCCGTGGGGCTGGTGCTGCCGGAGCTCAAAGGCAAGCTCGATGGCTTTGCGATCCGGGTACCGACGGTCAATGTGTCGCTGGTGGACCTGACCTTCACGGCGGCGCGCCGCACCAGCGTCGAGGAGATCCACGACTTGATCCGCGCGGCCGCGGCCGAGGGGCCGCTCGCGCAAGTGCTCACCTATGTGGATGCGCCGCTGGTTTCGATCGATTACAACCACGATGCGCACTCCACCATCTTCGACGGCACGATGACCAAGGTGATCGACGGCAACCTGGTGAAGGCGTGCGCGTGGTACGACAACGAGTGGGGATTCTCCAACCGCATGCTCGATACGGCGATCGCCTGGTCGCGCGCGCCGCGCTAGGGCTGGGGCCGCCGCGGCGCCGACTTCCCGGCGCGCCGACGTAGACGTCCATGAGGAGGTATCGCTCATGAAACTGCTGCGCATGGCCGATTTGAATCTGCGGGGCAAACGCGTGCTGATCCGCGAAGACCTGAACGTGCCGGTCGAGGCGGGCGTCGTCAGCAGCGATGCGCGCATCCGCGCAGCCGTGCCGACGCTGCGCATGGCATTGGATCAGGGAGCGCGCGTGCTGGTGCTCTCGCACCTCGGCAGGCCGGAAGAGGGTCGGCCGGAGGCGCAGTTCTCGCTCGCGCCGGTCGCCGCGCGACTCTCGGAACTGCTCGGCAAGCCGGTGCCGCTGGTCACCAACTGGCTCGCCGGGGTCGAGTGCGCCGCCGGCTCGGCGGTGCTGTGCGAGAACGTGCGCTTCAACGCCGGGGAGAAGCGCGACGATGATGCACTGGCGCGACGCATGGCGGCGCTGTGCGATGTGTTCGTGATGGACGCGTTCGCCACCGCACATCGTGCCGAGGCGAGCACTCACGGGGTGGCCAAGTTCGCGCCGGTCGCCTGTGCCGGGCCGCTGCTGGTCGCCGAGCTCGAGGCGCTCGAGCGCGCACTTGCCCGCCCGGAGCGCCCGATGGTCGCGGTCGTCGGCGGCTCCAAGGTATCCACGAAGCTCACCGTGCTCGAGGCGCTGCTCGACGAGGTCGACAAGCTGATCGTCGGCGGGGGCATCGCCAACACCTTCCTGGCCGCCAGTGGCGTCAAGGTCGGCCGCTCGCTGTACGAGCGCGACATGCTCGATATCGCCGGCAAGCTGTCGGCTCGCGCCAAGGCGCGCGACGCAGAGATTCCTCTGCCGGTCGACGTCGTGGTGGCGCGCGAGCGCGCCGCCACGGCCCATGCGGACGTGCGAGCGGTCAGCCGCGTGGCCGCAGACGAGATGATCCTGGACATCGGTCCGGACACCGCGGAGTTGTTCTGCGGAGTGCTCGAGTCGGCCGCGACCATCATCTGGAACGGCCCCGTCGGCGTGTTCGAGTTCGACCAGTTCGGGGAAGGCACGCGCGCGATTGCCGGGGCCATCGCCCGCAGCCGGGCGTTCTCGCTGGCCGGCGGAGGCGATACGCTCGCGGCGATCGAGAAGTACGGCGTGGAGGACGGGATCTCGTACATTTCCACCGGCGGCGGCGCGTTCCTCGAATTCGTCGAGGGTAAGCGCCTGCCGGCAGTGATGGCGCTGGAAGAGCGCGCAGCCAGCGCCGGCGCGCGCGGCGCATCGGCCGCCTAGCACTGCGAGCGCCATGGATACGCTGCGCAGGACCAAAATCGTAGCGACACTCGGTCCGGCCACCGACGAGGCAGGCGTCGTCGCCGGCATGGTCGGGGCCGGGCTGGACGTCGCACGGCTGAACTTTTCGCACGGCACGCCCGATGATCTACGCGCTCGTGTGCAGACGCTGCGCCAGGCGGCGCGCGAGGCGGACCGCTATGTCGGCATTCTGGCGGATCTCGCCGGCCCGAAAATCCGCATCGAGAGCTTCCGCGAGGGGCGAGTGCAGCTGACCGAAGGCTTGCCGTTCGCACTGGATACCGCGCTCGATCCGCGCGCCGGCACGCAGCAGGAGGTGGGCTGCGCTTACGCCAATCTGCCCGCGGACGTGCACCCAGGGGATACGCTGTTGCTATCGGACGGACAGATCGTGCTCGAAGTCGAGAGGGTCGCCGGCACACGCATCGGCTGCGTGGTGCGCTCCGGTGGAGAGCTATCCAACCGCAAGGGCGTGAATCGCCAGGGCGGGGGCATCTCGGCCCCGGCGCTTACCGAGAAGGATCTGCAGGACATCCGTCTTGCCGCCGAGCTCGGCGTGGATTACCTCGCAGTCTCGTTCGCGCGCGACGCCGACGACATCCGCCGCGCGCAGTCGGAGCTGCGCCGCTGGCGGGGCGAAGCACGCGTGGTGGCCAAGATCGAGCGGCACGAGGCGCTCGACAACCTCTCCGGGATTCTGTCGGTCAGCGACGCCGTGATGGTGGCGCGCGGCGATCTGGGCGTGGAAATGGGCTATGCGGAGCTGACCGGACTGCAGAAGACCATCATTCATCAGTCCCTGGCGCGCAATCGCGTGGTGATCACGGCCACGCAGATGATGGAATCGATGATCCAGAATCCCATACCCACACGCGCCGAAGTCAGCGACGTGGCCAACGCCGTGCTCGACGGCACCGATGCGGTGATGCTGTCGGGGGAGACGGCGGCGGGTCGCTATCCGGTCAAGGCGGTACAGGCGATGTCCGATGTCATCCGCGGCGCCGAGAAGTATCAGCTCGGCACGCGGCGTGGCATGGTGCGCGCCGAGGAAGAGTTCGGTAACACGGAAGAGGCCATCGCCCGCGCCGTGATGTACACGGCCAATCACATGCACGTGCGCGCGGTGGTCGCACTGACCGAATCGGGCATGACGCCGCTGTGGATGTCGCGCATCCGCTCGGACATGCCCATTTATGCCTTCACGCGCCATGAGAGCACACGCCGCCGTGTGACGCTTTATCGCGGCGTGTACGCGGTGCCCTTCGACATCGTGCACGAAGACACCCGCGCCCTCTACAGCGCGATCTTCGAGCGGCTGCTCAATCTCGGTCTGGTGGGATTGAACGATCTGGTGATCCTCACCAAGGGGGAGCTGTCGGGCGTATCGGGAGGAACCAACTCGATGCAGATTCTGCGGGTCATCCAGCACTGAGGCGCAACTGACGCCGCGAGCCGACGCCGCGAGCCGACATCGCGACCCGACGCCGCGATCGCGAGAGTCCAGCGCCCGGCGTGCACGTTCGGCCTACGAAACGAGGGGCCGGCATGGCCGATGAAACGAGACGCCGGTATATGCGGCGTTAAGGCCGAGTTGGATATGATGAGCTCATGCCATCAGACACATCGCGGGGACGCGCGCCCATCGGTGAAACGGTAGGTCTGGTGTTGCCCGGAGGCGGGGCGCGCGCCGCTTATCAGGTGGGCGCGCTGAAGGCCATCGCCGAGATCCTCTCGAGTGCGCGCAATCCCTTCCCGGTCATCGTGGGCACCTCGGCGGGCGCCGTGGCTGCCGCCGTGGTGGCGTCGGGCGCGTTTCGCTGGCGGCGCGCGATCGCGGCGCTCGAGCAGGTATGGGCCAATTTTCATGTGCCGCAGGTGTTCAGAGTCGACCCGTTCACGACGCTGCGCTCCGGCGTGCACTGGATCCTGTCGCTGATGTCCGGGGGGCTGCTGACGCGGCCGCCGCAGGCGCTATTCGACAACGCGCCGCTGCGTGCGCTTCTGGCGCGCAGCATCGATTGGCGCAATTTGCAACGCAGCATCGAGCGGGAGGACCTCAGGGCGCTCGCGCTGTGCGCGACCAATTACTCCACGGCTTCCTCCGTGGCGTTCTTTCAGGGCGCAAACGATATCTCCGGCTGGGTGCGCCAGCAGCGCGTCGGCCGCCCGACCCAACTGACGCTCGATCACCTCATGGCGAGTCTGGGGGTGCCATTCCTGTTCCCGCCGGTGCAGCTGGCCGACGGCTTCTACGGCGATGGCGCGCAGCGCCAGCTCTGGCCGCTCAGTCCCGCCATCCACCTGGGCGCCGACCGGTTGCTGGTGATCGGTGTGCGAGCTCAGCAGGAGAGCGGCGCGAGCGCGGGCCCGTACGGCGGCGCGTTGCAAGCTCCCACGCCGGGACAGCTGTTCGGATACATGCTCGATACGTTGTTCATGGATCAGATCTACGCCAACATCGAGCACATTCAGCAGCTCAACCAGGTCGTGGAGATCGCTCCCAGCGCCGTGCCTGGGATGCACAAGGTCGCCACCATGGTGATCGCTCCGAGCACCGACCTGGGCGATATCGCGACCTGGCACGCGCAGACCCTGCCGCGCAGCCTGCGGGCGCTGCTGCATGTGGCCGGCGCCCGCGGCAGCGCCGGCTCGCAGCTGGCCAGCTACCTGCTGTTCGAGGCTGGCTACACACGCGAGCTGATCGAGCTGGGTTACCGGGATGCCCTGCGACGGCGCGAGGATCTGGAGGCCTTCCTGGGCGGGTCGCCCCTGGCCTCCACGACGCTGGTGCCGGCACTGCACCTGATCTCCAACGACGAGCAGGAGCTGGGGATCGGCCACTGAGTGGCGGGCGGGCCGAACTACCGGGATCCAGGCGCGTCCAATCCACGCACGAAGGGCTTCGGCACGGGCCGGCGTAGGGATGCGCCCGCCGCGGCCGGGGTCGCCGTCCGACAGACTGGCGGACCGAGGTATGGGCTGCCAGAATGGTGGGATCGTTCCTGCGAAGCTGAACGAACCATGGAAGACGAGATCAAGAAGGCCGCCCTCGACTATCACCGGCTGCCGATTCCCGGCAAGATCTCGCTGACACCTACCAAGCCGCTGGTCAACCAGCGCGACCTGTCGCTGGCCTATTCGCCGGGGGTCGCTTACGCGAGCCTGGCCATCCGCGACGACCCGCTGGAGGCGGCCAACCTCACCTCACGCGCCAACCTCGTGGCCGTGATCACCAACGGTACCGCGGTGCTCGGACTGGGCAACATCGGCGCGCTCGCCGGCAAGCCGGTCATGGAAGGCAAGGGGTGCCTGTTCAAGAAGTTCGCCGGCATCGATGTATTCGACATCGAGATCAACGAGAGCGACCCGGACAAGCTGGTGCAGGTGATCGCTGCGCTCGAGCCGACCTTCGGCGGCATCAATCTCGAGGATATCAAGGCGCCGGAATGCTTTTACGTGGAGAGGCAGCTGCGCGAGCGGATGAAGATCCCCGTATTCCACGACGACCAGCATGGCACGGCAATCATCGTATCCGCCGCGGTGCTCAATGGCCTGAAGGTGGTCGGCAAGGACATCGGCAAGGTCAAGGTCGCGGTGTCGGGCGCAGGAGCCGCTGCGATTGCCTGTCTGGATCTGCTGCTGGCACTCGGCCTGAATCGGCGCAACGTATTCGTCTGCGACAGCACCGGCGTGCTGCATGAGGAGCGGCAGAATCTCGACCCCGCCAAGCGCCGCTATGCGCAGCCGACCTCGGCGCGCACGCTCGAGGACATCGTCGCCGACGCGGATATCTTCCTCGGGCTCTCGGTGCGCGATCAGCTCAAGCCGCACATGCTCGCGCGCATGGGCCCACGCCCGCTGGTGCTGGCGCTGGCCAATCCGGATCCGGAGATCCGCCCCGAGCTGGCCAGGGAGCGGCGCCCCGATTGCATCATCTGCACCGGTCGCTCGGATTATCCGAACCAGGTGAACAACTCGTTGTGCTTTCCGTTCCTGTTCCGCGGTGCATTGGACGTCGGAGCCACGACGGTCAACGAGGCGATGATGCTGGCGTGCGTGCATGCGCTCGCCGAGCTCGCGCAGGCCGAGCAGTCCGACATCGTGGCCGCCGCCTACGGCGGGGACGGCGGCCTGTCCTTCGGTCCGGATTTCCTCATCCCGCGCGCCTTCGACCCGCGACTGATCACGCGCGTCGCCCCGGCGGTCGCGCAGGCCGCGATGGACAGCGGCGTGGCCACGCGCCCGATCCAGGACATGGCCGCTTATCGTCATCGGCTGACGCAGTTCGTGTACCAGTCGGCCTCCGTGATGCAGCCGGCGTTCCTCGCGGCCAAGCGCAAGCCCAAGCGCGTGGTGTTCTGCGAGGCCGAGGAGCCTCGCGTGCTGCAGGCCGTGCAGGTGGTTGTCGACGAGGGCCTCGCGCACCCGATCCTGGTCGGGCGTACGGAAGTCATTACCGCGCGCATCGAGAAGCTGGGTCTGCGCCTGAGGCTCGGCCAGCACTGCGAAGGGGTGAACATCCTCAGCGATCCTCGCTTCCGGGACTGCTGGACCGAATATCATCGGCTCAGCTGCCGCCAGGGTGTCTCCAAGGCGCTGGCTCAGGAGCAGATGCGCAGCCGTCCGACGCTGATCGGGGCGATGCTCATCAGGCGCAATGAGGCCGATGCGATGCTGTGCGGCACGGTCGGGGACTATCACGATCACCTCGAATACGTCCGGCGCGTGATCGGGCTGCGCGAGGGCGTCAGCAGCTTCGCCGCGATGAATCTGCTGGTGCTGCCCGACCGGCAGCTGTTCGTCTGCGACACGCACGTGAATGAGGATCCGACCGCCGCGCAGATCGCGGAGATGACGCTGCTCGCCGCCGAGCAGGTGCGTCACTTCGGCATGACCCCGAGCGTCGCGCTACTGTCGCACTCGAGCTTCGGCAGTGCCGACGGACCGAGCGCGCGCAAGATGCGCGAGGCGCTCGAGCTGATCATCGCCCGTGCGCCGAATCTCGCAGTGGACGGGGAGATGCGGGCCGACACGGCATTGTCGCAGGTGATACGTCAGCACGAATTCCCGGATTCGCGCCTGCGCAGCAACGCGAACCTGCTGATCATGCCGAGCGTCGATGCGGCCAACATCGCCTTCAACGCGCTGCGCATAGCGGCGGGTGGCGCGGCCAGCATCGCCACGGTCGGCGGCATCCTGCTGGGCGCCGCGCGGCCGGTGCACATCATGACGCCCTCGGCCACCGTGCGGCGCATCGTCGACATGACCGCCTTCGCGGTCGCGGAAGCGGGAACGCAGCGGCGGGTGCGCGCGCCCACCTATTCCATGCCGGATGCCGGCGTGCCCACGGCCGGATAGACGCTCGGACGAAACGCGCGTGGGGCTGGTCTACGCCACGGGAATCGGCCGCATCTGTCCGGGCTGTCGGCGCCCCGTGGCCGATTGCGTCTGCCGTAGCGCGGACGGCAGACCCGCAGGGTCAGGCGTCCGAAGTGCGGCTACGGGCGGCGCCGTGCGGGTGAGCCGCCAGACGCAGGGACGCGCCGGCCGTGGCGTGACCGTGATCAGCAATCTTGCCCTGACGCCCGCGGAGCTCGAGAGACTGGCGGGCGAGCTCAAGCGCCGCTGCGGCAGTGGCGGCACGGTGCGCGACGGTACCATCGAGATCCAGGGCGAGCATCGCGATACCCTCGTGGCGGAGCTGGCGCGGCGCGGGATTGCGGCCAAGCGCGCAGGGGGCTGAACCGGCTGCAGCTCTGCAGCGCCCGGCGTAGCCGAGACCCGTGTAGATGTGGAAACCCGTCAGGCGAATACGTCTCATGTATTCGCCTGACGGGTTTCCACATCTACACGGGATGTTCTGCGTCAGGCGCTGCAGCCGCTGCCGCCGCTCAGCCTCGCGCCCCCGCTGGCAGCGCCGAATGCCGCACCGTGACCTGCGGCCAGCGGGCAGCGGCGCGCGCCGCCAGCTGCTCGGCGATGTATACCGAGCGATGCTGTCCGCCGGTGCAGCCGATGGCGACCGTCAGATAGCGTCGATTGGCGGCCTGGTGCTCGGGAATGCGGGCATCGATGAACTGTGCCACCTCATCGATGAAGCGTGCGACGCCCGCGTGCTGCTCGAGAAAGCGCACCACCGCCGCGTCGCGGCCGGTCAGCGGCCGCAGCGCCGGCTCCCAGTAGGGATTGGGCAGCGAGCGCGCGTCGAAGACGAAATCCGCATCCTGCGGAATGCCATCCTTGAAACCAAACGACTCGAACAGAATGGACATGCGCTCGCTCGGGTGCTTGCCGATCCGCCGGCCGATGAGCGCACGCAGCTCGTGTACGCTCAGCCGTGAGGTATCCACCACCAGGTCCGCGGCGTTGATCACCGGCTCGAGCAGGCGCCGCTCCAGGCCGATGGCCTCGCGCAGATCCGCTCGCTCACGGCTGAGCGGGTGCTTGCGGCGCGTCTCGGCGAAGCGGCGCAGCAGCTCCTCGTCGTCGGCCACGAGGAACACCAGCTCGCAGTGGATGCCGCTGCGCTTGAGATCCCCGAGCAGCGCCGGCACCGTGGCGATGTCCGTGTCGGGGGCGCGCGCGTCGATGCCGATGGCGGTGCGCTCGTAGACGGTCGAGCCGCTGCGCACCGTGTGGGAGATGAAGCTCTGCAGCAGCGCGGCCGGAATATTATCGATGCAGTAGAAGTCCAGGTCCTCGAGCACGTTCAGGGCCACGCTCTTGCCCGACCCGGACAGGCCGCTGAGGAAGATCAGGCGCATGCACGCCTGCTAGAGACGGGCACTCTTTTGCGCTTGCTCGGCATGGTGGTCGGTGCGCTTCTCCTTGTGCTTGCGGACACGCCGGTCGAGCTTGTCGGCAAGCGCATCGATCGCCACGTACATATCGCCGTCGGTGCTCTCTGCGTGAATGGTTTCGCCGCGCACGTGCACGGTGGCTTCGGCCTTGTGCTGCAGCTTGTCCACGGTCAGTACGATATGAGTATCGATCACGTGATCGAAGTGGCGCACGACGCGCGCGAGCTTGCGCTCCACATAGCCGGCGAGTGCGGCGGTGACCTCGATGTGATGACCGCTGATACTCATTTGCATGATGGTCTCTCCTCGGGGCTGGTACAGGGCGGCGACGCCCGCCTCATGGGTCGGCTCATTTGCCGTTGGCACGGCGCCGTTCGTTCGATGGCGCCACGCCCATGGTCTCGCGGTACTTGGCCACCGTGCGTCGCGCGACCAGGATGCCCTCGGCCGAGAGAATTTCGGCGATGCGGCTGTCGCTGAACGGCGCGCACGGATCCTCTTCACGGATCAATTTGCGAATCTTCGCGCGGATCGCGGTCGAGGAGGTGCCCGAGCCGTCGCTGCCTTCCACCTGGCTGGAGAAGAAATACCTCAGCTCGAACACCCCGCGCGGTGTGTGCATGTACTTGCCCGAGGTCACGCGCGACACGGTGGATTCGTGCATGCTGATCGCGTCGGCGATGTCGCGCAGGATCATCGGCCGCATGTACTCCTCGCCGCGATCGAGAAAATCGGTCTGGCGCTCGACGATCGAGCGCGCGACCTTGGTGAGCGTGTCGTTGCGGATCTCCAGGCTCTTCAGCAGCCAGCGCGCCTCCTGCAGCTGGGCTCGCATGGTGGCGTGGCTGGCGCTGCGGCCCACGAGGCTGGCGTATGACTGATTCAGGCGCACGCGCGGGAGCGTGGCGGCATTGATCTCGACGGACCAGCCGCGCGGCGTGCGCCGCACGAAAACGTCAGGCACCACGTACTCGGCCGAGCTGCCGCTGATCTGCGAGCCGGGCCGCGGGTTGCAGCTGCGTACCAGGGCCACGGCAGTCTCCAGATCGCTGTCCGAGGTCTTCAGCTCCCGGCGCAGCGTGGTGAGCTCGTGCTCGGCCAGCAGCGGCAGGTACTGGCGCGCGATCGATCTGGCCGCGGCGAGGCCCGGGGTCGAGGGGATCAGCTGATCGAGTTGCAGCAGCAGGCACTCGCTCAGCGAGCGGGCGCCGATGCCTGCAGGGTCGAAGGTCTGCACGATCGCCAGCACACGCTCGACCTCCTCGAGGGGCGGGTCGAGCTCCGGCTTGAGGCTTGCGCCGATGACGTCCAGCGGCTCGGACAGATAGCCGTCGTCGTTGATCGCATCGATGACCGCGCGGCCAATGGCGAGCTCGCGCGCCTCGAGCCGCGCCAGCTCCAGCTGCCAGAGCAGGTGGTCGCGCAACGATTGGCCGCTCGAGTCCGCGAACTCCTGTTGCCGGTCGTCATCGCCGCTGCTCCAGGGATTTTCGGCGGCGCCCACGGGCTGCTCGGCCCAGCTCTCATCCACGACCTCGACGCTCGATTCCTCGGGCGGCGCGGCGGCCTCGGGCGCGGTTTCAGTGGCGGGAAGATCCTCGTAGGTGGCGCTCTCCGTATCCTCGTCCTGCTCGAGCATGACGTTGGATTCGAGCAGCTCGCGGATATGCGCCTGCAGCTCGATAGTCGGCAGCTGCAGCAGTCGAATCGCTTGCTGCAGCTGAGGTGTCATCGTCAGCTGCTGTCCGAGCTTCAGCTGTAGCGAGGGCTTGAGCATGAAAAGAGCCTGCCGCCGTCGGCCGGAAACTCGTGTTTGAACTTAACCTACTGAAAACAAAGGGGTATCCGTTTTCCGTGCGCCATCACATGCGGAACGACTGGCCCAAGTACACCTCACGGACTTGGGGGTTGGCAAGGACCTGTTCTGCGGAACCTGAGGCGATGACCATGCCGCGGTCCACGATGTATGCGCGGCCGCAGACCCCGAGGGTCTCGCGCACATTATGGTCGGTGATCAGCACCCCGATACCGCGCGCGGCCAGCTCGCGGATGATGCGCTGGATGTCGAGTACCGAGAGCGGATCGACACCGGCGAACGGCTCGTCGAGCAACATGAAGCGCGGCTCGGCTGCGAGGGCGCGCGCAATCTCCACGCGCCGCCGCTCGCCGCCCGATAGGGAGATGCCTCGCGTGTTACGTACGTGCGAGACGCGCAGCTCCTCGAGCAGTTCCTCCAGTCGCTCCTCGCGCGCAGCGCGGTCCATGTCGGGGCGCAGCTCCAGGATTGCCAGGATGTTGTCGGCGACCGAGAGCTTGCGGAACACCGAGGCCTCCTGCGGCAGGTAGCCTATCCCTAAGCGCGCGCGCTGATCGATCGACAGCGCGGTCAGGTCGCGATCATCGAGCATGATCGAGCCGCCGTCGGCCGCAATCAGCCCGACGATCATGTAGAACGCCGTGGTCTTGCCTGCGCCATTGGGCCCGAGCAGCCCGACGACCTCCCCGGTATTGATCTCGAGCGACAGCTCGCGCACCACCTGGCGTTGCCGGTAGCTCTTGGTGAGCGCATGCGCGGCGAGCCGGGTCACGGCTCGCCGGTTCCTGCGCGATTCGCAAGACCTGGAAGCGAGCTGCCGGCGGGATCTGAAACGGGACTGCCCGCAGGGCTGGCGCTGCGTGCCCCGGGGGCTTGCGGCGCAGGGGCTTGCGGCGCGGGAGTTGCGGGGGCTTGCGGCGTAAGGGCCGCAGGTGCCCGCGTCGCGCCAGCTGCGGGCGCTTGCGTCGTGCCAGCCGCGGGTGGTTGCGGCGTACCACCTGCGGGTGCAACGCTACCCTGCGCGAGCCCGGCCGTGGCGCTGCAGCCGGTGCCCGAACCGGGATGGGTGTTGCGGATGGTACCGTGCACAGGAGCGTTGCTGCCGGGAGCGGCGCTTGCCTCGACGGTCTGCGTCGTCATGTTGTAGGTCACCTGCTGGCTGATGATGTCGTTGCAACCGTCCGTAAACCACGTATTGCCGATCAACAGCACCTGATCATCGTTCGCGTTGTACGTAATGGAATCGGCGTGGCCGTGCACGGTCAGGTTAGCGAGATTGGCCTTCTGTGCCGGAGCGGTCGGAGCCGAAGTCGGGGCCGAGGGCGCGTTACCCGCGGGCTCGAGTGGGTTGTTTGGCAGGCGCTGGAAGAGCGCGGGGCTACCCTGCGCCTTTATCCAGGCGATGCTGCTATCGGTGAGCTGTACGGTGGCCGAATTCGCACGCAGCTGGCCCTCTGCCATATCGGCGTGCACGTTGCCCGTGAACACCCACTGGCTGTTCCCGGGGTCCGGACCATCCGCCACCGCTTTGTCGGCCGTGATGTGCGCGATGCCGCGCGTCGTGTCCACGATATCGGGGTTGATCATCACCATGTGGCTGTGCGTGCGGGTCTTCGAGACGATCACCTCCGGCACTTGGGGCTGACTCGGGTCCGGATGGGTCCAGTAGCACAAGGGCTGGGCGCAGGCAGGCGGTCGCGCTACCGGGAACAGGGCAGTTGCCTGCGTGGACTGAGATGTGGCGTCAGTCGCTGCGGAGCTCACGGCGGGCGTTGCCGTAACCGCCGCCGTTGTGGTAGCCGCTGGTGTTGCCGTAGCCGCTGGCCTTGCGGTCTCAGGGGTTCTCGCGGGACTGCCCGAGAGCGTTGAAGTCGTTCCAGCCGTCGAGGTCTGGGCTGCCGCCGGGGCTGGAGCGCCCGCCGGGGCCGGAGCGCCCGCCGGGGCTGGAGTGCCCGCGGGCGCCGGGGTCCCCGCAGGCGTTGGGATTGCGGCTGAGGCTGGCGCCGCAGTCGGGGCGGGTGCCGCAGTCGGGGCAGGTGCCACTGTCGGGGCTGCTGCCGCAGTGGGCGCCGGCGCCGGCGCCGCTGCTGGAGCCTGCTCGCTGGCGAGTGCCACCCGCACACTGGCGCCGCCCAGGGTCAGCACTGCCCCGGCGGCGAGTGCGAGCGCTGCGCGACTGTAGGGTCCGAGGTTGGCAGGCATAGGTAACATCAGTGAAGCAGGACGCCGCTGACATCGCGGAAGAGCTCGAACTGTCCGCTCTTCATGTTGGCGCGCATGCCGCGTCCTGTCAGCAAGTCTCCTGCCTGCTGTACATGTACGACTGCAGGGGTGGTCGCGAGTTGCTGCTGCATGTCCACGTGCAGCGTGCTGGTATCGAAGCGCACCGGTTGCGAGGAATTCTGGGGGATGCCCTCGGCGTGCACCGAGCCGTTGAGCTCCGCCGTTTGAGCGCTCTGCGGCAGCTGTCCCTGCAGGGCCGTGAGCACCCAGGGATTAGCGCCGGGCGGTGTGTAGTGCAGGATCGGGTCGGTCAGATAAATCGTGCCGTTGGTCACCGGTTGGGAGATGTGGGTCGAATCCAGGCGATAGAGCGGGAGGCCGTCGTCGCCGGTCTGGATGATCTGGGCGCCGATCGCGACCAGGCCCGGCTCAGTTGCAGCGCTCTGCGCCGCCGTCGTGTCGCTCTCGCCGCCGCTGCCGCTGCGCTGCAGATACGACA
>JASHPX010000141.1 GCA_030037905.1 Gammaproteobacteria bacterium
GTGGTCTGCTGGGCCTGATGGCTGTCAGGGCACCTCGAACGGCAGCGATATCGTGCTCGTCGTGATGTGCTCGGTGACCCGGTGGAACTCGTCGATGTCGAACACCTGGCCGATGTGATTACCGGCCACATCCTCCAGGTCCCGATCGACGATGAGCCGGTAGCGCCCCGCCTGCCATGGACGCCGCGGCGTGAAGCTCCAGCGCGTCTCGTCACGCCCGATGCTGACGCTGCCGGCGACTTCGCCGTGCGGCCCCCTCACGTACAGCATCCGCTGCAGCAGCGGATAGTTCATCGGCGTCGGGAAATCGATGGTCAGCGGCGCGCTGACCCCCGAGGCTGGAGCAGACATGCGCCATTGGCGTGGATCGGGCGCCGTTCGCAGTGCGGGACCACCACGGTAGGCCTTGCTGGCGCCGGCGGCCAGCGGGACACCATTGGCGTCCTGCCAGTCGCGGTCGATCACCAGCGTGTAACGCGCGCCTGGCGCGATGGGCGGACCCATGCGCTCGTTGGAGGTGAGCCCGCGCTTGATGCGCCCCGGATCGAAGGTCAGGGTGAGCCGCTCGAATTTCGGATCCCACAGCTCCTCGCCCGGGAGGAACACCCCATGCAGCATATGCCCGTGCTCATCGAGCACGTGCACGTACGCTGCCGCCTCGCCCCGGCTCATCGGGGCCGAAAAATAGATATAGAGCCGCAGTGTATTCGCCGGCAGGAGTGCGCTGGAAGGATAGATATGCAGCACGCGAGTCGAGGGGGTGACGTCGCGCGGCGGCCCATAGAAGGTTCTCGCGAATGCGGGACTGCCCGGCGCGGTAAACACTGCGCGGTACTGCATGCCCGCGGTCAGTGGAAAGCGCGGCCGGAACACCAGCGCACCCTGCTCGATCGCGTAGCTGCCCAGCAGCGGCGGTAGTGCCGCCGCAGTGTCCGTGCTCGCGCTGCCCGCAGGGCCGGCCGGGGTCGCGTATACCGCGAAGACGGCGGACCAGCCGGCTCGCGGGGGCCTTGCCGGTGGCCTCCACCCCGTGACGGCGAAGCTCGTACCTACGAGCTGGATACCCACGGCCGCAGAAGCGCTCGCGGCAGCGCCATTGGCAGTAGACGGCTGCGCGGCCAGGTGGTCACGAAGCTGCGCCGCCGCGAGCACCCCCGAGACGAGGATGATCGCGGCGGCGCTGACGATCTGACTGCTGCGCAATTACGGCAGCGGTATGGTCTGCAGATTGACCGGTCCGACCACCGGGTTCGACTGCCAGGGCGGACCCGAGCTCTTGCCGGTGAGGATCAGCACATCCGTGCTGTCCAGCGCCGCCAGATGCCGCACGTCCTGCAGATCGCTGATGGTCTGATAGGGAACGCCGGCAACGTTGGTGATGGTCGGCGCCGTGATGGGCTTGTAGGACCCCAGATCATCCGCCTGCAGCTTCATCACACCGCGCGAGGTGTTGTTGATCAGGATGTAGTTGTGACCATTCTGGCGATAGGGAACCATGTCCAACGGCTGGTTGCCTGCACCCAGATCGGCGATCTCCGCACCGTGCACCTGGGCACCGGGGTGCAGGTCGCTGAACGGGATCTTCACCAGCGGCGTGCAGGTATAGGCCGCAAGCACGTAGTTTTGACCATCGATGTCATAGGGCACGAACGTGCGGATCGGCGCCTGCGTCTCATAGCGCCCGTGCGAAGAGTGCCAGATCTGGATCGTGGCGCCCTCCATCGCCGTAGACTGGAATGGGAAGGGAATCGAACGCAGTGCGGAGGACCACTCCTCGTTCGACAGCCCTGCCACCATCAGGTCCCCATGCACGTAGACCATGTCGGTGATGGTCATCATGCGCGAGCTCGGTCGGCCGTGGGCCGGCGGGTCACCCGCGGGCGCGGCCGCTGGCGCATCCGACAACTTCACCGACGCGTGCGCGACATCATCGAGCGACAGCACGCTGATCTGATCGCTGCCACGCTCGACGCGTACGAGCAGCGGCATGGCATCGGGTCCGCGGCCGCGCGACACCGACAGGTAAACGTTCTTGGAGATGGGATTGACCTTGACGTCGTTGATCACCAGCTGATCGGGTGTGATCCCCACCATCGCGGCGATCTTGGCGTTGATGTCCTGCACGTCGACCTTCGCGGCGGACGCCGGCCGGCGGTCATGCGTATCGATCGCCACCACCTGACCGCCGATCGAGTCACCGACGAACAGGATGCCGTCGGGGCCGAAGGCGAGCGGCCCGGCGGACATCAGATGAGCATTGCCGGGGCTCAGGGTAGCGAGCGGACCGGTGGAGATCTTGGCGTCTGCGGCACCGGTAATCAGCGCAGCCGCTGCAATGAATGCACCCGTGATCCGTAGTAGCGTTGCGCGGCGCATGCTTCCCCCTTGCCGACTGGCGGCGCACCGTGGGTGGTGAACGACGGACGGTCGGTGATTCTAACCACTGGCCGGTCTACCCGCCAAGCGCTCAGAAGGACAATGTGCCGCTGTCGCTGCGCGGCCGAGACAGCGCGCCTGCCAGTGGCAACAGCTCCTGCAGTGTCATCTGCAGCCGTAGATGCACGCCATGCCGCAGCACATCGAGTGTCAGCCGCGTGCCGGCGGGTCGGGACAGCTGCCGCTCCACCTGCGGGAAATTGCGGGCCTGCGCCGGCTGCCCATCGATCGCCAGCAGGCGGTCGCGCCGCTCCACGCCGGCCAGTGCGGCCGGAGATGTACCGTCGACCGCCACCACGACCAGAGCGCCATCCGCGGCCGCATCCAGCAGCAGACCCGAGCGGTTGTAGGGAGTCTGTGCGCCGAACTGCGGTGATTTCTGCAGATACAGCGCGCGGTGGGGGTAATCAAACGTCAGCACGAAATTGCGGAATATCTGCGACCCGAAATTGCCGGCGATGTTCACGGAGGCAAACGCTCCGGCGGTGGCGAAGTGCAGCTCGGTGAGCGGCCGATTGAGCACGAAGGGACCGATCGACAGCGACTGCACGCGCGTCAGCAGGGTCCGCACGCTGCCGCCCACACCGCCCTGGTAGCTGCGCAGGCCGGGCAGCTCGATCGGCACGCGGTTGTCCAGATAAAAGTCTCCCAGCAGTGTCAGCGCCCCATCATCGCCGGTATCGACGCGGAACAGCCCGGAGACGCCGTCCACCTGCGCCGTGACGAAACTGTCCCTCCCGTCGAAGACCAGCGGTAGTTTCACTCCCGCGGCGCTACCCGGCTCGTCGCTGGCTCTCCATAGAGTCAGCTGTCCGCGCTGATAATCGACACGCACGATGAAGCGGCGCAGCAGCTCGTAGCCGAGCAACCCTGCGATCGCCGGGCCATGGCCCTGGTCGAGCAGCTCGTAAGGCAGGGGCAGGACCGCGAACCGTTGATCGGACAGCTCGACCTGGCCGACGCGGTACTGGGATACCTCGGCGAGTTGCGCGGTGACCTCCTGGTTGCCCACACCGTCCACGGGCACATTGCCCTGCAGACGCAGGTGCAGGCGCGCCGCCGCCTCCGGGGTCAGCACGTTGGAGGAGCCCGAATCGAGCATGAACGGTAGGGCTGGCGCGCCGTCGATCGAGACGTCCACGGTGATGACGCCGCCCCGCAGGGTGAAGGGCACGGTCACGGAGTGCGCCGACGTCAGCAGCCGCGCATCCCGCACGTGCGAGGTCGGGGCGTCGAAGCTGCGGGCGCTCAGATCGGCGCGCAGCCTGAACCTCGTGATCCGCGTGGTCACATCGCTGGCCGGGTCACCGCTGGAACTGCGCTGCACGAACGGATAGACGATGCCGGCCACTCGCCGGTAATCGGAGAAGTACTGCACGTTGGGGTGCTGGTAGGCATCGGTCCAGAGGACTCGATCCAGCAGGTGTGTCTTGGGGTTGATCCACAGGATGAGCGCGCGTCCGCCGGGCGGGTGCACCTGCACGACATAGAACGATCGGCCTGCGTCCTCCTGTATTCCCCGATACGCCGGCGCATCGGCGGACTGCGGGTAGAACCAGCCGTTGCGGTCCTCGTAGGACTGCGTCGCGGCATCGATCAGGGCGTCCGGGGCCTGCTCCACGGTGACGAGGCCCTTCTCGTCCACCCACCAGCTCTGCAGAGGGCCCGTCTCCTGCGCGCCGCGCAGCAGGCCGGCCTCATAGCTGAGGACATCCCGGCCGCGCCGGAAGTCGACGACCTGGTGAAAGCTGCCCGCCACCCCCCCAACCTCGCAGGCGCCGGAGAACTCTGCGCCGGACACCCCCTGCCAGGCAGAACCACCGCTGGCCAGATACATCTGCCGCAGCAGGCTCACGGCCTCATAGCCACCGGGCAGCGGCGTTGCGCATCCCGATGAGCCGAGGCAGGCCAGCAGCCCACACAGGGCGGATAGCCGCAACGCGACGGACAGGCGCTTGATGGGCAGGATCATTCGGAGCAGTCACCCAATGAGCGGCGGGCGGTCCCGACTCACCGCGCGGCGCTGATTTCGTGCCGCGGCAGCCTCGCCGGCCGCATTGCGGCGAATTCTAGCGCCGTGATGCTGCGAAGCGGATCAAATTGCCCTCGCAGCGGTCCAAAAGCGGTCTAAAGGAGTACGGTCTAAAGGAGCACCTCGAAGCAGCTGCCTCGAGGTTTTACAATTATGTATTGCTTTGAATTACGGAGAAAATGATGGATTACCAGGTAGCGCAGCAGCAGACCCTGCAACTGCAGCAGCAGACACAGAACCTCGCCCAGCAGCTCCAGGGACTCGCCAACAAGATACAGGCAAACGCCAAGGACGAGGCCAGCGGCCGCGACCTCAACATGGATCTGCGCGAGCTGGGGATGAGCATCGCCTCCTTCAGCCAGTCCACTCAGATGATGCTGCAGCAGATGGCCCAGTATATTCAGACCCTGGAGGCGCAGCTGCAGACCCATCCGCAACCCACGGTGCAGCCGCGCGGCTGGATCGGCGCGCCCGCCTTCGGCGGCGGAGGTGGCTTTTTCGGCACGATGCTCAGCGGGTTGGGCCTGGGTGCCGGGCTCGGCATCGGGCAGGATCTGGTCAACGACATCTTCCGCGCGCTGTGAGCTTGCGCGTGCCTGCCAGCCCGCCGTGTTAGTAGCCGCGCGCGCTCGGGTCCGAATCTTGCACTGTCTCGCTTGAAGTGACTGGTCAGCTCGAGCCGCTCGCCTTACCGCGGCTCGCGCCGCTTCCCCGCGAGAGGTGCCCACCATGGAGGCTCCGCCCGAGCACCGCAGCGAGCACTGCATGCCCTTCGGCGCGCAGCTCGTACCCGGCGGCGGTGGCGTGCGCTTTCGGCTCTGGGCGCCGGGCTGCCAGCATGTCGAGCTGCATCTGGCCGGCGCCGCGCAACCGCTGCCGCAACCGCTGCCGCTGCAGGCCGAGCGCGACGGCTGGCATACGCTGACGAGCGACCAGACGGCCGCCGGCGCGCGTTATCGCTACGCGCTGCCCGACGGCACGCTCGTACCCGACCCCGCCTCGCGCTTCCAACCCGAGGACGTGCATGGCCCGAGCGAGGTCATCGACCCGCGCGCCTACGCCTGGCGAGATCAGCAGTGGCGCGGCCGTCCCTGGCACGAGGCGATCCTCTATGAGCTGCACATCGGCGCCTTCACGGCCGCGGGCAGCTTCAGGGCGGCGATCGAGCGGCTCGAACATCTGGTGACCCTGGGCGTGACCGGCATCGAGCTGATGCCGCTCGCGGACTTTCCGGGCCGGCGCAACTGGGGCTACGACGGTGCGCTGCCGTTCGCGCCCGACGCGAGCTACGGGCGTCCCGAGGACCTCAAGGCGTTGATCGACGCCGCGCATTCGCGCGGGCTGATGGTGCTGCTGGATGTGGTCTACAACCACTTCGGCCCCGAGGGCAACTATCTGTCGTTGTATGCGCCGCAATTCTTCAGTGCACGGCACCACACGCCCTGGGGAGCGGCCATCAACTACGACGCCGCCGGCAGCCGCGTCGTGCGCGACTATTTCATCCACAACGCCCTCTACTGGTTGCAGGAGTATCACCTGGATGGTCTGCGACTCGATGCGGTGCACGCGATCGCCGACGACAGCCACCCGCCGTTCCTGCAGGAGCTGGCGCACCGGGTGCGCGGCGAGGCGCTGCCGCGCCAGATACACCTGGTGCTCGAGAACGAACATAACGAAGCGCGCTGGCTGGCACGCGAGCGCTGCGGCCATCCGCTGCTGTACGACGCGCAGTGGAACGACGACCTGCACCACGTGCTGCACGTGGCCGCGAGCGGCGAGCACGAGGGTTACTACGCCGACTACCATGCCGATGACGACAGCGATGACCACACCGATGACCACGCCGGCGCCGGCAAAGTCTCACAGCTCGGCCGTGCGCTGACGCAGGGATTCGTCTTTCAGGGCGAGCTCATGGGCTACCGGGGGTCGGCGCGTGGGGAGCCCAGTGCGCACCTGCCACCGACCGCCTTCGTGGCATTCACGCAGAACCATGACCAGATCGGTAACCGCGCCTTCGGCGAGCGGCTCGGCGCACTCGCCGGCTGCCAGGCGCTGCGCGCAGTGACCGCCGTGTGCCTGCTGACTCCGCAGGTGCCGCTGCTGTTCATGGGCGAAGAGTGGCACAGCGCCAGAGCATTCCAGTTCTTCTGCGACTTCGGCGGCGAGCTGGCCGAGAAGGTACGCCGCGGCCGGCGCGAGGAATTCGCGCGCTTCGCCGCTTTCCGCGACCCCGCGGCGCGCGCGCGCATTCCCGACCCGCTCGCCGAGAGCACCTTCCTGGCGAGCAAGCTCGACTGGGGCGAGCTCGCCGAGCCGGCACACGCCGCGGCGCTGCGCTGGTACCGGCAGCTGCTGGCCGTGCGCGCGCGACATATCGTGCCGCTGCTGCCGCAGCTGACGCATGCGGGCGAGTACCGCGCGCTCGCGCCCGGGGCGCTCAGCGCCTGGTGGCGCACGGATGGCGGCAGCGAGCTGACACTGGCGGTGAATCTGCGCGCCGAGCCCACCGGCGGCTTCAGCGATCCACCGGCAAGGCTGTTGTGGCAACAGGGGCGTGTGGGCACCGAGGGCACCCTCGGAGCCTGGAGCGTGCGCTGCTGCCTGCGGCGCTGACGGGAGCGGCCTGACAGGAGACCTGCGACGCCATGATCCCACGCGCCACTTACCGCCTGCAGCTCTCTCACGAGCTCGGCTTCGACCGCGCCGCGCAGCTCGCGCCCTACCTGCAGCAGCTGGGCGTCAGTCACGCGTATTTTTCCCCGTACCTCAAGGCACGGCCGGGCAGCCCACATGGCTACGACATCGTCGATCATCACGAGCTCAATCCCGAGCTCGGCGAGAAGGCAGCCTTTGCGCGCCTGTGTGCGGCGCTCGCCAGTCACGGCCTCGGTCATCTGCTGGATTTCGTGCCGAACCACATGGGCGTCGGCGGCGCGGACAACCCGCTGTGGCTCGAGGTGCTGGAGCTCGGGCCCGAGGCGCCGCACGCGGGCTGGTTCGACATCGAATGGGACCCCGAGCGGCGCTACCTGCACGACAAGCTGCTCGTGCCGCTGCTCGGCGATCAGTACGGCGTGGAGCTCGAGCGCGGCGTGCTGCGCCTGAAGTTCGACGAGCAGGAGGGCAGCTTCGCGGTGTGGGCCTACGGTACGCACAAGCTGCCGATCTGGCCGCCCGATTACGCGCGTATTCTGCCCGAGGGAGACCTGCGGCTCGAGGAGCTCGCCGACGCGTTCGCATGGCTGCCGCAGACCCGCCTGCAGCTGCCGCGCCGCGCCGCGGAGCTCGAGGCGCGCCTCGCCTCCGAAGTGCGCGAACATGCCGAGGTGCGCGCAGCGCTGCTTGCCGGACTGGCGCAGTTCGACGGGCGGCCGGGCGACGCGGCCAGCTGGGCGGCGCTGCATGGATTGATTCAGACACAGCACTGGCGCCTGGCGCACTTTCGTGTGGCCGCCGACGATATCAACTACCGGCGCTTCTTCAACATCAACGACCTGGCGGGGCTGCGCATGGAGCTGCCCGAGGTGTTCGATCACGCGCACCGGCAGGTGCTGCAGATGGCGGCCAACGGCATCCTCGACGGCCTGCGCATCGATCACATCGACGGGTTGTACGATCCGAAGGCCTATCTTGCGCGCCTGTCCGAGCAGCTCGCGCGCGCCGGCCGGCGTGACGATGAGTTCTACCTGGTCGTGGAGAAGATCCTCTCACCGCACGAGCGGCTGCGGGAGGACTGGCCGATTCACGGCACGACCGGCTATGACTTTCTCAATCAGGTGCTCGCGCTGCTCGTGGACCCGGCCGCCGAGGGCGCCTTCAGCGACAGCTACGTGGAGTTCACCGGTGAGCGCCGCAGCTACGCCGAGATCGCGCGCGACTCGAAGCTGCACATCATGGAAAACGAGATGGCCGGAGAGCTCAACACGATCGCGCGCGCCCTGGCGCGATTGGCGCGGCAGAATCCGCGTACCGCGGACTTCACGCAGAACCTGCTGCGCCGTGCAATCAAACAGATCATCGCCTGCTTTCCGGTGTATCGCACCTACCTGGACGACGGCGGCGAGCTGGACGCGGCGGACCAGCGCGATCTGGCCTGGGCGCTGTCCAAGGCGCGCCGCTACGAGACCGAGATCGACCCGAGCGTCTTCGATTTCCTGCAGCAGGTGTTGACCGGGGCGCTGCGTCGCCGGACACGCAGCGGCTTTTCGCATCAGGCGCTGCTGAGCTCTGCGATGCATCTGCAGCAGTACAGCGGGCCGGTCGCCGCCAAGGGCGTGGAGGATACGGCCTTCTATCGGTATAACCGCTTCATCGCGCTCAACGAGGTGGGCGGGGATCCCACCCGCTTCGGCGGCACGCTCGCGGCCTTCCACCGCACCAACCAGCTGCGCGCGCAGCGCTGGCCGCACGCGCTGCTGACGCTGGCAACGCACGACACCAAGCGCGGCGCGGACGCGCGCGCGCGGCTCGCGGCGCTTGCGGAAATGCCGGTTGAATGGCGCGAGCAGCTGCCGGTATGGTCACGCATCCTGCGCGGACCGTCCGGGCCGGGCGAGGAGGATCTGCGACCGGACCGCAACGACGAGTACCTTCTCTATCAGTTGCTGCTCGGCAGCTGGCCGTGCGAGCTGCTGCTGCTGGACGCCGCCGCCCTGTCACGTGGCGAGACCGCGGCCGCGCCACCCGAGCCGCCGACAGCCCTCACCGCCTACGCCGAGCGCGTGCGTACTGCGATCGTCAAGTCGATGCGCGAGGCGCGCGTGCACACCAGCTGGGCCATCCCAGACCTCGAATACGAGCAGGCCACGACCTCGCTGGTCGATGCGGCGTTGACGGGGAATCGCTCGGCAGCGTTCCTCGGCGCCTTCGTGCCGTTTGTGCGCCAGCTCGCCATCCTCGGAGCACACAACAGCCTGGTGCAGACGCTGATCGCGCTGACAGCGCCGGGCGTCCCGGATCTGTACAACGGCACCGAGCTATGGGACCTCTCGCTGGTGGATCCGGATAATCGCCGGCCGGTCGATTTCGAGCGCCGCGCGCTGCTGCTGGATGCATTGCTCGCAGATCTCGCGCGCGACCGCACGGCGGTCATGGCGAGTCTGCTGCGCGATTGGCCCGATGGCCGCGTCAAGTTGGCCGTGACGTGCTCGCTGCTACAGCACCGGCGAGCCCACGGTGAGCTGTATGCCGCGGGCGACTACCAGCCCCTGCAGGCCGACGGCGTCGAGGCCGACGAGATCTGTGCCTATGCGCGTGTGCACGCAGAGCACAGCCTGATCGTCGCGACGGCACGCTTCCCGCGCCGGCGCCTGACTCGCGGGTTTGCGGCAGGCACACGCGTGCCCTTGCCGCCGGCGCTGCAGGCGAGGCGCGAGTGGCACGAGCTGCTGAGCGGCAGAACGCTGCAGCTCGAGGATGGCGCGCTGTCCGCCGAGGCGCTGTTTCGTATCCTCCCGGTCGCCGCTCTCGAGCCCGCCGCGGCAGCGGTTTCGCGACCGCAGCGCGTCATCCGGGCGGCGGATGCATAAGCCGTATACCCTGGGGTGTCAGCGCCGTAACCGCTGGCGCGTTTGACCACCAGGCCCGGCGTACCGGGGCGGTGTGGGTCGACTGTGTCGTAGGCGATCTTGGGAGGCACCATGTCGGAATTTCAAAGCAAGCGGTATCCGCTGTACTGGCGAGGCTGGGTGCCGTACTGGCGAAGCTCGGTACTGCTGGCCGCCCTGCCCCTGCTGGCCAGCTGCAGCGGGAATAGCTGCTGGAACTGCTGCCGGGACTGTACGACCACGGCTCCCACGACGAGCACTACGCCCACACCCACGCCGGTGAACACTGTGTCGCTGGGACTGGTTGCGGGTAACTTCACCGGCAACGGCGACACGTCCGTGGTTGCCACCAGTACCGTGCTCTATCACGCCTATGACAATACCGGCAACCTCGAGAGCTACCTGTCGACCGGCGCCGGTACGTTTGCGGCACCGGTGGCGACCGCAGACGGAAATGACCCGCTCTATCTCGCCAGTGCCGATATCAACGGAGACGGCTTCCCCGACGTGGTGTCTGCCAGCTACGCCGATGGCCAGTTGGCCGTGTTTCTCAATACCGCCACATCCCCCGGGACATTCCAGACGCCCGTG
>JASHPX010000142.1 GCA_030037905.1 Gammaproteobacteria bacterium
TCGCTCTCGAGCATCAGACGTTGCTGCGGGATGCCCGGCACGAGTGCCGCCAGATGCGCGCCGCGCCGCTCATCACAGAACCAGCCGGTGATCCCGATCGACAGGCCGAGCGCAAGATAAGCCTCGAGCTCACGCGGCCCATCGGTGAAGCAGTGTGCGACCGCGGTGCCGATGGCGCCGTGATGCGCCCGCAGCGCAGCGACGAAGTCTTCGTGGGCGCCGCGCTGGTGCAGGAACAGCGGTTTGCCGCAATCGGCGGCGAGCTGCAATTGCCAGTCGAATGCGCGCCGCTGCGCCGCGCGCGGTGCATAGTCGCGAAAATAATCCAGCCCACATTCTCCCACGGCCACCACCTCAGGGGCGCGCAGCAGTGTGCGCAGCTGCGCCAGCCGCTCGACGCACAGCTCCTCGGCGTGATGCGGGTGCACGCCGGCCGTCGCGAACAGTTGCCCAGGATGCTCGCGGGCCAGATCGGCAGCCGCAGTGCTGCCCGCCAGCGACGTGCCGGTCACGATGATCTGCGCCACGCCGTGCGCGGCCGCGCGCCCGATCACGGCTGCGCGGTCCACATCGAAGCTGTCGTGTGTCAGATTGGCGCCGATGTCGATCCACTGCATGCGGCTACTCTAATGCAGGATTACATCCCGCAGTATGCGATGTCGGTGAAGGTGGGATGCCTGATATGATCCAGCCGCGCCGCAGCCGTCGATTCCGCAACTTCCGTGCTGCTGGCGAGACGGCATGATGAGACAACTGCAGTTGTGGGATTCGCGGGACACGGAGCAGAGCTGGTCGGTACGTCAAAGCCCGCGCGCGCGGCGCTTGAGCGTACGCGTGTTTCGGCATGGTGGCGTGGAGATCGTGGTGCCGCCACGTACCTCGCCACAGCGAGTCAGCGCATTCGTCAGCGAGCATCGCGAATGGATCGAGCGCCAGCGCCTGCGCTCGGCACCACCGACGCAATGGCCGCTGCCGCCATCCGCGCTGGTGCTCACTGCGCTCGGTGAGCACTGGGAATGCGTGCCGGTCGGCGGCCGCGGCCGAGCGAGCATTCGCCAGATCGGCGAACGGCAGCTCAGACTCGAGGGGGATCTGGGCGAGCGCGAGCGACTGCGCCATCTGCTCACGCGCTGGTTGGTGGAACGCGCGACGCTGCGTTTCCAACCGCAGCTGCGGGTGCTCGCAACGCGCATGGGGGTTGCCCCGGAGCGCTTGCAGGTGCGCTGCCAGCGCACGCGCTGGGGCAGCTGCTCGCGTCGCGGCACGATCAGCCTGAACGCCTGTCTGCTGTTCCAGCGGCCCGAAGTGCTGCGCTACCTGATGATTCACGAGCTGTCGCACCTGCGGCATATGAACCATTCGGCGCGCTTCTGGACCGAGGTGTCGCGTCACGAGCCGGGTTGGAAGACCTTGGACCGCGAGCTGCTCGAGGGATGGCGCCTCGTACCCTCCTGGATGTTCCAATGAACCGCGCCCCGCGGCAGGGCACGGGCGTACCGCCCGAGCCCGCGATGCCGACCGAGCCCGCGACTGCGCGCGAGCCCTCCGTGCCGCCGGAAGTGGCGACGGGCGTAGATCCGTCCGAAGAGCCCGTGCACTGGGACCTGGGCGCCTCACAGTCTTATGCGGAGTATCTGCGCCTCGACCGGCTGCTGTCCGCGCAAGAGCTGCTGTCGACCGAGCACGACGAGATGCTGTTCATCATCGTGCACCAGGTCTCCGAGCTGTGGATGCGCCTGATGCTGCACGAGCTGCACGGCGTGATCGAGTGCGTGCAGCGCGACGACCTGGATCCCTCGTTCAAGATGTTCGACCGCATCGGCCGCGTACAGGCGCAGTTGCTGGCCGTGTGGGACGTGCTCTCGAGCATGACGCCGGCGGATTACTCCTCGTTCCGCAACCTGCTGGGGCGTGCGTCGGGCTTTCAATCTCTGCAGTACCGGCTGCTCGAGTTCACGCTCGGTAATCGCCACGCCAGATACATCGACGTGCATCCCGCCGGCTCGACAGCACACATTGCGCTGTCGCGCGCGCTGCAGGCTCCGAGCCTCTACGACGAGGTGCTGCGGCTGCTGTCACAGCGTGGCTACGGAGTGCCGGCTGCCGTGCTGGGACGGGATCTGTCACAACCGTACACGCCGTCCAAGCAGGTGACCGCCGCGTGGCTCGGCGTCTATCACAATGCCGACGAGGACTGGGATCTCTATGAGCTGGCCGAGCGGCTGGTCGACCTGGATCATCGCTTTCAGCTCTGGCGCTTCCAGCACATGAAGACCGTGGAGCGCATCATCGGCTACAAGCCCGGCACCGGCGGCACGGCGGGCGTCTCCTATCTGGCCAAGGCGCTGCGGCTCAGGCTTTTCCCGGAGCTTTGGGAGCTGCGGACCTCGATGTGACGGACGCGCGCGCCGCCAGCGCCGCCGGGATCCAGCGCTTCCAGGCGCGCCACAGAATCAGCACCGCCAGGATGCAGACGTAGACCAGCGGCTCGCGTCCGGCAAGCTTGATCTGCTTCCAGTAATGCAGCACCCCGAGACAGGGGATCAGATAGATCAACCGGTGCAGCGTCTGCCAGCGCCGACCGAGCCGGCGCATCATGCCGTTGGTCGAGGTGATCGCGAGCGGCACGAGCAGCACCAGGGCCGCGAATCCCACCGTGGTGTAGGGACGCTTGGCGATGTCCTGCAGGATCATCTGCCAGCTCACGTTCTCGTAGAAGATGTACATCGTGAAGTGCATCAGCGCATAGAAGAACGCGAACAGACCCAGCATGCGGCGCAACCGCAGCAAATTTCCCCAGTGCGTCAGCTGCCGCGCCGGCGATACCGCGAGCGTGATCAGCAGCATGTTCAGCGCGGTCTTGCCGAAGATGTCCAGCACATAGCGCTGCGGATCCACTCCGAGATTGAAGCCGCGCACGAAGGGCAGCCCATACAGCGCCAGCACACCCAGGAGGCAGCCGGCGAAGGGCACGAGCGCGGCGCAGAAGGTGATCGGCTTGTACAGATAGCGGAAGCGCAGGTCGACGGGGCGGCGCGGGCTCTTGCGCCGCACAGGCGGCGCCTGCGCGGGCACGCCCGGGCGCGTGACCGGCGCTTCCGGACGGGAGTTGGGAAAGGGACTCGACACGGTGCGCGCGCGGGATTGGGCTCTGGTTGCGCCGGCTCAGAAGTATCTGTCCAGGTTCATGCCCGTGTACAGGCTCGCGACCTCTTCGTAGCCGTTGAACAGCAACGTCGGTTTACGTTCCGTGAAGAAACCCGTACCGATCACCCGCTCGGTGGCCTGACTCCAGTGCGTGTGCGTATCGTTCGGGTTGATGTTGGAGTAGAACCCGAACAAGCGCGGGAACAACACATTCCAGGTGGTGCGCGGCTGCTCGCGCTGGAAGGTGATCCTGACGATCGACTTGCCGCCCTTCAGGCCGTACTTCCACGGCGACATGACCCGCAGCGGTGCCCCACACACGCTCGGCAGCATGTGGCCGTACAGGCCGACCACCATGAACGTCAGCGGGTGCATGGCCTCGTCCATGCGCAGGCCCTCGATGTACGGCCAGGGCAGCAGACCCGTGCGCTGAGCCGGCATCTGCGATGGGCGATATACGCTCGTGAACTGCACGTACTTGGCCGCCGAGGTAGGCTGGAAGCGCTTGATCAGGTCGCTGAGCTGGAAGCCCACCCACGGGACCACCATCGACCAGGCCTCTACGCAGCGCAGCCGGTAGATGCGCTCCTCGAGCGGATGGGGCTTGAGGATGTCCTCGAGCGTGAAGGTACCGCGCCTCTCGACCTCGCCGTCGATCGTGACGCTCCAGGGGTGGCTGACGAAGGCGCCATCATTCTCGCAGGGATCGGTCTTGTTCTCGCCGAACTCGTGAAAATTGTTGTAGTGCGTGATCTGATCCCACGAGTTGGCCTTCCGCGGCACGGTGTAGTGCGGGTCGACCGTGTATTCCAGGGGCGGCAGCTGCGACTCGGTGTCGGCGGGGTTCGAGGCGTCGGCGTGGGCTATGCGGAACGGCGCGGCGATCAGTCCGCCTGCGATCGCTGCGGCGACAAATTTGCGGCGCTGTAGATAGACCGATTCCGAGGTGATCTCAGAGGGCTTGATGTCCGAGGACTTTCGAATCAGCATCTCCAGCTCCTCGACGTTTCACATGGATCTTACTCGCTTGGCATGGCGGGCGCGACCGCGTTACCGCGCGTCGATTCAGTAGTATCTGTGCAGATTCATGCCCGCGTACAGGCTCGCGACCTCTCCGTAGCCGTTGAACATCAACGTCGGTTTGCGCTCCTCGAAGAAACCCGTACCGATCACCCGCTCGGTGGCCTGACTCCAGCGCGGGTGCGGCTGGTTGGGGTTGACGTTGGAGTAGAACCCATACTCGCTCGGGTCCACGACATTCCAGGTGGTGCGCGGCTGCGTGCGCTGGAAGGTGATCCTGACGATCGACTTGCCGCCCTTCAGGCCGTACTTCCACGGCGACATGACCCGCAGCGGTGCCCCATCCACGCTCGGTAGCGTGCGACCATACAGGCCGACCACCATGAACGTCAGCGGGTGCATGGCCTCGTCCATGCGCAGGCCCTCGATGTACGGCCAGGGCAGCAGGCCCGTGCGCTGACCCGGCATCTGCGATGGGCGATACACGCTCGTGAACTGCACGTACTTGGCCGCCGAGGTGGGCTGGAAGCGCTTGATCAGGTCGCTGAGCTGGAAGCCCACCCACGGGATCACCATCGACCAGGCCTCCACGCAGCGCAGCCGGTAGGTGCGCTCCTCGAGCGGGTGGGGCTTGAGGATGTCCTCGAGCGTGAAGGTACCGCACTTCTCGACCTCGCCGTCGATCGTGACGCTCCAGGGGTGGCTGACGAAGGCGCCATCATTCTCGTAGGGATCGGTCTTGTCCTCGCCGAACTCGTAAAAATTGTTGTAGTGCGTGATCTGATCCCACGTGTTGGCTTTCTGCGGCACGGTGTAGTGTGGGTTGACTGAATATTCCAGGGGTGGCAGCTGTGACTCGGTGTCGGCGGGGTTCGACGAGTCGGCGTGGGCTATGCGGAAGGGCGCGGCGATCAATCCACCTGCGATCGCTGCGGCCACGAATTTGCGGCGCTGCAGATAGACCGATTCCGAGGTGATCTCAGAAGGCTTGATGTCCGAGGGCTTTCGAATCAGCATGGCCAACCCCTTGATGTTTCACATGGATCTTACTCGCCTGGCGCAGCAGGCGCGACCGCAGTACCGCGCTGCGTCCAGCGTAGGCGACGCACTGTCGGCCGCAGCGCAATTGCGCGGGCTGGACCGTTGACGAGATAGGCCTCCTGGGCCAGCTCGAAGTGGGGAAGGTCGGCCGCGCTGTTCCCATAAGCGTAGACCCGTTGCGGTGCCTCGCGTTCGATCCATGTCGCAAGTTCGCGTCGTTTTTGCTCCCCTCGACAGTTCGGTCCAGCCAGGTGACCGTCGAGCCGCGTGCCGCGCCAGAGAAGATGTGTGCACAGGGGCGGCGGAAAGCCCAGGGCCGCAGCGATGTCCGGGGCGTACAGCTCCGTGCTCGCCGTCATCATCAGGAGTTGCTCCCCGCGCGTGCGGTGAGCGGCGATGGCGTCCAAGGCCTCGCGGTAGAGCCCGTGACGCAGAAGCCATGTCGTAAACCGCTGCGCTTGCCGCGCGAGCCACGGGCGCGGCAGCCCTCCAAGCGCGGCATGGATCAGCGACCCCTTCAGCGCGCCGCGGTCGGGCCGGAATAGAAAGCGCAGCAGCGCGGGCAACGCCAGCAGCAGCCGCGGCAGACGCCATGGACGAGCGGACAGGCACAACAGAAGGTACGGCAGCAATGTATCGAAGCGGGTGATGGTCCCGTCCAGGTCGAACACGGCGAGGGTGCGCGTGCGCTGTTCCTCGGTGGCCGGGTCTCGTATGGGCGCAGCTCGCACAGCGTCGCACAGCGTCGAGACTTCCGTAGCCGCGGCTGCCTTCAGGCCGCTCAGGCGGCGCGGCTCTGGCCGGCGAGCTGGCGCAGGACATACTGCAGTATGCCGCCGTGACGGAAATATTCGCGCTCTTTGGGAGTGTCGATACGCACCCGCAGCTCGAAGCGCTTCGCCGCCCCATCCGCCCCGTGTGCGAGCACCTCGGCGACGCGCGCCTCGCGGCCATCGAAGCCGGTGATGTCGAAGGTCTCATGGCCCGTCAGGCCGAGCGACTGCGCGCTCTCGCCGTCGCGAAATTGCAGCGGCAGCACGCCCATGCCGATGAGGTTGGAGCGGTGAATGCGCTCGAAGCTCTCCGCGATCACGGCCCGTACACCCAGCAGCATCGGGCCCTTGGCGGCCCAGTCACGCGAAGAGCCCGTGCCGTATTCCTTGCCGGCGATGATCAGCAGCGCGGTCCCGTCGGCCTTGTAGCGCATGGCCGCGTCGTAGATGCTCATCTGCTCACCGCTCGGCAGGTATTGCGTCAGCCCGCCTTCGGTGCCGGGCACGAGGAGATTGCGCAGGCGGATGTTCGCGAAGGTGCCACGCATCATGACCTCGTGATTGCCGCGCCGGGCCCCGTACTGGTTGAAGTCCGCCGGCTGCACGCCGTTCTGCATCAGGTACTGCGCGGCCGGACTGTTACGCGCGATGTTGCCCGCCGGGGAGATGTGATCGGTCGTGACGGAATCGCCGAGCAGCGCCAGCACGCGCGCATCGCGGATCGCCGCCAGCGCCGCGGGCTGCTGGCTCATGCCCTCGAAGTAGGGCGGGTTCTTCACGTAGGTCGATCGCGCGTCCCAGGCGTACAGTCTGCCGGCAGGCACTTGGATGCTCCGCCAGCGCTCATCGCCGGTGAACACGCTGGCGTAGCTGTGGCGGAACATCTGCGAGTCGAGATTGCGTTGCACGTAATCGGCGACCTCCGCAGGCGCCGGCCAGAGGTCGCGCAGATACACCGGCTTTCCGCCGCTGCCGTGGCCGAGCGGCTCGTGATTGAGATCGATGTCGAGCGTGCCCGCGATTGCATAGGCCACCACCAGCGGCGGGGATGCGAGGAAGTTCATGCGCACTTCCGGATGCACGCGGCCCTCGAAGTTGCGATTGCCGGACAGCACGGCGCAGCCGATCAGGTCCGCCGCGCGCACCGCCGCGGAGATCTCGGGCTTCAGAGGCCCCGAGTTGCCGATGCAGTTGTGCGCACACACCGTGCCGGCCACGAAGGCGTGCAGCTCGTCCACTGCGATGTCGAATACGGGTCGCCTGCCCACAGGTCTTCGATCGATGAGCCGCAGCGTGAAGGTGGGCAGGCTCATCGCTTCCTTCTCGAGGCAATAGCGCTTCGATGCGCCCGGCAGCGATGCGCCCGGCAGCGATCTGCCAGATTCGTCGCGCGGGTGGAGCGCCGCGAACCAATCCCGCGCCCCAATCTCGCACAACAGCTGAACCGGTGAAGGAAAGCCGCAGTCCTCCCGGTGCAGCGGTTTGAAGCGCGATTTCCCGGCAGCCGGCAGCCGCTGGAAGCGGTCATGGCCTTCCTGGAGTGCGTAATGCGGGAAGACAGGCGTCTGACGGGTCATCAGCTCCGCGGCTGCGATGCGGCGGCAATCCCCAAGAGAAAAGTCGTGCTGTTGATGCAGATCTTCGAGTCGATCCGCCATCCACAGGCGCTGTCGGTTGATCGTATCGATGGTGCGCCAGTAGACGGCGGCGGCGCTGGACCGCAGCGCCTTGTCAGCGCAATAGCGGAAGCCCACGTGTTTGACGAACGACAGTCCCTCGGGTAACTGCAGCCGCACTTCGGTGCGGGACACCGCATCATGCGCGGCCGGATGGCTCGACTCGCTCCGGCGGGTGGGAAATCGGTAGATCTTCGCGCCGCGAGCCTTGACGCCACATCGAACCAGCAGACCCACGAGCGTGCGCATGAGGTCCTCGAGCTGCTCCACATGCTGCGGCTCGGCGCTCTGCGAGTACGCGGGAGCGATGAGGATCGCGCTGTCCTCGGACGCATCCTGACGATGCAGCGTCGGCGCATGTCCATCTGCGCCGAACAGCCCGCCCAGGAACTCGCGCACCATGGCAAGCGGGCAGCGCTGCTCCTGGACGAATCGCGGCAGGGACGGCGGTTGGTCGATGCGGCGGCCGACCACGACGCCGGCAAGTGCTGCGATGGCACGCGTCAACTCCACCGGCAGGACGATGCTCCATTTGCGCTCGTCATAGCGGTCGCCCTGCGGACGCTTGTCCGTGAGCAACTCGATGTCGTTCAACGCCGCTTCGCGGTCGAGTGCCTGTCCGACATTCATTCTGCCCTGACCCGCGAGGCTGATCGATCCGTCGGAGAGCACATGGCCGATCAGGCGCGCGAAAGCCAATGAGCGCATACGCTCATGGGAACTGGTGAAGTTGAGCTTCAGCTCCCCTGCCTCGAGCTCGTAGCCCGCTTCATCCGCACCGGGCTGATCGAGCGGTGCCTCCAGGCCCATCACGACCCTATCCCGTCCCACCGCCAGCTCGTCTGCGCGTATCCAGCGGCCATCGGAACGCAGCAGCCTGTGATCCGGCGTGCATTCCAGCGTACGGCCGTCCTGCAGAACCAGAGAGACGCACTCGCGCTCGCCCTGCACCATCATCTCGGTCTGGACCGCCATTCCCAGCCGGGAGCTGCCGTTTGGACCGTATACGCGCGCGCCACCGGCCTCGGGCAGTTGCTCGATAGCGCGGCTGGTGCCGTCCGCCAGCAGGACGGGCGTGCCTCTGGCGATGCACGTCGTGCAACCGTAGCCAACGAGGTCGAAGCCGATGCTCTCCAGCGACTCGAGCAGACCCGCGCGCTTCAGATAATCGGTCACCACGCGCGAGCCGGGCGCGAGGCTCGTCTTCACCCAGGGGCGCGCAGTCAGGCCCGCGCGCTGCGCATTGCGTGCGAGCAGGCCCGCGGCCATCAGCACCGAGGGGTTGGAGGTGTTCGTGCAGCTGGTGATCGCCGCGATCAGCACCGCCCCGTCTGTGAGCT
>JASHPX010000143.1 GCA_030037905.1 Gammaproteobacteria bacterium
GCGGCTCTCCCCAGCTTGCGGCGCTTTTCTTTTGCGGCAAGGATGGCCGCGCCCTTGAAACCCCCCTCCCTGTGACCCGATAGCGCCAGCATGGACATCGATGAGGCACGCGGTTTGAAATGGCAGGGCGGTACGCCGCCCGGGAGTGCCACCGTGCGCGCGGCCCCGTCCTTCGGGGCCTCCGGCGCGCAGGTGCATGCCGCGACGCTCGGCAACGGGCTGCAGGCGATCCTCTGGTGCGATCACAAGATCCCCAACGTCGCCCTCTATAACTGGGTGCATGTCGGCAGCCGCAACGAGGGCGCCGGGACCACCGGCCTCGCGCACTTCTTCGAGCACATGATGTTCAACGGTACTCCCCTGCATCCCCAGGGGGATTTCGATCGGCTCATGGAGGCGCACGGAGGCAGCAACAACGCCTGGACCTCGCAGGACGTCACCGTCTACCAGGACTGGTTCCCGAGTCGCGCGCTTGCCCTCGCGCTGGAGCTCGAGGCCGACCGCGTCGCCAACCTGCAGCTCGTGCCCGAGGTGGTCGAAAACGAGCGCAAGGTCGTCTACTCCGAGCGCCGGCTGCGTGTGGATGACAGCAATGCCGCCACGCTCGAGGAGCAGGTGCAGGCGCTCGCCTTCCTCGCGCATCCCTACCGTATTCCGGTGATCGGTTGGCCCTCCGACATCCTGTCGTGGACCATGGCGGATCTGCGCAGCTTTCACTCGACCTATTACGCGCCCAACAACTGCACGCTCATCCTCGTCGGGGACATCGACCCCGATCACGGCCTCGTCCTGGTGGACAAATACTTCGGTGTGACGGGCGCCCGTCCGCCGCCGCCGGCGGTGCGTACGCGCGAACCCGAGCAGACGGGCGAGCGCCGCCTGCTGTTGCCGCGCGCCGGACAGAATCCGCTGGTGCAGTACGCCTATCACGCCATCGCCGCGGCCGATCCGCGTGAGCCTGCCCTCAACCTGCTGCAGACCATCCTGGTCGGCGGCGACGCCGCGCGCCTCAACCGCGCGCTGGTCGAGGAGCAGCGGCTTGCCGTCGCAGTCGGCGGCGGCTGGCCGCAGGGTTTCGACGCCAACGTGTTTCACATCCAGGCGACGTTGCCTGCAGGTGGGGACACCGAGCAGTTCGAGGCGGCAGTCGATGGCGAGATGGATCGGTTGCTGCAGGATGGCGTGAGCGCCACCGAGTTGCAGCGAGCCAAGAACATCGCCGCCGCCGACTTCTGGCGCGGCATCTGCACCATCGACGGCAAGGCGCGCCTGCTGGGCGAGTACGCCGTCATGCATGGGGATCACCGCCGGCTGTTCGTAGCGCCCGAGGCCTACGACGCGGTGACCCGCGAGGATGTGCTCGCCGTCGCTCGCGCTGTGTTCAATCCGACGCAGCGCACCGTCGGGGTGCTGCAGCCGCGCGAGTCGCCCGGGCCGCATGGGCTGCCCGAGCCGCTCGAGCCGCGTGGGCGGCCCGCATGAAAATACCTGCGCACGAGCGCCTGAGGCTCAGCAACGGCGTGCGGCTGATCCTGCTGCCCGAGCACGAGGTGCCGCTGATCGCCTTCGAGGCCGTGATGCGCGGTGGTTGCCGCCTCGACCCGACGGGCAGTGAAGGCGTCGCCTCGCTCACGGCGGAGCTGCTCACCCATGGCGCGGGCGAGCGTGACGCGTATGGCTTCGCGGATGCCGTCGAGGGCGCCGGCGGCAGTCTCGATGCCGATGCACACCGCGAGGCGACGATCGTGCACGGTCAGTTCCTGGCGCGCGATCGCGAGCTGCTGCTCGAGCTGCTGGCCGATGCGCTGCTGCGGCCGCATTTCGACGCGACCGAGCTGGACAAGGTGCGCGAGCGCCGCATCGAGAGCATCCGGGCAGCGAAGGATTCCGACCCGCAGAGCCTGCTAGACACCTATGGCCGGGGCCTGCTGTTCGGCACGCACCCCTATGGCAAGCCGGGCGGCGGCAGCGAGGTGAGCCTCGCCGCGATCGGTCGTGACGAGGTGCTGCACCTGTACCGTGAGCACTTCGGCGCCGACCGTCTCACGCTCGTGTTCGCCGGGGATTTCGACCCCGAATCCCTCGAGGAGGCCGTGGCGCGCAGGTTCGAATCCTTGCCACCGGCCCGCGCCGCGCTACGGCCACTGGCCGCGCCCGCACGCCTGTCCGGCCGGCGCGTACTGCTGATCGATTCGCCCGGCTCCGAGCAGAGCTACTTCTGGATCGCCAGCGTCGGGGTCGCGCGCGCCTATGCGCTGCGCGCGGCGCTCGACGTCACCAACACGGCCTTCGGCGGCAGCTTCGGCTCCATGCTGATGCAGGCGCTGCGAGTGCGCACCGGCTTGACCTACTCGGCCTATTCCAGCTTTCGCCGCGGCAGCGTGCCCGGTGAGTTCGCCATCCACTCCTTCACACAGACCGCCAGCACCGCTCGGGCGCTGGACATCGCGCTCGAGACGCTGCGCGTGCTCAAGCGTCGCGGCGCCGCCGCCGCCGCCATCGACTCGGCGCGCAGTTACATCCTCGGCCAGTACCCGCTCGGCTTCGAGACCGCGGCCGACTGGGCCGCAGCGCTCGCGGACCTTGCGCTCTATGAGCTGCCGCAGAGCTACATCGATGAGTACGATCCGGCGCTGCAGCGGGTCGATGCGCACCAGGTGCGCGAGGTCACCGCCGCGGCTTTCCCGGATCCCAGCGACGTCGATATCGCTCTCATCGGCGATGCCGCCTACATCCGCTCGGAGGTGGCGCAGCTCGGGACGCTGCTCGAGACCACGCTTGCGGCACCGACGTTCGGCGTGGCGCCCTCTGCCGACCCTGGCGCAGCAGTGGCAGCACACGGCGCAGGGAACCCGCGTAGATGTGGGGAAGCCTCAGGCGAATACATCTAACGTATTCGCCTGAGGCTTCCCCACATCTACGCGGATGGCGCGCGTGGAGCGCTGCCGCTACTGCGCCGGGGTGGGCAGAGGGCAGGAGCCGGCGCGAGCGTCACAGTTCGAAACATTTCTATTGCATCACGCGGTCAAGTGTCTTAAGTTCGCGCCCGCGTTGCGAGGTGTGGTACCGCTCGTGACGTCCAGCGATGGTTGTCTGGACCACCGGAGGTGTTTCGGAACTACAGATGAACAAGCTCAAAGCGTCCGCCGCCAGCGAACCTGGGCCCCGTCTACAGAACGTCAACCGCTATCTGGAAAAGAATTTTCCCGACTTCTTCGCCGAAGTGCGCTTTCAAGTCGGCAACGACGACTATTTTCTCTACAGCCGCTTCGGCCGCTACCTCGCCCGATCCATCGAGAACCGGGCACCCCGCGACAAGATTTACCGAGGCTTCACCGTGCTGAACAAGATGGCACGCGTGTCGGCCAAGGATCCGGCGGTGCGCCGCATGCTCGTCACCGGTCCCCTCGAGGAGCTCGTCGATCACCCCAAAGCGCGCGCGCTCGCGCGCAAGCGACTCTCCTCGGTGGCGCAGGGCTACCTGGAGGGCCTGTGCGAATGAATTTGCGCAAGCCCCAGCCGCCCCTCTGAACCGAAGCCCGCGCGGGAAGCTGCATGAGTCGCTCCAGCGGTGCGACGCCGCTGCCCAGCGCCCAGGATGTGCTCTCGTTCTGGTTCGGGCCGAAGCCGCACACCGCCCGGCAGCTGGCGCAGCGCATGCGTCTGTGGTTCGCAGATCCGGCGGCTCCCGAGCTGCTGCCGCAGACCGACGAGCTCATCGGCGAGCGTTTCGGGACCCTGATCGCCTCGGCCGCGCGCGATGAGCTGTCGGCCTGGGAGTCCAGCCCGCGACGCCGTCTTGCGCTGATCCTGCTGCTCGATCAGTTCCCGCGTCACGTACATCGTGGCACTCCCGCCGCCTGCGCTCAGGACGGCAAGGCGCTCTCACTCGCCGTTTCGGGTATGCAGTTCGGCGCCGACGGCGCGCTGGACCCCGTGGAGCGAATGTTTTTCTACCTGCCGCTGATGCACGCCGAATCGCTCGACGTGCAGGAGGAGTCGCTCGCCGCCTTTCGCCGCCTGCGCGATGAGGCTCCGACCGAGATGCGCCCCTATTTCGAGACAGCGCTGCAGTCCGCCCAGCAGCACCGCGATCTGATCGCTCGCTTCGGCCGTTTTCCCCACCGCAACCGTGTGCTCGGGCGGCCCGATACGGCCGCGGAGCGGGAATGGCGGGCCCAGGATCCGGACGCGCAGAAGCTCGGGCTGTAGGGGGCGACCGGGTACACAGGACGCTGAATCGGGCCATGCCCAACCATGGCGATGCCCAACCACAATCATAAGGCCGTCGAGCATGCAGCGAATCTGCGCTACACACTCGACGGCCTTCCGGGCGGGCGGGCGCCCGATGGGCGGGGCTCAAATCCGAGCGGCTAAAAGTGCGCTGGGAGTCTCGATGCCATCGGGTCGCCTTGGTGGAACGATAGACTGCCGCGTATGAATCCCTGCTGAATCCAACCGTGGCGTCTGCGCCACGTATGCAAGTCAGGGCGAGCGAGCGCGAGCTCCGCAACCGGCGCGAGCTCGGCAACCGGCGCGAGCTCGGCAACCAGCGCGGCAACGAGCCCGAGCTCGGCAAATTCCGTTGACCGCCCGGCTGCCCCCGGTATATTGAAAGGCCGCTGGCGAGAGTTCATCGAGGTCGCGGCGCTGGGTCTGAATCCAGCCGGGCGCCATGGCTGTGCGAACCGGGTGCCTTCGGACGGGCGCGCGCCCTGCCGGTGCCGGGCTCGCACGGAATAGGCCAGCAGCTCTCCAGACCGGGTTGGAAGGGGTACATCGCGGGGGTCGACGCCTCGCGGTGCCCGCTCGGCTCGCCCTGGCGTAGCCGCTGATGCAAGCACGACGGACAGGTAGAGGACGGAGCCATAGCATGAGCATGCAAACAGGTCGCGGCCTGTTTCGCGAGGAGTACGAGCGCGACGCCTGCGGCTTCGGGCTGATCGCGAGCCTTGCGGACACGCCCAGCCATTGGCTGGTCGAGACCGCCATCGCGTCGCTCAACCGTCTCACGCATCGCGGGGCCATCGCGACCGACGGTAAGACCGGCGATGGTTGCGGGCTGCTGCTGAAGCGACCCGAGCGCTTCCTGCGGGCCCTGGCCAAGGATGCCGGCATCCGTTTGAGCCCGCGCTTTGCCGCGGGGCTGGTGTTCCTCAATCCGGATCCGCAGCGTGCCCAGACCGCGCGAGCCGTGTTCAAGACAGAGCTCGAGCGCGAGGGCCTTGTGCTCGCGGGCTGGCGCGCCGTGCCGACCGATCCGGACGCGTGCGGCGCCGAGGCGCTCAAGACACTGCCGCGCATCGAGCAGCTGTTCGTCAACTGCCGCAACGCCGAC
>JASHPX010000144.1 GCA_030037905.1 Gammaproteobacteria bacterium
ATCCGCTTCGCAAGTTGCGCTACAACCTGATCATCACTGCGGCATCGGCCGCCACCGCCATCCTGATCGGTGGCATCGAGACTTTCTGGCTGATCGACGGACAGCTGTCGCTTGGCGGGCGCTTCTGGATTTTGATTGCTCGCCTAAACAATGATTTCGGGAGCGTGGGATACGCCATTGTCGGAATTTTCCTCGCGAGTTGGGTGTGTTCTGTCGTGCTGTTCCGCCTGAGGCGATCGGGCGATCCAGCAACCCCTGGGCTTCAGCGAGCCGGCCCATCAGGGCGTCGCGGCTCTTCCTGAGGAGTTGGAGGGGTATGGTGAATCGGGATGAACTGGATTTCTCCGCACTGATCCGCCCCATGGGCACGGCAGATTTCTTCGCCGAACACTGGGAGCGCAAGCCCTTGCTGCTTCGGCGCGACGACAGCAGCTATTACGACTCCCTGCTGACTTTGGCCGACGTCGAGCAGTATCTATCGCGCGGTGACGCGCGCTATCCGGCAATTCGTCTAGCAAAGGGCGGGGCCTTCTATGCACCGGAGGCTTATACGCATGACGTCAAGTACGGTGATGAGGTGTTTCGCGCCCTGACCGACCCAGAGAAAGTCTTCACCGAATACAGCAGCGGCGCAACCGTAACGCTGCCGGCTTTGCATCTGGCGTGGGAACCGCTCGGCGGGCTGTGCCGGCAAATCGAGGGAGACCTTGATCACTCTGTGCACACCAACGCGTACCTCACACCGGCGAATGCGCCTGGATTCACTCCGCACTATGACACGCATGAGGTGTTCGTGTTGCAGATCGCCGGCGTCAAGCATTGGCGGGTGTATCCACCACCGATGGATCTGCCTCATCGCAGCCAGACATTCTCTGCTGAATGGTATGTGTTGCCGGCCGCGCCACTGATGGAGTTCGATCTGGCTGCAGGCGATTTGCTTTATCTGCCACGTGGCCACGTACATACCACGAGCACAGCAAAGTATTCCTCGCTGCATGTCACGATCGGAATCACGGTCTATACCTGGATCGAATTATTGTCGGAGTTGATCCAGGGCGGACTCGATTGGCCCGAGTTCCGCCACGCCCTACCGCCCGGGTTCGCGCACAGACCCGAGGCGCGCCAGGAGCTAGTGCAGCGCTTACCTAAACTTATGGCTCACTTGAGCACGGCGCTTAACGCAGAGGCGGTCAGCGACCGCTTCACGACGAAGGTCCGAAGCGCTCAGCCGCGCCCACCGCTGGAGTTTCGTGCCGATACCTCTGTCATAGGGCCGGACAGTCGACTACAAGTCGCGAATGGCCTTCAGTACCAGCTCATGCGCGAGCGGGAGGGCCTGGTGCTACAACTCGGGGGGCGGTGCTTGCGTCTACAGACTGCTGTTGCGCCAGTACTTGAGGCCATGTCTCAGGGACCGTTTACACCCACGAGTTTGCCACCGGATATTAGTCTCGATGCCCGTCTTGCTCTGGTGAGATATCTATACGGGCTCGGATTGTTGCAGCGACAACCATGAGAGGCGTTCTGGAAAATTACGCAGAGGCTGGCGGTAGATCTCATTTTGGCTCGCCGGAGCGTATCGTAATGATCACGTGGTCAGGGTGACAGGTCCTGACGCTGCGACGGTCTGGTCCCGAAGCAAATCGAAACTGTGTATGCCGTGACGAAACTTCGATCGGGATGGGCAGACGTGATCGGGGATCTGCCGCTGCGACGCCAGGGGTAATGGGCGCCAAGTCGCCGCGGGCAACACGCGTTTCTCCATGGCACAGGAAGGCGTCGGATACATCCGGGATCGGTGTCTGCTCGCGGCATCGGTAGGTGAGGAACTCCTCCGAGAAGCAGAATGTCCCCACAGCAGCGGACCTTGATCCGGCACATGCGCTCACGCAAATTTCCCGGGTGCGTTGCCCACTGATCCCACCGCCGGACTACAGGCTTACCCGGCGCAGCCGCAGAGCATTGCCAATGACGCAGACGGAACTCAGGCTCATCGCGGCCGCTGCGATGATCGGGCTCAGCAGTAGACCGAAGGCGGGATAGAGCACGCCCGCCGCCAGCGGGATGCCCAGCGCGTTGTAGATGATAGCCAGAAACAGGTTTTGGCGGATATTGCGCATCGTGGCACGGCTCAGGACACGCGCACGCGCGATGCCGGCCAGCTCCCCGTGCAGCAGCGTCACCCCGGCGCTTTGCATGGCCACGTCCGTGCCCGTTCCCATGGCGACCCCGACGTCGGCCTCGGCCAGCGCCGGTGCGTCATTGACTCCATCGCCGGCCACGGCGACGACCCGCCCTTCGCCGCGCAGGCGTTGCACGATCGCGCGCTTGTTCTCCGGCAGCACCTCGGCTTCGAGGTCCGCGATGCGGAGTCGGTGGGCGACGTTTTCCGCGGTCGTGCGACGATCTCCCGTGACCATGACGATGCGGATGCCTTCACGCCGAAGGCTCTCGAGGGCCGCCGGAGCGCTCCCCTTGATCGGGTCAGTCACCGCGATGATGCCCGCAGCCGCTGCGTCGATCGCGACCAGCATCGTGGTCGCGCCGTCGCGCGCGAGGGCATCGGCACGCGTCTCGAAGTCGGCGGTTGGGAGCCGGAGTGTCGCAAAAAGCCGCACATTGCCGACAGCGACGGCGCGACCGCTGACCTTGCCCAATACACCCTGTCCGGTCAGCGCGCGAAACCCGCAGACCTCGTGGAGCGCGAGGGCGCGCTCGGTCGCCGCCGCGACGAGTGCCGTTGCGAGCGGGTGCTCGCTGGCGCGCTCGAGGCTGGCGGCCAGTGACAGCACAGTTGCTTCGCTGAAGCCCTCAGCGGCGGCAACTTCGACCACCCGCGGCTTGCCCTCCGTCAATGTTCCGGTTTTATCGATCACCAGCGTATCGATTTTTTCGAGCCGCTCGAGCGCTTCGGCGTTCCTGATGAGCACCCCAGCGCTG
>JASHPX010000145.1 GCA_030037905.1 Gammaproteobacteria bacterium
CGGTTGAGCGCTCGGCCGGCACCGGCGTGAGCGACCTCGGAGTGCACGCCGGAGCGGCCCGCTCGGCGCCGGGCCCGGCCCCGGCGGCCGAAGCCGGCGGGAAGCTGCTGCCGTGGCTCGAGCGACGCTTGGCGAACCTTGCGCTGCTGATGCGTCTGGACAGGCCGATCGGCATCTGGCTGCTGCTGTGGCCGACGCTCTGGGCGCTGTGGATCGCGGCAGGCGGGCATCCGCAGCTGCGGCTGGTGGCGATCTTCCTCGCAGGCACCGTCCTCATGCGCAGCGCCGGCTGCATCGTCAACGATCTGGCCGATCGCAACATCGATCCGCACGTCAAGCGCACCCGCTCGCGGCCGCTGGCGGCTCGAGTGGTCTCGCCATTCGAGGCGCTGGTGCTCGCCGGGCTGCTGGGACTCGCGGCGCTGGCGCTGGTGCTACAGCTGAATGCCTATACGGTGAAGCTCTCGGTGGTCGGGGCGGCGCTGACCGTCTCCTATCCGCTGCTCAAGCGCTTCTTTCCGCTGCCGCAGTTCTACCTCGGGCTGTGTTTCGGCTGGGCGGTGCCGATGGCCTTCGCCGCAACGCTCGGCACGGTGCCACGCATCGGCTGGCTGATGCTGCTGGCGGCGGTCCTGTGGGCAGGCGTCTACGACACCATGTACGCGATGGTCGATCGGGACGACGACCTGCGGATCGGCGTGCAGTCCAGCGCCATCCTGTTCGGCGATCTGGACCGGCTGATCATCGGCGCGATGCAGGCGATGGTGCTGTACACACTGCTGCTGATCGGCCGCGCGCTGCACTTCGGCGTCGCCTATCGCGCCGGCCTCATCGCCGGCGCCTGCTTCTTCCTCTGGCAGCAGTGGCTGATCCACCGGCGCGAGCGCAACGCCTGCTTCACGGCGTTCCTGAACAACAACTATTTCGGGCTGGCGATCTTCGCCGGCGTGGTGCTGCAGTACGTGTCGCGCTAGCGGTGGCGGGGGCGGGGGCGGGGGCCACGAAGTAATCAAACGTCGACTTTTCTGACTGACGAAAGTTGACAGCCCTACCGGCACCCGCCGAATATCGCGCGAGCCTCGAGCATCCGCAGGTCATACCCATGTCCGCATCCGTACCACGCACCTGCGCCTCCCCTACCGACCCGCGCCACGACTGGACCGTGCCCGAGGCCGTGGCGCTGTTCGAGCTGCCGTTCACCGACCTGATCTTCGGCGCACAGCGCGTGCACCGGGCTTGGCACACTCCGAACACCGTGCAGATGAGTACGCTGCTATCGATCAAGACCGGGGCGTGTCCGGAGGACTGCGCCTACTGCCCGCAGAGCGTGCGCTACCAGACCGGTGTCGCGGCCGAAGCGCTCATGGGGCTCGACGAGGTACTCGAGCGAGCGCGGGTCGCGCGCGCCGCGGGGGCGACCCGCTTCTGCATGGGGGCGGCGTACCGCTCGCCCAAGGCGCGCGATCTGGAGCGCATCGCGCAGATGGTGCGCGCCGTGAGCGCGCTCGGACTTCAGACCTGTGCGACGCTGGGCATGCTCTCGCCGGCCCAGGCACGCACGCTGAAGGACGCCGGGCTGGACTACTACAACCACAACCTGGACAGCTCGGAGGATTTCTACGCCGAGATCATCTCCACGCGCAGCTACCGCGACCGGCTCGAGACGCTCGCGGCGGTGCGTGAGGCGGGACTCAATGTCTGCTGCGGCGGCATCGTGGGAATGGGTGAATCACGCACCGATCGCGCCAAGCTGCTCGTGACGCTCGCGAACCTGACGCAGCACCCCGAAAGCGTGCCGATCAACCAGCTGGTGCGCGTGCCGGGCACGCCGCTCGAGGCGGCAGCGGACGTCGACCCATTCGAGTTCGTGCGTACGATCGCGGCGGCTCGCATCATGATGCCACGTGCACAGGTGCGCCTGTCCGCGGGTCGCACGGCGATGAGTGATGAGCTGCAGGCGCTCGCCTTCCTGGCGGGCGCGAATTCGATCTTCTACGGCGAAAAGCTGCTGACGACCGGTAACCCCGACGTCGAGCGCGATCGCACGCTGCTCGCGCGCCTCGGGCTGGTGCCGGAGGGACTCGGACACGCCGGCACCGCGCCTGCGGGGACGCCCGCCCATGGGGCGGCCTGATCGCGGGCAGCTCGCCGCACGGCTGACGCAGCTGACGGCGTTGCACCTGCGCCGGCGGCGCGAGGTGATCGAGGCACATCCGCAGCCCGGCGATGCGACGCGGGTAGTGGTCGGCGGACGCGTACTGCGTAATTTCTGCGGCAACGACTACCTCGGCCTGAGTGCACACCCGGCACTGGTGGATGCGGCGGTGGCGTGCCTCGCGCGTTTCGGCGTCGGCGCCGGCGCCTCGCATCTGGTGACCGGTCACTCCCACGAGCACCATGCACTCGAGGAGGAGCTCGCCGCGTTCACCGGGCGGGAGCGTGCGCTGCTGTTCTCGAGCGGTTATCTGGCCAACGTCGGCGTCATCAGCGCGCTCGCCGGACGGCATGATCTCATCGCGGCCGACCGGCTCTGCCACGCCTCGCTGCTCGATGGGGCGCTGCTCTCCGGCGCGCGCCTGCGCCGCTATGCGCATGCGAGCGCGGACGCGGCGGCGCTGGCGCTCGACGAGCGCGGCGGCGAGGCCGCGGCGCTGCTCGTGACCGACGGGGTGTTCAGCATGGACGGCGACCTTGCGCCGGCAGCGCAGCTCGCGCAGCTGGCGGCGCAGCGCAGCGTGACGCTGGTGCTCGACGATGCGCACGGACTCGGCGTCGTCGGGGCGCGCGGCCGCGGCACGCTCGAGTTGGCGCGGCTGGACGCGACGGCGGTGCCGGTGCTGATCGGTACGCTCGGCAAGGCCTTCGGCACCTTCGGCGCATTCGTCGCCGGTGAGGCCGACCTCATCGAGCACCTGCTGCAGCAGGTGCGTACCTACATCTACACGACCGCGCTGCCGCCGGCGATCGCCGCCGCAACCCGTACGGCGCTGCGGCTGGCGGACGGCGACTCGTGGCGGCGCGAGCGGCTGCAGTCGCTGGTGCGCCGCTGGCGCGCCGCCGCGGGCTCCCTTGGAATCCCGCTCGCACCCTCTGAGACGCCGATCCAGCCGCTGATCGTGGGGCAGGCCGCGCGCGCGCTCACGCTGAGCCGCGAGCTGATGGCCGCCGGTTTCTGGGTCGCGGCGATTCGTCCGCCCACCGTGCCGGCCGGCAGCGCCCGGCTGCGCATCACGTTCTCGGCTGCGCACACCGAGGCGGACGTCGATGCGCTCGCCGAGGCGCTGGCGCGCGCGTGGCGCGCGGTCGAAACAGGAGGCGATGCGTGACGCCCGAGCCACCGACGCACGAGCCCCCCAGCGCTGCATCGGATCGCAGCAGCCGCGGCTCGCCACACGGGAGCGCCGCCTCGGGGGAGCCGGCGATGCCCTATCGGGAGACCACCGGCACGGGCGCGCCACTGGTGCTGCTGCACGGCTGGGGCATGAACCTGCGAGTCTTCGATGCGTTGCGCGCTCGGCTCACGCCGCACTACGCCGTCACGGCGCTGGACCTGCCGGGTCATGGCGCAAGTGCCTGGCCCCACGGCTGCACGCTCGAGCGGCAGCTCACGCTCATCGGCCGCAGCATTCCGCCCCACGCGACGCTCATCGGCTGGTCGATGGGGGGCCAGCTCGCATTGGCACTGGCAGCGCAGCGCTCGCCTGCGGTACGACGCCTGGTGCTGATCGCCTCCACCCCGCGCTTCGTGCAGGCCGAGGATTGGCCGCATGGCCTGCCCCTGGATACGCTGCGGCAATTCACCCTGGAGCTCGAGCGCGACAGCGAGGCCACGGTGGCGCGCTTCCTCGCGCTGCAGGTGCGCGGTAGCCGGGATTCCGCTGCAACGCTCACAACGCTGCGCGCGGCGCTCGCAGCACATGGCGCGGCCCAGCCGCCCGCCCTGCGCGCCGGCCTGGCGCTGCTCGCGCAGATGGATCTGCGCGCGCTCGCCCCCACGATAAGCGTCCCTGCCTTGCTGGTCGCCGGCGCGTCCGATCACATCACCCCACCGGCCGCCGCGCGGGCGCTGGCAGCCCTGTTGCCGGACGCGCGCCTGCTCGAGCTGCCGCGTGCCGGGCATGCGCCCTTCCTTTCACACGGCGATGTGGTGGCCGAAGCGGTGCTGGATTTCCTCGCCGAGCCCGCGCGCTCGCCGCACGCGCAGGCGTCCCCGCATGCATGAGCATCGTGCATGCGCATCACGCATGAGCCTCCCCTCATGAACGCCCCCTCCGCCGTCGAGACCCCGGGCTTTTCTCTCGACAGACGCGCGGTGGCGCGCGCCTTCGATCGTGCTGGCGGCAGCTACGACGCCGCGGCGTGGCTGCAGCGCCGAGCGGGCGCCGAGCTGCTCGATCGACTGGCCTACTTCGCTGTGCAGCCGCAGCGGGTGCTCGATCTGGGCGCCGGGACCTGCCATGACGCGGCGCTGCTGGCGCGCCGCTATCCGCGGGCACGGGTGCTGGCCGTGGATTTGTCCGCGGGGATGCTGCGCGCGGCGCCGCGCCACGGGTGGCGGCGGCGCTACGTGCGCGTGTGTGCGCATGGGAACGCGCTGCCGCTCGCCGACCACGGCATCGAGCTGGCCTACAGCAATCTCATGCTGCAATGGTGCGATCGGCCGGAGCGACTGTTCGCGGAGCTCGCCCGTGTACTCGCGCCGGGCGGGCTGCTGCTGTTCTCGAGCCTGGGACCGCAGGCCCTGGCGGAGCTGCGCGCCGCCTGGGCAGCCGCCGACAGCGCCGTGCATGTCTCCGAGTTTCCCGACATGCCGCAGCTGGGCGCGGCGCTGGCGGCTGCCGGCTTCGTAGAGCCGGTGCTCGACGTCGAGCCGGTGCGGCACCACTATGCGGATGTCCGGGCGCTGGCCGCGGAGCTGCGAGCGCTCGGAGCACACAACGCGGCGAGCCAGCGAGCGCGCGGGCTGACGGGACGCACACGCTGGCGCGCAATGAGCGAGGCCTACGAGCAGCTGCGCACGGCGCGTGGATTGCCGGCGACCTTCGAGCTGCTGTTCGGCGCAGCCTTCAACGGCAACGGCGGGATGCGCTCAACCGGCGCGGGAGCGGCGCGCGGCGCAGGACCGGCGCAGGGCGCGGGCCCAGCGCACGATGGCCCCCCACGCGAGGTCGCGGTGCCCATCGATTCGCTGCGCAAGCGGCGCCGTGACTGAGCCGGCGATGCGCAGCGCCACCCTCGCGCAGGGCGTTTTCATCGCCGGCACCGACACCGGAGTCGGCAAGACGCGCGTCGCCGTGGCGTTACTGCAGGCGCTCGAGCGTCGCGGCAGTATCGCGCTCGGCATGAAGCCGGTAGCCACGGGGCTGGACGAGTCTGGCAATCACGAGGACGTCATGTTGCTGCGCGCAGCCAGCAGCGCCACGCTTGCGGATCCGCTCGATATCAGCCCCTACCGCCTCGTGCCGCCGGTGTCTCCGCATCTCGCGGCGCGCTGGGCTGGCATCACGATCGAGCCCGAGCGCATCGCCGCGGCCTACGGCCGACTCGCGCGCTGTTGCGATGTGGTGGTCGTCGAGGGCACCGGCGGCTGGCTCGCACCCCTCGGCGAGGCGCTCACGATGGCCGACGTGGCGCGTGCGCTCGCGCTACCGGTGGTCCTGGTGGTGGGACTGCGACTCGGCTGCCTCAATCATGCATTGCTGACAGCGCGGGCCATACGCGCCGATGGCCTTGCGCTGGCCGGCTGGATCGGCAGCGTCCTAGAGCCACAGATGCTCGGGCTGGAAGAAAATGTGGCCACGCTTACGCTGCGACTGGCCGCCCCGCGCCTGGGGCTGCTGGCGCACTCGGCCGAGCGCAGCGCCGATGCTGCGCAGCTCGGCAGCGCAGCGGCGGCGCTACTGTCTGGAGGCGAACGAAGTGCCTGAGCTTGCGGCTGAATCGGCGGCTTCACTATCATTGCCGTTTTCCGGGGCCATCCGCGAGCGGGCGGGGGCGCCGGTGGGCGCGAGAGTCCCGCAATCGTGAGTGGCACCCTGACGATCCGGCTCACGCCGAATTGCTCGCTGACGCCGCGAGGCGCGAGGGCATTCTTCGGGATCGTCTGCACGGTGTCGTTCACGATCGCCACCGCGATGGCGATCAAGGGACTCTGGCCGATATTCCCCTTTGCCGGGCTGGAGATGCTGGTGCTGGGCTGGGCGCTGACGGCGAGTCTGCGGCGCAGGAATTACTGGCAGACGATCACCATCAGTGAGAATCGCGTCGCGGTGGAGACGAACTTTCGGGGTACCTGGGAGCAGATCGAGTTTCCCCGGCACTGGGCACAGGTTAAACTGCGCAGCGCTGACACGCGTTTGCACCCCAGCCGCTTGACGATCGAGTCGCATGGCCGCTCCTACGAGGTCGGCAGTTTTTTGACCGACGAGGAGCGACGGGCTTTGGCCGCACGGTTGACGCGCTCGGTCGGTCGCATCAATGAGTCGCCGCCGCTGAATTAGCGGCGGCTGCGCAAGACCAGGATGATGACGGGAAGATGAAGATCAAATCGCTGCTGCCCGCGACATTCACGGGCTTGTTGCCGCTGCTGGCGGCTTCTCCTGCTCACGCCGCGTGGACCCTCAACCTCACACCCGGGGTCGATCAGGTGTCGCGCGACATCTACGGCCTGCACATGCTGGTGTTCTGGTGGTGCGTGGGCCTCGCCGTCGTCGTGTTCGGCGCCATGATTTACTCGATGGTGCGCTTTCGCCATTCGCGTGGCGCGGTCCCCGACACGAACCTCCTCCACAGTACACGTGTCGAGGTCATCTGGACCACCATCCCGGTGTTGATCCTCATCAGCATGGCAGTGCCCGCGGCGCGCGTGCTGGTGGAGACCGGCGACACGGACGGCTCACAGCTGGCCATCCGCGTCACAGGCTATCAGTGGCGCTGGACCTATGAGTACGTGGGTACGGGTGTCAAGTTCATCTCCTCACTGGATCCCAGGAGCAATGCCGCAGCGCAGCTCGGCTCGGACATCAGCCCCTTTTCGGTCCCGAACTACCTGCTCAACGTCGATCATCCACTGGTGGTGCCGGCCGGGGTCAAGGTCGAGGTGCTGGTGACCGGCGGCGATGTGATCCACTCCTGGTGGGTACCCGCTTTTGGCATCAAGAAGGATGCCATTCCAGGCTTCATCAATGAGGCATGGTTCGACGTAGATCCCGACAAGATCGGCACGTATCGAGGTCAATGCGCGGAACTTTGTGGCCGTGGCCATGGCTTCATGCCCATCGTGGTCAAGGTGGTGAGCAAGGCCGACTTTGCGACCTGGCTGAAGCAGCAGCAGGCGCTCTCGAAGACGGAGACGGGGATCGCGGCCCTGAAAGCCACCGCCGCGGGACCCGGGCCAGCGCCGAGCATACTGTAGAGTTCGGCGCGAGGTGCAGGGGCCCACTCCAGGCAGCGTTTCGACAGGCTGGCAGACAATTCCCGAGCGAGATTTCCCGAGCGAGATTTCCGATGGCCAATATTGACGACGTTACGACGCACGCGGCGCTCACCGGTCACGAGGAGCATGGGGGGCACGCCGAGCATGCCGGGCATGACGAACACGCCGACCACGGCAAGCCGCACGGCTTCTGGCACCGCTGGCTGACCAGCACCAACCACAAGGACATCGGCACGATGTACATGGTGTTCAGCTGCACCATGTTCTTCATTGGCGGCGCGCACGCCATGCTGATCCGCGCCGAGCTGTTCCACCCTGGGCTGCAGTTCTTCGATCCCGAGGAATTCAATGTCCTGACGACCTATCACGGGCTGATCATGATCTTCGGGGCGATCATGCCGGGATTCGTAGGGTTGGCGAACTGGATGGTGCCCATGCAGGTCGGCGCGCCCGACATGGCGCTGCCGCGCATGAACAACTTCAGCTTCTGGATCCTGCCCTTCGCCTTCACGCTGCTGATCGGCTCGGAATTCGTGCCTGGCGGCGGCAATGGCACCGGCTGGACGCTGTACCCACCGCTGTCGGTGGAACAGGGCTACGCCATGCCGATGGCAGTCTTCGCGATCCACATGATGGGCGCCTCCTCGATCATGGGGGCGATCAACGTCATCGTGACCATCCTGAACATGCGTGCGCCCGGGATGTCGCTGCTGCGCATGCCGATGTTCTGTTGGACGTGGCTGATCACGGCGTTCCTGCTGATCGCCGTCATGCCGGTACTGGCCGGCGCGGTCACGATGCTGCTGACCGACCACTTCTTCGGCACCAGCTTCTTCAACGCCGCCGGCGGCGGCGACCCGGTGATGTTCCAGCATATCTTCTGGTTCTTCGGGCATCCCGAGGTCTACATCATGATCCTGCCGGCCTTCGGCATCGTCTCGGAGATCATCCCCACCTTCTCGCGCAAGCCGCTGTTCGGCTACGACGCGATGATCTACGCGACCGCCTCGATCGCCTTCCTGTCGTTCATCGTCTGGGCGCACCACATGTTCACCGTGGGGCTGCCGCTGGCGAGCGAGCTGTTCTTCATGCTCTCGACCATGCTGATCGCCATCCCGACGGGCGTGAAGGTCTTCAACTGGACGGCGAC
>JASHPX010000146.1 GCA_030037905.1 Gammaproteobacteria bacterium
CGAACACACAGTCATGTCGCGCGCAGCCGGGCGCCGACGACGAGCTCGCTGACGTCTCCATTCCTTGCTGGCTTGGAATCAAGAGGTTGTGCAATGGGGAGAGAAGGTCAGGTAATGGTCTCAGCAAGCGTTATGCCAGGAAAATCCACAAAACGGCATGACCACCAGAAAAGCGCGGATCTCAACAGCCATCAACACGTGGCTCCAGATCTTCCTTGGTGGGAACGTTCGCCCGAGGATTCGGAGCCGCCGGAGCATCATCGGGGGGAGAGCTATACGACTGCGACCGGACAGCAGGCTGTGTGGGTCAGCGATCATTGCTACCTGCTGATGCCCCTGCCAGGGCCCCCCAGTTCCCTTTCCCACACGCAGGTCCCGCAGTGGCATTGCAACGGCCAACCGGATCGGGTGCTTGGCGACTTGCTTGAGAAATTGAAATCCCGTAAGGATCTCGAACCGTTCAATGCACAGGCTCCATGAAGAGCGTCGTGCCTATTCTCGCTTTGCGGTACCTGCGCCAGATCCTGCGCGTACTCACGCGGATCCTCTGCGGCGTCCGTTGCGGAAGATCGCCGCGCGCCTGCCACGGTATCCGGCAGAGCGTGATCAGTTCGTATGGCGGATACGAATGGCCGAAACCTGGGTCGAGGCGGCACCCGGCGGTCCGCTGAGTACCAGGTCCACCTTGTCTCCTATATGCACCTGCTCCAGCTGTCGCAGTGCTGCACCCTGCAGCCGCACCGCGTAGCTCGTGCCGTTTACGGTGATTTGCCGCCCCTCGATGCTGGTCACGCTGCCGGACACCAGGGTAGGTGCACGACTGCTGAGGGCCGGCGCGACTTGCAGAGCCAGGCCCGCGGCACAGAGTACGCCGATCAACTTATGCGCTGAGTGTTTCATCGCAATAATCCCATTTGGCGGAAGTTCACAACGACACGCACGACACTGTGACCCATACCTATCCGGCGGTGGAGCTGCGTGGCGCCCCTATTGCCAATCGATTTCCTGCAGCTCGGCCGTCGTGTTCATGTCGCCGCCATAGCTGTAGGCGGTGATGCGGTAGACGTTCACGGTAGGGCTCGCTGAGCCGTATTGAACATACTGCAAAGTCATGCCCGGAAGGGCTGTGGAGGGCATGCTCTCGATCAGAAACTCCGGAGTTCCGGCCACCGGCAGCGGGGTACCACCGTACGCGAGCAGCGCAGTGGACGGGGAACTGAGGTTGTATTGCTCAAACGCATCGGTCGTGCCGCTCTGCCAGGTATATAGACCGGCTGTATCGCCTACGAAATTCGTATAAGTAGTGCCGAGGCCGGCCTCCGCGAAGCGCAACGTCGCTTCCGCGGCCTGAATCGCGAGCGCGTGGTCCTGATCGTTCTCGGAGATACTCTCCTCGACCGATTCGGAGCGGGCGAGCAGTACCCCGACGAGCGTGAGGATGATCAGCAGAATCAGCGCCGTAAAGAGCACTACGCCACCTTGGCTGCGGCGGCGGAACAGGGGGTTCGATGGCATGATTGTGGTGCTCATGGCTGTCATGGACTCATATTCCGCAGGAACATCGTCTGCTCGTAGACCTTGCGCATCCGGTTATCCGGGCTCGCCATGGCCCAGGTGTCGCCCAGCAGGGCGGGTGGCGATGCCGCCACGGCCGCGCCCGGGGGCACCGCGCCGGGCGGGCTCGCCACCAGCAGCGCGATCTTCACACTGATGACGCCGTTGAAGTCGCCGGTAAACGAGTCCATGGCCACTTCATCTGCAGTCACGTACTGACCTGCGGTCTCGGTGAGCTCGCTGCCGGCGGTTTCGACGCCGTAGAGAATCTGCATATTCTCCACATCCGGCACCAACTCCTGGTTGACGGTATAGATGGCGTCGCCGAGGACCCCACCGTTGCTCTCGTACTTGTACAAGGCACCATCGCCGTCAGCACCAATGCCAACATAAAATGCAATGGTGTCGACGGGGTCTACCTGAGCGCCGACTTCAAAAGGGATAGTCGGCCACAAGGTACCGCCGATGTTTCCGAGTGGGGCGCCAGCCAGGTTGACCAAGCCCGGCGCGAAGGCGCCGACCTGAAACACGTCCGTCTGCACGCAATTGCTGATCGCGCCGATCTGTCCCGCGCCGGTGAAAGTGCTGCTGCCGCTGACGGGAAAAGCCGCAGCGCCCGTGGCGACCGCGAGGGTGTAGGAAGGTCGCGTACCCTGCAGAGTTTCATGCACGACCAGAACATCGCTACCGGCGATGATGGAGCCGGTCGGAGCGGTCTCACCTTCTGGCACGTGGGGCGCAATCAGAATGCTATCCAGGTCACCGCCGAGAGTGCTCGTCGACAGCCAGTCGTCCGCGTCGCCCACCGCCGACGGCGTGTTCTGGATGGTCAGACTCGCGCCCGGAGCGGTGCCGACCGCCTCGTAGCCCACCAGCGGCTGATCGAAGGTGTTGACCAGGGGACTCGCCCCAGGGTTGAGCGAGGAGATTACTCTGTCCACGGTAACGCCCGACGCCTCGACGGGAGCCGTACTGTCGCAGGCCAGGTTGCCGGCAGCGCGGACCACTTGCTCTATGCTGTCCAGCGCGAAGCGGCCGCTGTCGGATAGTGACGCTACGCCCACAGTGGTGCGCGACGCAGAGCGCACACTCACGAACATCGCGACCATCGCGTCGGTCACGATCAGACCGAGGACGATCGCGATCATGAACTCCACCAGCGAGAAGCCGCGTGCCGTCCTCATAGCACCGATTCCAGCGTCACCGTCATCAAGCCTGGCGTGGCGTCGTCCGCGGGTGTGCCGAAGGCGTATTGGGCTTCACTATCGTCCCAGCTCACCTGGATAGTTGCGATGGTGCCGCCGACGCCTGCGGCAGTGCTCACCGTTCCTACGCCGCCCGGAAGAGTCTGAGCCAGTCGCAGGTCCCAGTTGTACATGTCCAGCCCCGCCAGCGCCGCTGCCGTGCACGGGGCCGCAACGCAGTTTGTAGAAGTGCCGGGCCCGGTGACATAGTTTCCGGCCTCGGCTCCGGGCCGGTTGGCGCGCATCTGATCGAGCAGCTCATACGCGAGCTGCGTCGCCTGTGCGCGCATATAGCCGCTGTCATTGGCGTGGACTGCGCCGACCACCAGCTTCGCCACGCCGAGCAATCCGATACTCAGCACCACCAACGCAATCAGGGTCTCGAGCAGAGTGAACCCCTGCTGCGTCGAGGCGCGCTCCGAGCTCATCGGCGGTACGGTAGCGCCCGCCGGTACAGTAGCGCCACGGCTCCTGAAGCTTGCACCGTCCATGCGGCTACCCTAGCGGCCGGACCTTGCGCCGAGCTAGCGGGCCTGGGGGGTTTACCTGAAACTGTGATGTGCTTCACAGAGGGTGCACTTATGTCAACGCGAGCGCCCCGGCGAGAAAGCATCTTTACGGGACACGAGACACGCCGCTGAGCGCCGAAAACGGGAGCCAACACTATGTTTTCACTGCGTTATGGACTAGCCCCGGACTGGCCCGTCCGACCTTCGGCAAGCCAGTGCGGACGTTGGAGTGCCGTCCGATCGGCCAATAATGAGACGTCCATCCTCGACCGGCGCATCGACAGCACGCGGACCTACGCGCCGGCCGCATCTGCCGGTGCGGCACCTTAATTCAACCTTCACTCGGGGTTACGCTGTAGCCGACACATGCCGGGCTTCGCCAGCTTCAATCATCGAGTCCCAGTCCCTTCAGAATCCGCGGCGCGTGTTTCTCGATTCTCGCCATGCGCGTCGCCGCCAGTTTGGCCCCGGCAAAATGCAGCAAATAGCCCTTCTGCCTTCCAGGCGTGAGCGCAAGGAAGGCTTCGGCGAGCTCGGGATCGTCATCCAGGCGTCTGCGGAACTCCTCGGGCATGGCGAATTCGGCCACGCTTTTCAGCGGCACTTTGGCGCCGGATTTCTCGACCGCCATGGCCTCTCTGATATAGCTCCTGATGGCCGCTGTCTGCTTCTTGATATCCGCCAGCGACCCAAACCTGATTTGTCTCGCGGCCTGCACGTTCCTGGTCTGCTGAACGAGGATGCCCCTCGGATCTTTCAGCAATGCGCCCTTGACGAACAGCAACGCGCAATACTCCTTGAAGCCATGGATCAATACTACGTTGCCGCCGTTCAGGTCATAGCAAGCCTGACCCCACTTGAGCTCTTCATTCAGGCCCGACTCGAGGCACAGCCGGCGCAGCGCCGCATATTCAGCGCCCCAACGTTTTTCCTGGCCGTGAACCTTGCTTACCAGTGGATTCATTTTTCCCCGTCAGGCACCCACCGCATTGGGATCGCGCCACGCACGCTCGAAGGGCAATCGCCAGGTGTGGGGTGCGATCAGCTGATGAATGGAATTCGGTCCCCAGGACCCCGGCGCATACGGTCGTACGGGTAACGGGGCCTCGAGCAGCGGAGTGGAGACCTCCCACAGCCGCTCGATACCCTCGGCCGTGGTGAACAGCGTGTGATCGCCGCGCATCGCATCGAGGATCAGTCGCTCGTAAGCCTCCAATACATCCCCGATGTGGCCGGTATCGTGCAGAGCGAACTGCAGACTGAGCTTGTCCAGTCTCATACCCGGCCCCGGACGCTTGCCATAAAAGGAAAGCGACATCTTGGCCGCGTCGGCGAGATCGAATGTGAGGTGATCCGGGCCCTGAGCTCCGACGCCTGAATCCGGCGGAAACATGCTGCGCGGTGGCTCGCGAAACGCGATGGAGATGATCCGCTGTCCCTCGGCCATGCGCTTGCCGGTTCGCAGATAGAAGGGTACGCCCGCCCAGCGCCAGTTATCGATCGAGCATTTCAGGGCAATGAAAGTCTCCGTATCGGATTCTTCGTCGACCCCTTGCTCGGAACGATAGCCGATGTACTGTCCCCGTACCACGTCGGTGGGATGGATAGGCAGCAGGCTGC
>JASHPX010000147.1 GCA_030037905.1 Gammaproteobacteria bacterium
CATAACGATCCGCAGGAGAGCTTCCGTTGAGTGCCCCCGACGCGGTTCCAGCCACTGCCAGCACGCGCGGCGGACTACTCAGCGACCGACTCCACATTCTGATCATCGCCGCGCTGGGTCTCGCGCTGGCGGTTTACCTACTCGGACACATCGGCTTCAGAGCGGTGCTGTCCGCCGCCACCTCGGTCGGCTGGGGCGGCTTTGCGCTGCTGTGCGCGTTTGCGTTCGTGGTGTTCGCGCTGCTGGGGCCGGCCTGGTACGTACTGCAGCCACCCTCGAGCCAGCCGCGGCTCGCCGTGTTCCTGGCAGCTCGCATGCTGCGCGATGCCGTGTCCGAAGCGCTGCCGTTTTCGCAGGTCGGTGGGATGATCATGGGCGTGCGCGCGGCCAGTGTGCTCGGGGTACCCACGCGGCTCGCGGTCGGCTCCATGATCGTGGACGTGACGACGGAGCTGCTCGGGCAGGTCCTGTACGTCGCGCTGGGTCTCATCATTCTCAGCGCGCGGGCCGCTCACATCGCCCTCGCGCACGCGCTCATGCGCAGCTTCCTGATCGGTTTGTCGCTGGTCGCGCTGGGAGGGCTGCTGTTCCTGGCCATGCAGCGCCGCGGTCTCGGCTGGTTTTCGGGCAAACTCGCTACCCGCCTGTTTCCGGCGTCGGCCGCCTATACGGCGACGCTCGCCACGGCGCTGCGCGAGATCTACCGCTCTCCGCTGCGCGTCGTGCTGTCGGTGACGCTACATTTCTGTGCCTGGACCGCCGCGGCGATCAGTACCTGGATCGCCTTTCGACTGATCGGAGTGCGCATCGAAGTGCCGTCCGCGATCGCGATCGACAGCCTGGTCTATGGACTGCGCAGTCTGGCCTTCTTCGTACCCAACGCCCTGGGCGTGCAGGAGGCAGCCTATGCGCTGCTCGCGCCGCTGTTCGGAGTCGGCAAGGAGTACGCGCTCGCCGTCTCCCTGCTCAGGCGCGCGCAATATATTGCGATCGGCATTCCGATCGTGCTCGTCTGGCAGCTCTTCGAGAGTCGCCGCGCGCTTGCACGACGTAAGCGCGGCAGCGTCGGTCCGGCTCGCCCGGACCCGGAAGGCAATCTCGATGGACGTCTCGACGCAGATCTCGACGCAGATCTCGACGGTTGAATCTGCAGAATCTGCGGCCCGCATCTGCGGCGCGGGTCATGCCGCCCCGCCTATCCAGCGGATGGACTGGCCCACGGGGCGAGCGCCTCCGAGCAGGTTCGTCAGCTGCTGCAGCCAATGCTGCAGCTGTGGCCAGTAGTGCGACGCGAGCCAGGCGCACAGCACGATGAAGACGATCCAGAGCACGCTGCCCCAGAGCGCGAGCCACACGTTGGTGGCTGCGCCGCGCGAGTAGTACACCGCGTGACGTAACGCCCGCAGCGGCATCGACACCACGCTGTAAAGGATCACCAGGACCAGCAGCCCCGCCCACAGCGGCAGGCCTGCGGGCCGGGGCCAGCCGAACACCGCACCGTGCGTGATGAGTTGTACGACTGCGATCAGCAGCAGGATGAGCAGGGCCGCGTTGCCCAGCGCCGCCAGCGGCGCGAGCACCCCGGCGAGCAGCTGCGCCGCGTAGCCCGCGGACGTGTACGCGGACGTGTAGGGTCCCGCGCCCGGCGGCGGGGGCGGAGGTGGCGGTGCCCACCATCCCCCGCGGCGATGGGCTCGCAGCGCTTCGCGCTCGCGTCGCCAGTGCTCGCGCCACTCGGAGCGCTGCCGGCGGTGGCGCCAGTGTGCCTCGCGGTGCCGGTAGTGACGCCACTGCGCGTCGCGCTTGAACTGCGCGTAGTACCGCTTGGTCTCCTCCACGAGCAGTTGAGCGTTGAACGGCAGGCCATGCGCCGCCGCGCGGTCCTCCGAGGTGTGGGCGAACGGAATCACGAACATCAGTACGAGATACACCAGAATCCAGGCGCCCCAGGTCAGCAGTGCCAGTGCTACGAAGATGATGCGCACGATCAGCACATCCACGTTGAAATATGCAGCGATCCCCTTGCACACCCCGCTGATGAGGGCGCCCTCGCGGATCTGGTAGAGCCGCCGCGGCGCCCCTGCAGCTGCACTGGTCGCCCCTGAGGCGGAGGCCGCTCCCGTGCCGCCTGTCCCACCTGCTCCGCCTGTCGCGCCTGTTCCGCCCGAGCCGCCGCTCGTGCCTTCAGCGGCCGCACCGGCGGCGGCTGCCGTATCGGCAGCCGTCCCGCCATCGACCGGTCCCATCTCCGAGAGGATCTGCTGCAGCTCTTCCGCACCGATCACGCCCTTGCGCTCATTCAGAAAGCGCGCGCACTTCTCGGCGATCGCCTGCTCCAGGTCCGCAATGATCTCCGCGCAGTCCGGATCATCGCGCAGCTTCTGCTGCGCCTCCTCGAGGTAGGCATGCAGCGCCTCGTAGCCACCTTCCTCGATCTGGTAGGCGTTTCCGTTCAGGCTGACCGTGACCACTCTGCGCATGACTACTTCCCGAGCTGCTGTATGGTCCGATTGATGTCCTTCCAGTAGTCATTGAGTTGCTCGAGCTCGGCCTGACCGCGGCCCGTGAGCTCGTAGTACTTGCGCGGCGGGCCGGCATCCGATTCCTGCCATTCGTATTTCAGCAATCCTTCGCGCCGCAGGCGGCTCAGCAGCGGATATAGCGTACCTTCCTGCGTGGCGAATTCCGTGGCAGAGAGCTTCTTCAACATGTCCGCGGCGTACACCTTGTCGGCGGCGATGATCTTGAGGATGAGGAACTCGAGCAATCCTTTTCGGATCGGAGCGAACTTCTCGTTGACGCTCATGCGACCGGCGTGAGGCGCGGCGGCGGGCGGCGTCGGTCGCGACTCGCACGACGGCTCACAGATATATGCATGGCGGGAATCGGGGACATCGGGGACATCGGGGACATCCTGAAACAGAGGAAGGGGTCCGACCGCAGAAGCTTTCCCATGTATGGTACCTTTTTATAGAAAGGCACATGGGATGTCAACAGCTGTACGCGTCATCCACCATCGACGCTGACAGCTGCGGGGACGTCACAGCGGGCGGGACGGGCCGACGCGCGCGGCTGGCGAGCAGCGCCGATGCGGATGGCCTGAAACGAATCCGCTGGCTCGGGGCGCGGCGCCTATCTGAAGACCTCGAAATCCTCATCGCCCAGCGGCCGGGCGAAGTCGCCCCACTTACCGCTCGCGCGCCAGTAGTCCACGAGTCCGAGATCCCGCACGATCTCCTTGAACGCCGGCGTCTTGCGCACTCCGCTCAGAATGGGGGCCCAGATCGCCATGGCGCGCGGGGCAGCCAGGTCGATGGCGAAGCGGCGCAAGGCGGCGGCGCAGAGCGTGATGTCGCCATGCCAGCACGCCCACACGGCGATCCTGTACTGGCTGGCGACATTTTGATTGGAAGAAAGCGCCTGGGCTTGGCGAAGCCTCGCCAGCATCGTCTCGCGCTGGTCGAATATCTCCGGCAGATCCTCGAGCCCCACCACCGGCATGCTCTGATAGGTCATGACCCGCGCGACCAGATCCTTGACCGACTCCCCATCGCCGCGCACGAGGGCGCGGAACAGAGCCAAGTGCTCCATGGCGTCGCGGTCGCCCGAGAGATCCTTGCTACGCTCGTATTCCGCATCGGCTTGCGCAGGGTGGCCGCTGAAATCGAGCACCGCCTGCACCGACAGGGAAGTCAGCGGCGAGAGCGGGTCGGCCTGCAGGTGGCGCTCTACGTACGAGGCAGCTTCCTTGACGCGTCCGACACGATGCAGAAATTCCCCGTAGCTTCTGATGCCTTCCGCCTCCGAAACGGGCGCGGCCGCCAGCGCCGCCTCTGCGGTTGCTTCAGCCTGGACCCACTGGCGCTGCGCGCAGAGCTGGTTGGCGCACAACACGAGGCTCCACCAATCCCCGGGCGCCAGCGTCCGGACGCGCTCAGCAGCCTGTGCCATACCGGCGAGCGCCTCCTCCAGACTCTCGGCCGCATAGGTGATCCCATCCTGGTGTGCCCGGTACAGCCCCTGCCAGGCCGGCACGAAGCCGGGATCCAGCGCGAGTACCTCCCGGAAGATCTGGATGGCACGGCGCAGCTCCGCGGGCCCTTGCTGATGCAGCAGCGCCCGCGCGCGCAGGTACTTGTCATAGGCGTCGACTCGCGTCGTGGGAGGGACAGTGGCAGCCGCCTCACCGAGCCCGAGCGTCACGCCCAGCGCCGCCGCGACGGCGGCAGATACCTCATCCTGGATCGCGAACACATCATCGAGCTGGCGGTCGTAGCTCTGCGACCACAGGTGAAAGCCGTCGCGGCACTGGATCAGCTGCGCGGTGATGCGCAGGCGATTGCCCGCCTTGCGGACGCTGCCTTCCAGCACATGGTTGACCCCGAGCCGGCTGCCGATCAGACGCAGGTCATCCGTCTTGCCCTTGAACACGAAGCTCGAGGTACGCCCCGTGACGCGCAGGCGCTTGATCTTCACCAGTTGATTGATCAGCTCCTCGGAGAGACCGTCCGAGAAGTACTCCTGCTCCGGATCCGAGGACATGTTTACGAAGGGCAGTACCGCAATCGAAACCGAATCAGCGTCACGGTCCAATAGCGCCGGCTGGTCGCCTCTACCGTCGCCCCTGCCGACTTTGCCACCCTCGCCACCGCCCTTGCGGGCGCGCGCCAGCAGTGCTCCGAGCGCACGCAAGAGGCTCTTGAACTGTGAACTTTCGCGCGCCTGCCTCCAGTCATCCAGATCGATCGTGTGCACCGCGCGTGCATCGATCGGCAGCCGCGCGTTCTCGAACCTCACGGGCACCAGAATGCCGCGATCGGCGGCCTCCCGTGCCTCACCCCGCACCCAGCGGGAGGCCACGGAAGTCGGCGTCCACACCACCACGACCGCGCCCGCCTGCTCGATCTCCTCGCTGATCCGATCGTCGAACGCCTGGCCTGGGACGATCTCAGGGTCCCACCACACCGACCAGCCTTCGGATTCCAGAGCAGCAACGAGAGGCGCAACGAGCGCACTGTCGCGCCGGGCGTAGGAGACAAAGATGTCGGCCATCGGCGTGACTCCGGCCGCTGCCGCCCCCATGGCAACGGAGCGTGCATCTTACCAATCCGGACGGCAAGGCCGCATTTCTCTTCCACGCCATGGCACGAAGCCACTGGGATCTCTTCAGCAGCGCATATGCCATTGAGGAGGCGCGCCGCAATATCCTGGTGAAATACCCGACGTGCGCCCAACGTCTCGAAGAACTGATCCTGCAGGTCAGCAGCGTTGCGCAACCGTCCCACGCCCGGTCGACGATAGCGTTGCCACAGAAGGATCAACCTATCTTCGAGGCGGCCCTTGCCGGCGGGGTGACACATCTGCTCACCAGAGATCTGAAGGATTTCGGGCCCCATATGAATCAACCCGAGAAATGTGCCGGTATCATCATCCAGACGGTTGCCGACTATCTGCGCGGCATGGCTTAGCGGCCGGTCGAGCCAGGCCACGCGGATCGGCACTTTGCCGCTGCGGGGTTCGAAGTGCTTCTTCCGCTGGCGTGATGCTCGGGCTGGCTCGGCGTCGGACAGCGCCCGCGGTCGGAGGCGTCATCGAGGGACAGGGTGAATGCACATGCAAGAGACGATCACGGTCGCCAATGGCAAGCGCGCCTACGGCGCGCTCAATGCGCGCTTCGGCACGGCGGGCCGGCTGGCGGCTGCACGCGCGCTGCTCGTTTGGGACAGCCAGACCTACATGCCCTCCGGCGGTGCCTGGAGCCGCGGTGAGGAGCTCGCTGCCATCGATTCGGCCCGCAAGGACCTGATCGATGCGCCGGACACCGCGGAGCTCTTCCAGGCCGCTCAGGCCGCCGGGGACTCCCTGAGTCAGCTCGAGCGCATCAACCTGGAAGAGATGCGCCGCCTGTGGCGCCACATCGCGGCCGTACCGAAGGACCTCATGATGGAGCGGGCTCGCCAGATTTCCAACCTGCAGGGGGTGTGGGCGGCCGCCAAGCCATCGAACGACTTCGCGCGCTTTGCCGCCGGCTTCGAGCGGTTGATGCCTCTCAATCGGGAGATGGCCCAGGCGAAGGCGGCGGCGCTCGGGCTTGCGCCCTAACCCTCGACGAGGCCCTCGCCGCCCGGTGACACGACTGCAACTGCCCTTCATCGACGAAGGCCAGCAGATCGCTCAGGGCAACACCGTCGAACGTACGAGATCAGGCTCGCTGCCTGGTCACTGTCTCTCGCTCCTGCTTCAGCGCCGCCCAGTCGGGCGCGTCGCGCAGCGCCTCGCGGTACTTGGCCAGCGCCGCGCGGCGCCGGCTCTGTTTGACGAGCACGTCCCCCCAGACTTTGAGGGCATCGGCGAAGTGCGGCCCTTTCTGGTGCGCGAGGGAGAGCTCGCGCGCGGCGCCCGCGAGGTCACCGCGCGCGGCGAGCGCCTGGCCCCACTCGTAGTACGCCATCGGCAGGTCCGGGGCTTGGCGGACGGCCTCGGCGAACCAGCGGTCGGCCGTGGTTGGGTCGCCTGCCACCGCGGCGATCCTGGCGCGCATGCGCACGCACAGATAGCAGTCCGTCGGCGTTTGCGAGATGAGCGCGGTAGCTGACACGGTGTCGCCGGTCATGGCCTCGGCATAGGCGAGCAGGGGATCGTATTGAGTCTCGAGCGCCAGCTCCGGACGGGCGGCGAACTCGGGGCTGGGCGCTGCGGACTTCTGCGCTTCATCGCTCGCGACCAGCGCCTTTGCCGCATCGAGCGCTTGCGCCCAGTCGCGCGCTGCGATGCTGACATCCCAACGAGCCTGCAGCACGGCGCTATCCGGAAGCCCGGTGCCTGCCGGCCCGGCGGCGAGTGCGCGTGCCAGATCCTGGCGAGCGGTCGCTACATCGTGCAGGAACGCGGCGACCTCAGCGCTTGCTGCATAGGAATCGGTGAGTGGTACGGATGGGCGTCGATCGTAAGCTCGATAATCGTTTCGGAGTGCCGCGAAATCGCCCGCCGCTTGATCCATGAAGGCACGCGCGGGAGCAATGATCCACGGGTAGGCGTCCCGATCTGCGGCGGGCAGGTCTCGCCTCCTCGTTCCGAGTATCTTGCGATAGAAATCGACGGCAGCCTCGTCGTGACCCAGTGCCCGACTGGCCAACGCAGCTACCCTCCAACCGAGCGCTGAGCGCGGGTCGATGTCGGTCGCGACCAGCGCTCGTGAGAGCGCCCGCTGACTATCGGGATCCTGGTTGGCCAGCAACGAGTAGGTGTCGGCCCGATCTTGGCTGGACATTGCCATGCTCGCACTCTGCACACGCCGCAGAGCGGCATCGTAGGCTTCCGCAGGACGGCCTGTGGCCGCCAAATAGAGCACATCATTGACAGGATCGAAAATCGCGAACGCCTTCTCGGCAGCCGTCTGCATCAGGCCATCCAGGTCCGCGCCCGATCCGCTCACCACGATCGGGTCGGCGCCGGCGATGTGCAGCACGATCGAGATCGACGCGCCAGCTGCCTCGCGCAACTCTGCGTTCACCACGGTCTGACGGCCGAGCCAGCGGTGCAGGAAGCGCTCGAGCTCATCGATGGAGATGCCCGTCTCGGGAATCTGCACCTTCAAGGCGCCGGCCTGGTCGGCGCGGACGTCGCTCGAATATGTGAAGGAACTGCGGTTCGCGGTGGCGCGGATGGCCGCGACGCGGCTCGCCAGATCCTCGGCGAGCGCCTGGCTGGTGACTCCGCGCGCGGCAAAGTCCGACGGCACGGTGAAGTTTTCGACGACCAGGCTGTGATCGTCCATCGCCTCGACGGTCATGCGGATGGCGGCGATCACGATCGCCAAGGCCAGCAACGCGATGCACGTGTAGAGGCAATTGCGCATGTGATCGGCATAGCGCTTGCGCCTCGCGGCACCGAGCGTCAGGCGCAGGTGGCCGAGGCGGGAGAGGTGCTCGTCCTCGAGGTGACGCCGCTGGGTCTCGAGGAGCCGGGTCTGCTCGGTCAGAAACGCCTCGGTTTCGCGCGCGACACCCGGGTCCTGGCGTGAGGCGATGGCGGCGACGGCCGCGGCGAACGCCTCGGCGCCGGCCAGCGCCTGGGGCGCCTCGGTCTCGGGCTGCTCGTCCTCGCCGCCGAGGACTCCGCCCAGCAAATCGTCGGCCATGGTGAATACCCTATCGGTGTCGGCGGCTGGCGTCCGCGGCCCCGATTTCCCCGTCAGTGGCGAGGCACACATCTTAATCCTCGCAGCGGGACTCGTGTTTGTGCTTGACCGGCGCGGCTGCCCGGCCAGCGTCTGGCCTCACCTGCGCCACGAGATCTCGAGCCGCCATCAGTGGTATGATTGCAAGCCCTGCGGTATTACCTTTACCTTTCTGCAGATCACCGTGAATGTCCTCACCGTCAAGATCTCGCAGGACCTGGAGCGTGAGATCAACCGAGCAGCACGCCGCGAGCGGATCAGCAAATCCGAGCTCGCACGACGCGCCATGGTGCAATATGTCGCCCGCCGTGACCGATCACGCAAGTTACTCAGCGCCGCCGAGCTGGCCGGTGATTTGATCGGCAGCATCCGCGGTACGCCGCTCGACCTCTCCTGCAACCCGCGATACCTCAGGGACCTGGGGCAGTAACGGCGAGTCCCGTGGCGAGGCACGTCGTTCTGCTCGACACGGGGCCGCTGGTCGCCGCCCTGGCCCGCGACGATAGCGCACACGGCTGGGCGAGGGAGCAGTTCGAGACACTCACGGGACCATTTCTCACTTGCGAGGCAGTCTTGACGGAAGCCTGTTACCTGCTCGGCCGTGTCCGGCGCGACTGCGGCGCGGTTCTCCGATTGCTGGATTGCGGGGCGCTGCGCCTCGGGATGAACCTGGAGGAGGAAGCCGCGGCGGTCCACAAGCTTCTCGAGCGTTACCGCAGCGTTCCAGCAGCGCTCGCAGACGTGTGCCTGGTGCGCATGTCCGAGCTGTATGAGTCGTGCATCGTACTGACGCTGGATAGGGATTTTCACGTCTACCGTCGCCACGGCAGAAGGGCCATTCCCCTTCTGCATCCCGATTCCCCGGCGCTCTCTCGGGGAGCCCGATGAGCAGTTCGGCCCCGAGAGCGTACTCGGCGCGCCCACACCTCAGGCTATGGGCCCTGGGGTACCGGGCAACGCCGCTACCGCGCTTCCGGCCCGGCCAGGTCCCGTAGCAGTCCGCCCGCCGCCTGCTCGGTGAGCTGGAACACCCGTTCGAACACCTCCGGGCCGCAATGGTATGGATCGGGAACCTCGCTGGTCTGCAGATGCGGGGCGTATTCCATGAACAGTTGTACGCGCTGTCGGTACTGCGGCGGCGCGAGCGCGAGCGCGGCCCGATAGGTCCGGGCGTCCATGGCGAGGATGCGATCGAAGCGCTCGAAGTCCTCGCGCACCAGCTGGCGCGCCCGCAGATCCGACATGTCGATGCCATGGGCGAGCGCCACCTCCTGCGCGCGCTCATCGGGCGCACGACCGACGTGATAGTCGTGCGTGCCGGCCGAATCGACCTCTACCGCGAGCTCCGGAGCGAGCCGCTGCGCGAGGTCTCGGAACACGGCCTGCGCGGTGGGCGAGCGGCAGATGTTCCCCATGCAGACGAACAGCACGCGCACCGCGGGGGTTGGGGCCGCCAGGTCTCGCGGCTGCGGTTGAAGGCTCATCGTTGCGCAGCTTGCCACACGTTGGCTCTCGCTGCGCGGTCGCCGCGCGCCGGGCCTGCGCTGCGCGATGCAGGCGACAGGCAGCGCACGGCGCGCAGTGCGTGGATCACTAGGGAGATGAAGCCTCCTCCAGCGCTTCGAGCCGCGGTCCTTCGACCCGGCCGATTCTCACTGCGGCGTCGCGCAGTACCACGCCAAATACCACCAACGCGATGACGATGAGCACCGATGCTACCAGGTGCCGCGACTCGAAGCGGCGCATCGCCGCGGAAAAACCGATCAGCGCCAGCAGCGCAGCCACGACCACCACCGCATCGATGCTGGCGCGCTGCCAGTAGCTGCCGCCGAGGTGCAACCACATGCCGAACTCGTCGAACGTCAGCGCCATGGCTACGCCGTACACGAGCGCGGCGATGCGCAGCGCGCGACCGCGCGGCAGCGCGAACAGCACGTACGCGCCTACGGCGGCCAGTAGAAAGATCCCGTAGTTCAGGTGGTGTACGTGTGTGCCGCTCAGGAAGAAGTACATGTTCGGAATGCGGCGCGCCATGATCAGCCACACCACCGTCCGCGCGGCGATGAAGGTGATGATGAATCCGAACAGCGCGTGGCGCGCGAGCTGTCGGCCGTCAGCTTGGTCAGTTTGGTCAGCTTGGTCAGCGTGGCCGGCTTGCGCAGCGCTCATGCGCCCTCGCCCAGGAACAGCTGCTCATGGCCCACCGGCTTGCAGCGCCAATACTGCCGGGGCGCCCACACCTGCGCGCCGAGCTTGGCGGCCGCGTGCCACGGCCAGCGCGGGTCGTAGAGCACGGCGCGCGCGAGCGACACTGCATCCGCCTCGCGGTTGGCGATGATCGCCTCGGCGAGCTCGGGAGCGGTGATCAGTCCCACCGCGATGGTCGGCAGACCGACCTTGGCCTTGATGCGTCGGGAATAGGGCACCTGGTAGCCGGGGGCGACCCGGATATTCTGCTGCGGCGAGATGCCACCGCTGGTCACGTGCAGAGCGGCACAGCCGCGCTGCTGCAGCGCTGCGGCCAGCACCAGCGTGTCCTCGATGCTCCAGCCCTCTGCGAGCCAATCGGTGGCCGAGATACGCACCCACACGGGGCGCTGCGCCGGAAACGCCTCGCGTACGCTCTCATAGATCTCCAGTACGAAGCGCATGCGGTTCTCCAGCGAGCCGCCATACGCATCGCGCCTTCGATTGGAGAGCGGCGAGAGAAACTGGTGCAGCAGGTAGCCGTGTGCCGCATGAATCTCGATACCGTCGGCCCCGATACGCTCCGCACGCAGCGCGGCGGCTGCGAACTCCCCGCGTATACGGGCCAGCCCTTCCTCATCCAGTGACACAGGCGCAGGATCGGAGGGCGTGTGCGGCAGCGCCGAGGGCGCGAGCGTCTGCCAGCCGCCCTGCGCGCTCGGAAGCTGCCCGCCGCCCTCCCAGGGAGGACGCACCGAGGCCTTGCGACCGGCGTGCGCGAGCTGCACGGCCACGCGTATCGGCGAATGCGCGCGGATCGCCGCCAACACGCGCGCGAGCGCCGCCTCGTTCGCGTCGCTGTAGAGGCCGAGATCCAGCGGTGAGATACGTCCCTCGGGACTCACCGCGGTAGCTTCGATGACCAGCAGGCCCGCTCCGGAGAGCGCAAGATTGCCCAGGTGGATCAGATGCCAGTCGGCCGCCGTACCATCGTGCGCCGAGTACTGGCACATCGGAGCGATCACGATCCGGTTGGCCAGCTCCAGCTGGCCAATACGCAGTGGCTCGAACAAGCGACTCATGCCCTGCTCCTCGACTCTGCGACCCACCCGCCCAGCGGCTACCCTCTCAGCGGCTACCCGCGCAGTCTACGGCGCCGGGGGACTACGGCCAAACGCTACAGCCTCGCGCCGCTGGTCGCTCTCATCGCCGGCATCCTGATCTTCAGGTGGTGATCGCGAGCCTCTCGCTCGCGTAGTTGCGGCGCGCCACGAGAAATGCCGCGAACGCGGTCGCAAGCGTCACCAGTGCACACAGCCCCGCTTCCGGCAGCGAGATCACCTCCCCGCGCAGCTGCTGCATGATGGTCAGCTGCTGGCCGAGCAGCGGCACCGCGAACATCCACGCTTGCGACTTCAACGGCAGGATACCCAGCACCACCGAGGGGATGATGGGCACGAGCTGCACCAGGCTCAGATAGGTCTGTGCCTCGCGTACGCTGCGTGCAAACGCCGTGACCAGGATCTGCAGCGTCGCCAGCAGCACTACCAGCGGCGCCATCACCGGCAGGATCGCGACGATGATGCGCGGGCTGAGACTGAAGCTCAAACCGAGCTGATTTGCCGGCAGGAAGCGGCCGGCGATTGCGAAGGCCGCGAGGCCCAGGCACAGGCTGGCGAGGCTGAACGCGGCAGTCGCCAGGAGCTTGCCGGCGAGGATACGGTCGCGCGGAACCGGATTGATCAGCAGCGGCTCGAGCGAGGCGCGCTCGCGCTCACCCGCGGTGGTGTCGATGGCCAGCCACATGCCGCCGATCAGCGCGGTCAGGATCAGAAAGTAAGGCAGCATTGCAAACAGCAGCGAACCCCGCGCCTGCGGTGTAGCCTGGTCGCGTTCCGCCACCACCACGGGCACCGACAGCGTCGGGTCGAGTCCGCGTGCCATCAGACGCATCGCGGCCGTGACGCGCCCGTAGTTGTCCAGCATCGCGCGCAGCCGCTGGACCGCGGGACCCGTATCGCGGCGCGAGGAGTCGAAGATGATCTCCACCTGAGCCGGCCGGCCCGCGCGCCAGTCCGCCGCAAATCCCGGAGCGATACGCAGTGCCAGGTCCAGCTGCTGGCTGCGCACGGCTGCCTCGACGTCCGGCACGGGCGGCAATACCTGCAGTCCCTGTCGTTGCAGCGCCGCGATCAGGTTGGGAGCGCGTTCGGCCCCGATCACGGCCACCGGCAACGGGCCGGCCGCCTGCGCGAGAGCGTGCGTGATCGTCAGGCGCAACAGAAACACGAGCAGCACCGGGCCGAGCAGCGGCCCGATCAGCAGCGCATTGAGCAGCGTGCGCCGATCGCGCAGGCTCTCGCGGCACTCCTTCAGGAACACGATCCCCGTGGCGGTGAGACCCAGGCTGCGGCGCGGGGCCGGCGCGCCACTCGGGGCCGGGGCGCCGCTCGGAGCGACCCCGCCGCTCGGAGCCGCGCTGTCGCTCGGAGCCCGACCGCCGCGGTCGGCATCCGGCTGCGGCGCGACGCTCACGCAAGCTCCTCGAGCGCTGCGGTGCCGATCAGCTTCATGAATGCCTCTTCGAGGCTCTGCTCGCAGGCGCGCTCGCGCAGCTCATCGGGCGTACCGTCTGCGACCACGCGGCCGCGGGCGATGATGATCACGCGGTCGCACAGCGCCGCGACCTCCTGCATGACGTGCGTGGAGAACAGCACGCAACGCCCCTCGGAGCGCAGCCCCCGCAGGAAATCGCGCAAGGCGCGGGTCGACATCACGTCCAGGCCGTTGGTGGGCTCATCGAGCAGCACGTTGCCCGGATCGTGCACCAGAGCACGCGCCAGCGCCGTCTTCAATCGCTCGCCCTGCGAGAAGCCCTCGGCCCTGCGATCGGCGATGTCCTGCATGCCGAGCGTCTGCAGCAGCAGATCGATCTGCGCGCGGGCGGCGCCCGCGTCCAGGCCCTGCAGCGCCGCGTAGTAGGCGATGTTCTCGCGCGCCGTCAGTCGGCGGTACAGGCCGCGCGCATCGGGCAGAACGCCCAGTCGCCGCCGCACCGCCAGCGGCTCGCTGCGCGCATCCAGCCCATCGACCAGGATGCGCCCGGAGTCCGGCTGCATCAGCGTGTACAGCATGCGCAGCGTGGTGGTCTTGCCGGCGCCGTTGGCGCCGAGCAAGCCGGTGATCTCACCGTCGCGCGCCTCGAAGGACACGCCGTCCACGGCGCGTGTCGCGCCGAAGGCCTTGTGCAGATCCTGCGCGCTGATCATGAACGCCGAGCCCGCCCGATCACGGCCCCGCTCCGTTGTAATCGAGAAACGCTGGCGTCGGGCCGAGGCGTGCAAGGCAGCTCGCGTCCAGCGCCGCGGGATCCAGTGTGTCCACGAAGCGCTGCACGAGCCGCGGCATACAGCCCGCGCCGATGACTCCGTGCCCCTGACCGGGCGCGATCAGCGCTCGCGCATCGGAGAGGTCCCGCACGATCTCGCTCCCATATGCGGGCGGTGTGACCGGATCGAGCTCTCCGTCGAGCACCAGCACCGGCAAGGCCGATTTCCACGGCGCATGAAAATTGGCCGGACGCGAGCCGTGCGGCCAGAGGCGGCAGGCCGCCTGCACGCGCGTGACCACCTCGTTACCGAGCAGTGTATCGGCGTCCGCGGCGCGCGGCGCGAGCTGGTCCGCGTCCTCCGCGCAGACCACCGAGAGCTCTTCGCCACTGGTGATCTGGTCGCCCAGATCCTTCGCCAGCAGCGTCTTCTGCCCGAGCAGCGGCGCGTAGTTGCCCTGCTGCGCCTCGTGCAGCACCAGCGGCAGCAGCGCCGCGGTCAGCGGATTGTAGGCATAGAAACGCACCACGGCCGCCAGGTCATCGGCGGTGAGCATCAGGTGCAGCGGCTCGAAGCTCTCCGGATCGCGCAGATCCACGGACACCGGCTGTGCCCGCAGCCGATCGCGCAGCTCGACCAGCGTTGCATAGGGGTCGCCGAAGCGCGCCTTGCAGGCCGAGTTTGCCTCGCACAGCGCAAACTGCAGCCGCAGTGCGCGCTCGAGATTCACCGCATGGTCCTCGCCGAGCGCCACGCGGTTGGGCACCGGGCTGTCGAGCACCACGCTGCGCACGCTGGAGGGATAGCGGCGCGCGTATTGCTGCGCGACGCGCGTGCCGTAGGAAATGCCGATGATGTCCAGCTTTGGGGCACCGAGCGCCTGGCGTACCGCCTCCAGATCGCGCACCGCGCTGGTGGTCGTATAGAACTGCGGCGCGGCGCGCGCCGACAGCTGTGTGAGGCAGGCGCGCAGCTGCTGCGCGAGCTGCTGCGGCTGATCGGCGGCGGACAATTCGGCCTCAGGCCGCTGCGTCTGCTGCAGCTGCGGACAATCCAGCGGGTTGGAGTCCCCGGTGCCGCGCTGGTCCACCAGCAGGATGTCGTGCCGCTGGCGCAGCGGCTCGAGCGCGCCCGCGATCGCCGGATAATCCTGTGTGGCCGCACCGCCCGGTCCGCCGTCGAGGAAGGTCACGAGGTCCGCATCCGCAGAGCCAGCCTCCGCCCGCACGACGGCCACATGCAGATCGATTCTCCTGCCACCCACCGCCCCCCAATCCTCAGGCACCGGGAAGCGCGTGCAGTACGCCGCCACGCTTGCCAATCCATCGGCGAGGCGCCCGCCGATGACGCAGGGCTGCAGCGTCAGCCGACCCAGCTGCAGGCGGTCGGGTGCACCGGGCAGCGGCGCAGGCGCCGCAGTTGCGGCGGCCTCGCCCGCCACATGCGCGCCGGCCACGGCCGTACCTGCGGCAGACCCCGCGTGCGCCGGCGCATGCAGTCGCCGGTAGGCCGCCTGGCCGAGCAGCGCCGCCAGCACCGCGATCGCCAGGATGCGTCGCGTGTTCGCATTCATGGAGCGGCTCACAGAGAGCTCATAGGCGGCTCATAGGCGATCTACCTGCCGGCGTTCGATGCGCACCTCCTGCAGTCCCTCCACCATGGACAGGGCCTGCACCATCTCCTGCGCCAGCCGTCCGGGCTTCAGGCGCGCCTCGTAACTGTAGTCGAGCGACACTCCCGGGCGATTGGTGCTCATCGCGATGAGCGTGCGCGCGTCGAGGTAATCGTCGAGCACGCCGGCCGCGACGCTCTCGGGGCTGCGCCCAATGGCCACGCGGATACGCAGCTCATAGACGTCCGCCACTGGCGGCCCCGCTCGCGCGCGCACCGGGATAAGCAGCGCCGCGAACGCAATGACGAGCATACCGATGATCGCGATCCACAGGTCGGCCGCGCCGATCGCCATGCCGATCACCACGGCGAAGATGACGTAGGCGGTGTCGCGGGTATCGCGCACGATCGTGCGAAAGCGCACGATCGCCAGCGTGCCCACCAGGCTGAAGGCGCGGGCGACGTTGTTGCCGATCACCTGCGTGACCATGGCGATCAGCACCGCGAGCAGCACCAGCGTCATCGGGAAGGATGCGCCGATGTCGGATTCGTCACGGCGGCTGCGCAGATAGATGCCGGCGACCAGATAGCCGAACAGCAGCGCCACCAGCAGGCGCAGCACCACGTCGAACGTCGGAATGACCGACGTTCGCGCCAGGCCCTCCCTGAACCATGCCGGCACGCGCGTGGCTCAGAGCGCGTGGCGCCGCAGCCCCGCGAGCCCGGTCGCGAGCCCGGCCGGTAACTCCTCCGCGGCCAGCGACGGTGGCGCCAACCCGAGCTCGCAGCAGGCGAGCCGGTACTTGGAGATGCCTTCCAGGTGCGGCGAAAAATCGCGGATGAGCTCCTTGAACACGATGGGCATGGCGCTGCCGAATTTCAGCTCCAGGATGAGCTGCTGCGTCGACAGCGGCGTGCCGGCCCCGGCAATCTCGAATCCAAGGCCGCGCGTGTGCCAGGCCAGCAGCTGCTGGTCCAGCGTCAGGCGCACCGGCCCGTAATCGCTGTACCCGATGCGAGCGATCCGCTCGTAATCGACTCGACTGACGGCCTGCAGCGCGCGCACCAGCAGGCGCCGATGAAACCAGCGGCCGTCCCAGGCAGCGGCCGGCGGCGGCTCGGCGAGCTGCGCAAGCGCCCCCAGGCTGACGGCCGTGCGGCGCTTGAACACGCGGTAGCGACCACGCGTCTTGCGCTCCAGGTACACGGTGTCGCCATGGTTGTAGCGCCGGATGCGGTATTTGCTGCGCCCGTAAGACCCCTGCCGCGCCAGCACCGCGAACGCTTGGGTATCGAAATAGACGCTGCTGACCAGGTAGGTGTCGCCGTGCAGACCGCCGCCGTGCGGGTCGGCGGTCAGCCGCTCGCGCACCCAGCTCTTCAAGGCCTCGGCCTGAGAGAGACCGACGTAGAACTTCAGCTCGTAAACGAACTCGCGGGAGTCACGAATCTGACGGCTACCGCCCACCCCGCGGTGGTCGCTAGGCGCGGCTTCCATAGCTCGCTGCGATGGCTGCATTGCAATTGTTCCCTATTCGCTACAATACTCTGCCTCACTGGTCGCTTCAAAGGCGGTGACGGATCAATGTGGTTGGCTTCCGAAATGGCCGCCTTCGCACACGTTTGCGAGCTCGAGTCATTCACCGCAGCCGCCCGCCTGCTGGGGGTACCGAAAGTCGCCGTCAGCCGCGCCATAGTAAGCCTCGAGCGCCGCCTCGGCACCCGTCTTTTGATCCGCACGACTCGTCGTGTCAGTCTGACACCTGCCGGCGAGTTGCTGCGCCCGCACTGTCAGCGGCTGCTCGTCGAAGTCGAGGCGGTGCGCTCACGGTTCACCGCCGCACCGGGCGCCCCTCGACGCCTGCGCTTGTGGGTGGATCCCGGCTACGGCCGCCTGCTCGTGACTCCATTGGTTCCGCGCTTCCTCGAGCGCTACGGTGATGTCGCACTGAGCGTGACCGTGGTCGAATCGCCGCCGCTCGCGGCCTCGGGCGACTGGGACCTGATGATCGGCAATGCTGCGCGTGAGCCTGCGGTGGACATGCGCGAGCCCGCCGGCCTCGCTTCCACGCCGCTCGGCAGGCCCGCGCTGTTACTGTGTGCCGCGCCGGCCTACCTGGCTCGGCACGGCCGGCCGCGCAAGCCTGCGGACCTGACCGCCCATACGGTGCTGCGTCCAGCCGGTGGGTTGACGCTACGGCTGCGCCGCAGTGGCGCCGAGAGCCGCTCGGCACGCTCGTCCCCACACGAGCACATTCAGGAGCTGCACCTGCGCCCTGCGCTGCAGGTGGATGATCCGGCGCTGGTGCATTCCAGCGTGGCGGCAGGACTGGGCATCGGCGTGCTGCCGGAATTTCTCTGCCGCCAGGGGCTGGCGATGGGCAAGCTCGAGCGGGTGCTGCCCGAGTGGACGCCGGATGATCCCCTCGAACTGCAGGCGTTGCATCCCATCGTCTCGGCGGGCACGGCGGCGGTGAGGCAGTTCCTGGAGTTTCTGCTGGCCAACCTGGTCCCCGTGCTCGGCGGCACCGTGGGCGGTACCGCTCCGGCCCGTGGCGATCGCGACACCGGGGGGCGCGACGGCGCGGACGCGCGCCAGGACACTCGGGACTCCTCTCACGCAAGTGGCGCGCACGCGCGCACTCAGGGTGAGAGAATCGCCAAGAGCCGTACCGATGACACGTGAGGCCTACCGGACATGCGCGGCGAGATGTCGGCGATGGTCCTGCGCCAGCCGGGCACGCCACTGGTCCGTGAGCAACGCGAGCTGCCTGAGCCGGGCCCCGGGCAGGTGCGCCTTCGCATCACCGCCTGCGCGGTTTGCCGCACCGACCTGCACGTAGTCGACGGGGAGCTGCCGGACCCCAAGCTGCCGATCATCCCGGGGCATGAGATCGTCGGGATCATCGATGCAGTCGGCCCCGGCACGCCGCGCCGCCCCGGTGAGCGCGTCGGTATCCCCTGGCTGGGCTATGCCTGCGGCCATTGCGAATACTGCCGCGCCGGCCAGGAGAACCTGTGTGATCAGGCGCGCTTCACGGGCTATCAGATCGACGGCGGCTACGCGGATTACACACTCGCCGATGAGCGCTTCTGCCTGGAGCTGCCGTCGCAGCTCGACGACCTGCACACCGCGCCGTTGCTGTGTGCCGGACTGATCGGCTATCGCTGCCTGCTCAAGGCGGGGGACGCGATGCGACTCGGCCTGTACGGCTTCGGCGCGGCGGCACATCTGATCGCTCAGGTTGCGCGCCATCAGCGGCGCGACATCTACGCCTTCGTGCGTCCGGGGGACGAGCACGCCGCGGCATTCGCGCGCACCCTCGGGGCGCGCTGGGTCGGAGCGAGCGATCAGACGCCGCCGGAACAGCTCGACGCGGCGATCATTTTTGCGCCGGTGGGCGAGCTGGTGCCGCGGGCACTGCGCGCGGTGCGCAAGGGAGGACGCGTGATCTGCGGCGGGATTCACATGAGTCCCATCCCCGGCTTTCCCTACGAGTGGCTCTGGGGCGAGCGCCAGATACTATCGGTGGCGAATCTCACGCGTGCCGACGGCCGGGAGTTTCTACGCCTCGCCGCGCAGCTGCCGCTGAGCGTGCAGGTGCACCGCTACGTGCTCTCGCACGCGCAAAATGCCCTGGATGACTTGCGCGCCGGCCGCTACAGCGGCGCTGCGGTGCTGATACCGTAGCCCACCTCAGCCGGCCGGCTGCGGCCGACCCCGGCGGACCTCGGCCGATCTCGGCCGCACGCGACTCAGGCGAACGCCGGCGTCGCTGCATGCGGCTGATAGGCTTCCTCGAGTCGGTGCACCTCATCGTCCGAGAGCTTCACGGACAGTGCCGCCACGGCGTCCTCGAGTTGCTGCGCGCGGGTTGCCCCCAGGACCGGCGACGCCACCGCGGGATTGCGCAGCAGCCATGCGAGTGCGATGCGCGCGGGCGGCTCGCCACGTGCATCGGCGATCTGCATGACCCGCTCAATCACCGGCCGATCCACCTGCACCGTCGCATCGAAGAGCCGCGCGGCGAACGGGTCGCTCCTCGAACGCTGCGTGCAGGGCTCGTCCGACCAGCGCCGCGCCAACCGGCCGCGCGCCAGCGGAGACCACGGAGTCACCCCGACGCCCTCCGAGAGGCACAGAGGCAGCATCTCGCGCTCCTCCTCACGGTACAGCAGGTTGTAATAGTTCTGCATCGATACGAAGCGCGCCCAGCCGTGCTCGCGCTGCAGTCCGAGCGCCTTCATCAGCTGCCAGGCGTGCATCGAGGAGGCGCCGAGATAGCGCACCTTGCCTTCGCGCACCACGTCGTTGAGCGCCTCGAGCGTCTCCTCGAGCGGCGTGACGTAGTCGAAGCGATGCACGATGTACAGATCCAGATAATCGACGCCCAGGCGCTGCAGGCTCTGGTGCAGCTCCCCGAAGATCGCCTTGCGCGACAGGCCGCGACCGTTCGGTCCGGGGCGTACTTCCGCGCACACCTTGGAAGCGATCACGACGTCCTCGCGGCGCGCGAGCTCCCGCAGCGCCCGTCCGAGCACGCGCTCACTCTCACCCGCGGAGTAGACGTTGGCGGTATCGAAGAAATTGATGCCCAGCTTCAGCGCCGCTTCGATGTGCGCGCGGCTGGCGCGCTCATCGAGCGTCCAGGTCCAGCGCTGCGAGCTGCCGGCGCTTTCCGCATAGCTCATGCAGCCCAGGCAGATGCGCGACACCTCGAGGCCCGTGCGGCCGAGCTTCACGTATTGCATGGCTTGGCATACTCCGGCTGCGTGCAGCCCGGCCAGGTCCGGCGCGGGCCGCGAGCGCAGCCGTGGTTGGGTGGGTCAGAGAATACGCCAATTCACGCCGAACATGAGCGTATCGGCGGTGTAGCCGTAGCCGGCGTTGTCACCGCTGGTCAGACGGGCATATTCCAGGTCGAGCGATGCGTTGCCGCCGAGGTTGAACTCGGCACCGATGCCGAAGGAGATGGCAATATCGTTGGAGTTGTACTGGTAATAGTTGCGGTGCCAGTCGGCGCCCCCGAGACCCGCGATACCGTAGGCGGACACCCAGGGTGAAAACGGATAGATACCCTTGATATATGCGCCGTAGATGGCGTTGGAATTGATGTGGTAGCCATAGGCTCCGCCACCGCTGACGTTCGTGCCGATGCGCCCCTCGATCGCCAGATAGGGATTGAACTGCTGGCCGACGCGGAACTCGGCGACGGTCGGGTTCATCTGAGCCAGTCCCTGCTCGTCGTAGTACAGCTCGCCGGCGCTCGCGCCGAAGTAAAGCCCATAGCCGCCGCTGGCAGGATAGCCGGGCTGGGCCGCCATCGCGGCCGTGGATCCCAGCGAAAATACTGCCAGACCGATGCATGCGTGTTTGATCTTCATCTTCACTAGCACCTCACCCTGATTGAGGACACCATTGGACCGTGCCCGATTGACTGCGCAGCGCAGGATCCTTGCGGGGACCCTGTGCACGGCGGCCCGGTGGGGCCATCGCCACGCAAGCAGCGCAGTTCCTTAGCTCTGACGAGAGCCAGCGGCGCCAGTTCCGTGCGCCTCTCTTCCACCAGAGGAGTACAACGGCCAGCAGCGCGTTCGGGTGACGGTGCCCTCTGTCGCGGAACGGCGACTGTGCGGCGTATGCGGCTACAGGGCGCACGCGCCTATCAATCAGATGAGTTCCGGGGCGCTGCTCGCGGTGACGATCAGGAGGTACCGCCGCGCGCCTTGTAGATGCGCAGCTGCTGATTGAATTTGTCGGCCATCGCGTGATCCAGGTCCACGGCCGCGTTGTAGATGCGGTCATGTATCGCCTGCACCTGCTTCAGCCCGTTCGCATTCAGCACCGCGCCATACTGGCGGTTGAAATTGTTCGCGGCCTGGTCCAGACAGGCAAGGTAGGCGTTGGTGGCCGTATTGAAGGCCTGCGCCTGCGCGTCCGAGGCGACCATCTGCGCGCGCGTCGCGGTGGCGCCGTCGGCCGGATCGGACGGCCGCTTCGGCGGCGTGCAATCATCCAACTCTGCGCCCGCCAGCAGGATGAGATCCGCGTGAGCCTGCGGGATGACGGCGGGTGTCGGTGCGCTCGGGCCTGCACCCGATGCGGCCACCTGCGCCGGCGCGGCGACCCGGGCAACACGCGCGACCGGCGGAGCCGTGCCGGGGCGCGCAGCCAGCAGCGACCAGACGATCAGCGCCACACCGGCAAGACCCATGACCAACCGCGGCCACGCCCCGGCGAGTAGTGACTGCCGCCCGGCCATGCGTATCAAAGTGACCGCCACCGCCACCGCAATCAGAATTGATCCGACGGTCAGCACTGCGATATGAAGAGTGTTTGACATGTCCACTACCCACAGCAGGAGGGTGCACCGCGTAATCCGCGCAGCCCTCCTTTCATCTGCTGCGCAGTTTACCCGATGCGCCCGCCGATTTACCTGCCGGCCGGTGCCGGCCTCCCGTGCAGCGCTCAGCGCCGGGCCGGCCGCAGTTCGACTCTTCAGCCGCTGGCTTCAGATCAGCCGCGGGTCGGCGTCCGCAACGCTCGCACCCCCGGAGCGTACGATCCGCAGCAGCCCGAGCGCCTGCGGCAGTAGCTGCTCGACGTAAAAGCGCGCGGTCTGCAGTTTGGCGCGATAGAACCCGGCGTCGGCGGTGGATGGCGTGGCAGCGGCGCTGGATGGCGTGGCGCTGGATGGCGTACCGGCGGCGCGACCCTGGGTTTCGAGACGCGTCGCGGCGATCGCTGCAGAGCGTGCCAGCAGCGCGCCGCCGAGCACGCGCCCGCAGAGCTGCAGATACGGCACGGAAACCGCATAGGCCTGCGCAGGAGCGGCAGCGAGCTGCGACAGCAGCGCCTCGGTCGCATCACGCAGCAGCGTGAGCGCATCGGTCGCGGCGTTGCGGATGGCGCGCAGCGTGGCATCGGCACTGCGCAGCTCGCCGAACTGCTCGAGCAGCTCCTGCACCAGCGCGGCGAGCGTCGCGCCGTGGTCCCGCTGTAATTTCCGACCCAGGAGGTCGTTGGCCTGGATGCCGGTGGTGCCCTCGTAGATCGACAGGATGCGCGCATCGCGCAGCGTCTGCGCGGCACCGGTCTCTTCGATGAACCCCATGCCCCCGTGGATCTGGATGCTCAGCGAAGCGAGATCGATCGCCTGCTCGGTGCACCAGCCCTTGACGATCGGGATGAGCAGCTCCCCGCGCATGAGCGCGGCGGCGGCGCGCGTGGCGTCGGGCTCGGCGCGTGCCTGATCCAGTTGCAATGCTGCATAGAGCGCGAGCGCGCGCATCGCCTCCACCGTCGACTTGATCGTCAGCAGCATCCGGCGCACGTCCGGGTGCGCGATGATCGGCGTGGACGCGGGGACACCCGCGGCGACGGCGGGCGCAGGCCCCGGGGCGCCAATTGCGTGGCCCTGTATGCGGCTGGTGGCCCAATCGCGCGCCTGCTGGAACGCCAGCTCACTCAGGCCGATGCCTTGTACACCGACCGACAGGCGAGCGGAATTCATCATGACGAACATGTATTCGAGGCCGTGATTGGCTTCACCGATGAGGTGACCGATCGCCCCGCCGTGATCGCCATACGACATGACACAGGTCGGGCTCGCGTGGATGCCGAGCTTGTGCTCGATGGATACGCAGTGCAGGTCATTGTCGGCACCCAGCGCGCCGTGCTCGTCGACGAGGCGCTTGGGCACGGCGAACATCGAGATGCCGCGCACGCCCGCGGGCGCGCCGTCGATGCGCGCCAGCACCATGTGCACGATGTTCTGCGCCATATCGTGGTCGCCGTACGTGATGAAGATCTTCTGGCCCGTGAGGCGATAGTGATCAGCTTCGGGAATCGCTCGCGTGCGGATCGCGCCGAGGTCCGAGCCGGCCTGCGGTTCGGTGAGATTCATCGTTCCCGTCCAGTGGCCAGTCACCATTTTCGGCAGCAGCCGTTCGCAGAGCGGGGCGGCGGCGTTGCGCTCCAGGGACTCGATCGCCCCGCGCCCGAGCAGCGGGCAGAGCATGAAGGCGACGTTGGCGGCGAACCAGATCTCCTCGGTAGCGGTTGCGAGCACCAGAGGCTGGCCCTGGCCGCCATACTCGACGCTGGCGGTCATCTGCGGCCAGCCGGCCTCGACGAACTGGCGGTAGGCCTCGCGGAATTCCGGCGGCATGTGCACCTGCCCCTCCTCGAAACGCGCACCGGCGCGGTCGCCGAGCCGGTTGATGGGCGCGAGCACCTGTTCGGCGAAGCGCGCGGCCTCCTCGAGCACCGAGGAAGCCAGGTCGGCCGAGAAATCGCGGTGAGCAGGCAGCTGGGCGAGACTGGCGGCGCCGAGCAACTCCTCGAGCACGAAGCGCAGGTCGGTGAGCGGGGCGCGGTACATTGGAATATGACAAGTCTACGCGAACGGTACCGCCACCGGCGCCACGGCGCAGACGCTGCGCACCACGCAACGCTGCATGCGTGCAGCCACTGACGCCGTGCGGCAACGACCGCGCGCCGCCGCAGACGCGCAGCCGCTCACAGTTTCGCGCAAGCGGCCGGCGCGCCCTCCAAACTGTGAGCTACCGCGAGTCCCGGTGGCGCTCGCGCGGCACGATATCTCCCATGCCAGCAGCATCCGCCAGCGCCGAGGTACTGGAAGGCACGGATGCGCCCGAGGTGCCGCAGTCAGGCCTTCTCGCCGCCTCAGCGAGGGCCGGGACTATTCGTGAAGAGCCGCTGCCGGACAGCGACCCCACGAGCGATACGGCAGTATTGAAGTCGCTCGCCCCCCCGCCGAGCGAAACCGGAGCCCCGGAAACGCCCGCGTCGAAGAGCGATACGGCGGCGCCGCAGTTGGCCATGCCGGCGGCAACGGCCGATCCGGCCCCCGCGCCACCGGCAGCTTCCGAGGCTGCCGCTATCGTGCCCGGCGCCATCGTGCCCGGCGCCGCCGTGCCCGGGGCAGCTCCCGAAGCGCCTGCGGCACTTCGTAAGCCCGATACACCCGTGGTCGCTGATATCGCGGATCTGTTTCCTGAATTTGCCACGTCCCGTGAACTTCCTGCATCGCCGGATACGGCGGCAGTGAAATCTCCCGCACCGCCTGTACCGTCCGCTGCCTCGAAAGCCGCGGACGCAGAGGCATCCGGCGAACGACGCGCGGCCAAGCTCGCGCCGGTGAAGCCGACCGCGGCGCCGCCCAGCGCGCCGATGCGCGCTGCGGCGACACGCGCTGCACCGGCAGATCCTGCTGTGCCACCGGCTGCAGCGAGGCCGGCTGCAGTGCGGCCGGCCGTGACAAAGCCGCCGGCGCCGAAGCTGGCAGCGTCGACACCGGTACGCATGGACCGCCAGTTCATCGCGCAGAACAACATCGTCGAGCGCTACCTGAGCGGCAGGCTCCCACCCAGGGGCGCTCAGGAATTCGAGCGCTACTGCCGAGAACACCCGCACCTGATCGAGGAGCTGCGTCTGGGCGATCACCTGCACGCCGCCCTGCGACTGCTGGAGGTGGGTGGCCAGGCGCCGCCATGGGAAGAGAAGCCGCGGCGCTGGTGGGAAAGGTTGCCGCTGCTGATCGGCGCGTGCGGCCTGTGCGCGCTATTCGCAGTGCTCAGCATGGTCAACGGGGGACGCCTGTCGGCACAGGAGCGCAAGGCTGCCGCGCTCGAGCAGCAGATCGCAGGCCAGCCGCTCGACCCGGTGGAGTCGACGAGCGTGGTGCAGCTGTTTCCCAGCCGCACCGCCCCATCGCAGCAGAGCCTGGCGACGATCGGAGGTGGCGCGGCGGAGCTGGCCGATCTCAGGATCGATCTGTCGTGGTCCAAATTCAAGGCGTTCAATGTGACGATCGATCGCGTCAATCAGGGACGCGTCGCGGTGCTGCATAACCTGCTGCGCGATTCGAACGGCAATGTGCGCATCGAGCTGAACAGCTCGGCGCTGGGTCCCGGCGACTACCGCATGACGATCGACGGGCTGACCTGGAGCGGGGCGCCGGTGCCGCAGGCCTGGGCGACCATCACGGTCGCGCCGCGCGGCCAGGATCCGTAGCGGAGCGCAGGGCACCGCGCACCACGCATGCAGCCCGCGCAGAGGTGAGGACCCCTCAGGCGAATACGTCAGACGTATTCGCCTGGGGGGTCCTCACCTCTACGTGGACGAAGTGCGCGGTGCGCTGCGCTCAGTACAGCACTGCCCGCGGCGGCACGCGCAGTATCGGTCGCGTGGCAACCCACCCGGCGAGGGCGGTCACGAGCATCGCCGCCACGACGCCGATGCCCCACAGCGCCGCATCGAAGCGGTAGTTCAGATCCAGCGTGTGCGCCAGCCAGGCGCCGCCGAGCGCCGCGCCGCTCGCGCCGAGCACGCCGGCAAGCGCGCCGGCGAGCGCGAACTCGACCAGCACACTTCCGACCAGCATGCGGCGGCGCGCGCCGAGCACACGGATCACCGCGGTCTCGTGACGGCGCTCGTCACGTGTGGCCTGCACCTGCGCGAGGAGCACCGTCAAGCCCGCGAGCACCGTGAACACGAACACGCTCTGCACCGCGGTCACGGCCTTATCGATGACGGCGCGCGCCTGCGCGAGCAGATCCCCGACATTGAAGATCGAGACGCCCGGGAAGCGATGCACGAGCTCGGCCATGGCCGCGCTGGTCGGAGTGATGAACGCGCTCGTCATGTAGGTCCCCGCCGCGCCATTCAACAGGCCTGGCGGGAACTCGACGAAGAAATTCGGCCGGAAGCTGTCCCACCGCACGCGGCGGAAGCTCGCCACCGTGACCACCAGCGTCTCGCCGGCGAGGTCGAAGGTGAGTCGATCGCCGAGCCTGAGGTGCATCGCGTCGCGGTACTCGACCGCGAGTGACACCAGTGGCTTGCCGTAATCGGCCCGGGTCCACCAATGACCCGCGACGATGCGGTTGTCGTCGCCGAGCTCGTCGGTCCAGGTCAGGTTCTGCTCGCGATCGGCGAGCCCGCGGCCACGGCCACGATCCTGCGTCCAGCGCCACGACTGCACCGGTACTCCGTCGATCGCGGTGAGGCGCCCGCGCAGCATGGGCAGCATGCGCTCCCCGCGCGCGCCCTGCGCGGCCAGCAGCTGCTGGAACTGGGCGCGCCCGTCGGGCGGGATATTCACGAAGAAGTAATTGGGCACGTCGGCCGGCAGGCTCGCGCGCCAGTCGGTCACGAGGTCGCCGCGCAGGATCGCGAGCGCGAGCAGCAGCATCGCACCGATGCCGAAGGCAACGATCTGCGCGATGCCATGGCCGCCACTGCGCGCGAGGTGTGCGACCCCATAGCGCCAGGCCGTGCCGGCGTAGCCGCGCACGCGACCGGCGATGCCCAGCAGCACCGCCCCACCTGCGCCGAGCACCAGCACCACCGCGGCAAGGCCGGCGATGAAACGCACGCTGGTGCCGAGCTCGCCCAGCGCGGCGTACACCACACCGAACACGGCGAGCAGCACGGGCGCCGCGGCCAGCCACTGCGCCGGCGCCGGCGGGCCGGCGTCCCGCCGCAGCACGCGCAGCGCGGGCACGCGTGTGAGCTGCAGCAGCGAGGGCAACGCGAAACCCGCGAGCATCGCGAGCGCGATGCCAAAGCCCACCACCGCCGGCCATGGCCCGGCGGGTGGCAGGTCACTGCGCAGCAGTCCGGAGAGCACGCGCACCAGCCACAGCTGCGTGACCCATCCTGCAGCCGCGCCGAGCACACTCGCGACCAGCGCCAGGGCCAGCAGCTGCCAGAGCGTCACCCCCAGGACCACGCGGCGCGTCGCGCCGAGGGTTTTCATCAGCGCGACCGCATCCAGGTGGCGCCGGACGTAACTGCGCGCGGCGAGCGCCATCGCCACCGCGCACAGCAGCACCGCCACGAGGCTCGCGAGCGCCAGAAAGCGCCCCGCGCGGCGGCTCGCCTCCCCGATCTGTGGACTCGCATCGGCGACGTCTGCGAGCCGCTCGCTGCCGCTCGCGTTGCGGGCGAACCAATCGCGATAGGCCGCGAGCCTCGCGGGCTCGCCGGCCAGCAGCAGCGCGTAATTGATTCGACTGCCGGGCTGCACCAGCTCGCTGGCAGCCAGGTCCGCGGCGTTCATCAGCAGCGTCGGCACGAAGTCGACGAACGTGGAGTTCTGATCGGGGCGCGAGATGAGAATGTGCGTGACGCGCAGCATGCTCGCGCCCACCGCGAGCTGTCCGCCGATATGCACCCCGAGCGCGGCGGCGAGTCGCGAATCCGGCCACACCTCACCTCTTGCAGGAATCGCGTGCGTCGCGGCGCCCGCGGTGAATGGACGATCACCGATCGTCACCTGCCCACGCAGCGGATAGCCCGCGGTCACTGCGCGTACGTTCGCGAGCTGGTTGTCGTCGCCCTGAAAGATCGCCGACAGCATCGTGGTCATATGCGCGACCGAGAGACCCAGGCGCTGCGCCTCGGCGGTTTGATCCGCCGGGATGGGCGTGCCGGACTCGACGCGCAGATCGGCGGCGAGGATCTGGCTCGCCTGCAGCGTGACGGCACGCCCGACACGATCGACCAGGAAGCCCACCCCGGTCAGTGCGCCCACGGCGACCGCGAGCGACAACCACAGCAGCGCCAGCTCCCCGGAATGCCATTCGCGCTTGAGCGCGCGCAGCGCGAGCGTGAGACTACGCACGGCGCGGCTCCCCGGCGATGCGGCTTGCATGCGCGCCGGTGGCGGTGCCGGCGGCGGTGGCAGCGAC
>JASHPX010000148.1 GCA_030037905.1 Gammaproteobacteria bacterium
AGACTTCAGAAGCTTGGGGAGAGGCCGAGGCGCGTCTGGAACGACGCGGCGGTGCGCTGGCTCCGCGAGCAGGCCCACAAGGCCACGATCGAGGGGGACCGGAGCATGCTGCGCTGGCTGGATCGCTTCCTCGGCGGTCGAGAGCTGGAGAGCATCAATCGGGAGCTGATCGACCGGATCACCGCAGCGAAGCTGGCAGGAGGCTGCAGCAACGCGACGGCCAACCGGACGCTGGCGCTCCTGAGAGCGATTCTGAGGCGATGCCATCTGCACTGGGAATGGTTGGATCGCGCGCCGGCCGTGCGGCTCCTGAAGGAGCCGACGCGGCGCATCCGGTTTCTGACACAGGACCAGGCGGCGGCGTTGCTGAAGGAATTGCCCGAGCACTTGCGGGAGATGGCGACGTTCACGCTGGCGACCGGTCTGCGCGCGGCGAACGTGATGGGGCTGACCTGGGAGCAGGTGGACCTGTCACGCAAGCTCGCGTGGATTCACCCCGACCAGGCGAAGGCCCGGCGGGCGATCGCGGTGCCTCTGAACGAGACGGCCGCAGCCGTGGTCGCGAGGCAGGTGGGCAAGCATCCGGAACGGGTGTTCACCTACCAGGGCCAGCCGGTGAAGCAGGTCTCGACCAAGGCGTGGCACAAGGCCCTCGCGCGCGCCGGAATCGAGAACTTTCGCTGGCACGATCTGCGGCACACCTGGTGCTCGTGGCACGTGCAAGGCGGCACGCCGCTGTTCGCGCTACAGGAGCTCGCGGGATGGGAATCGGAGCGGATGGTGCGGCGCTATGCGCACCTCGGCGCCGAGCATCTGTCCGTCTACGCGAGCCGCTTGGGCACGAATTGGGCACAGTCGCCGAGCGGCCTGAGTCCCAGCGTCCATTGATGCGATGCTAACTTGCTGAAAGGCAATCGAAACGGGACTTGCCGGCTGAGGGATTTGAACCCCCGACCAACGGTTTACAAAACGGGGCAGGCCACGCGGCGACACCAGGCGACACCAAATAACTCAAGCACTTGCGCGCGCAGCGTGGCGCCGCCGGGTGGCACTTTGAGGCAGCAAGTGTGCCAGGAGTGTGCCAAGACGCGGCTCGGCCGCCGGCACGACAGAGCCCTACGTCTTCGGGGCTATGGAACATACGACATTGACGTATATACTACTCCGGCGTAGTATCTCCACATGCTCACTATCGCCGAGACAGAGGACTTCTCGGCCATCTGGCCGAAGTACTGGACGGCGGAGGAGTTCGGCGATTTCTGCGCGTGGCTGGCGCTACGCCCGGAAGCAGGAGATGTGATTCCGGAGTCCGGCGGCTGCCGCAAGGTGCGGTGGTCAGTCGGAGGACGCGGTAAGCGGGGCGGGGCGCGCGTGATCTACGTGAAGCGCCTCGCGGAGAGGAAGATCTGGCTCCTCACCATGTACTCGAAAGCCGTGCAAAAAGACGTGGAACGAAAGGTATTGAGCAGACTCAAGGAGGGCATCGATGACTAAGCTTAAGCTGAGCGCGAAGGAACTGGCGAAGTGGGAAGCGAGCCGCGACATCGGCGCCGAGATCCGGCGTGGATTGAAACAAGTGCGCAGCGGCCGGGCAGCGCGCGAGCACCACATCGAGGTGCCCGAGGCGCTGGAAGCTCGCACGCGCTCTGGACTGTCGCAGCAGAAGTTCGCCGACGTACTCGGCGTCTCACGCCGCACGTTGGAAGGATGGGAGCAGGGGCGGCGTAAGCCCTCGGGTGCCGCGCGGGCTCTGCTTGCCATCGCGAAGAAGCGGCCCGAGGTGCTGCGCGAGGTATTCGCGGATTGATTCCGGAGAGAGACGCCGTGAAGACCACTTTTCACAGTGTTTGGGACGCTATCGAAGACTCCCGAGACGAGGCTGAAGCCATGAAGGCTCGTGCCGAAATCATGCGGGCCTTGCAAAAAGTTGTGCGCGGCTGGAACCTTTCCCAGAAAGCCGCTGCTGCCAAGCTCGGTGTGACACAACCGCGGCTCAACGATCTGCTGCGCGGGAAGATCGACAAGTTCAGCCTGGATGCGCTGTTCGACCTGACGGCACACGCCGGCCTGAAGATCTCCATCGCGCTGAAGCGGGCGGCCTGATTGCTTCTTCATCGAAAGACCGCAGATCAGGCTAAAGATTCCTGGGACTGCATCGAGCTTGTTTATCCGACTCGATTGCGTCCACAGTCGAGAGCCGCCGGTCCGCGGTGCCGCCGGAGGACTGGCAATCTTCAGGAATGAACGCCACGGCGAGAAGTCTTGTCGGTCAGTGCAGCCGAAGGAATTAAGCCTCGACCGAAAGTTTAAGGAGACGAGGCATTGAATAGATTGTTCGTGAAAGCGCCATAGAAGCCAGCGCCGCGCATGGAAACCATTCCTTTTCCATTCAAGCGGTCGCCCTTGAACTCGCCCACATAAATGGCCGGCGTCACCGGCATCCTGATGCTTTGAGCATCGGAGGTGCCCATCGGCATGATCACCAGCATGCCGATACCCTCTCTGTGTCCATTCATGAATTCGCCGCGATAGAGGTTGCCGTTCCCGTACTTCACCACCGCAACGCAGTTACTCCAAGACGGCGGCGGCCCGCTGCAGTTCTTCTTTGCGACATCGGATTGCGGGATGTTGTCGATGAACGTCCCGGAATATCCGGCACCGGACTTCGTGAACCACACGCCATGCCCGTTCAGTCTTCCATCGTGGAATTCGCCGGCATAGATCGACGGCTCTTTCGAGAGGATATTATTGTGGTCTGATACGCCGCTGGCGTTGATGACGATGACGCCGAAGCCCTCCCGCTGCCCATGATGGAATTCACCTTGATAGACATTCCCGTTGGGGTATTTTACGGCCCCTACACAATTGTCCCACTGCGGTGAATACTGCTGGCCACAGCTCATATTTGGGAGCGTAGAAGGTTGCAATGGTACTGGTTGACCGAGCGCCGCCCCAGCGCCCGCGACGACGAAAAGGACACCCATGAGCAAATGATGACGCCCCAGCATGACGCAATCCTCCCTATATAAGCGCTAAGCGCAACTATCAAAAAGCCCCTCGGGCGGCTTCAGCCTGCCAGCGCCGCAACCTCTCAGTCAAACATGAACATGTCACTCCGCGCACCACAGCACGTTTTCAGGCCCTACGGTGATAGCGCCGTCAAGACGTTATTGGCAAAAGTGCCGTAAAAGCCCGCGCCAGGTATGAAGATCATTCCTGACCCGTTCAGTCGATCGCGTTTGAACTCCCCCACATAAATACCCGGTGCTGGCGCCCTGATGCTCGTATCATCAGAAGTGCCCGTGGCATGGATCTCGATCATGCCAATGCCTTCTCTGTGGCCGTTAACGAATTCTCCACGGTAGAGATTGCCGTTCGGGTAATGAACGGTCGCCACGCAATTCTTCCACGAGCCTGGATCGCCGGTGCAATTCCGTTTTGCGACGTCAGCCTGCGGGATGTTGTCTACAAAAGTACCGGAGTATCCCTCACCGGACAACGTGAACCATACTCCATGACCGTTGAGCCTGTTGCCACTGAATTCGCCTGCGTAAATCGACGGTTCGTTGGAAAGAATGTTGTTGTGATCCGACACGCCCTTGGCGTTGATGATAATGAAACCGAACCCGTCGCGCATACCGTGGTGAAATTCACCTTGGTAGACGTTGCCATTCGGGTACGTCAAAGAGCCGACACAATTGTCCCAGTTCGGCGAGTACACTTTCCCGCAGCTCATATTTGGAACGGAACTGTGGGTACTCAGCTCCGCCCCCAGCAATGCCGGCGACGGCTGGGCGGCAAGCCCCTCCGCCACGTTGGCAAACCGGCAGGTAGAGCTGCGCAGTTCGTTGCCAGCCGGGTCGCGCGCCAGGATGTCCAAACTATTGGCACCGTCGAGCCGAGCAGGATGGGCCACTTCGCCGATGCTGTAGAGGCCGGCGGTACAGACCACGCTGACCTCTCGAGCGCTCTGCCGGGCTGCGCCGCGGGATTCGAGCACGCCGGCGCCTATGGTTAGGGTCCCGGAAGGCTCGGATATACGTGCGGCGCGATCCAATATCAGGTTCAAGGGGTACTTTTGCGCCTCGGCGGCTGACAACGTCGGCACCACAGTGCGCCGCTTCAGGTCGTAAACCTGACCGGGTGATAGCGTGTAGTACTGCCTATCACCGTGCGGCCGCCCGTCGTGAATCAATACCGGCGCGCTAACAACGAAGAACGAGTCACCGTGCACGATGATGGCAGCGTCCTGGTATAGCCCGATACCGAGCAACTGAGGATGCGCGGCGATCACGGGGTCCAGGTCGGCCTCACGTACGCGGGCGTCGACGTGTTGGTCGATGGCTGAGTCCGCAAGCAGGCCGAAGCCGGTCACATGGCCCGGTGAGACCATGATAGCGTTGTCTCCGTCGGGATTTTCCGGCGTGCCGGCGGCCCCACGTACCAGAAATGACCCCTGAATGGTCGCCCCGGCGGACCCGCCCATCACGACGCCACCGCGCTCCAGGACGGCCTTGATTTCCCGCTCTACCGCTGTACCCAGATACGCATCGGCCAGCCGCCACTGCCGTCCACCCTCCAGCCACACCGCTGTAGCGTGCTCAAGCGGCTCCACGAACGCCGATGAATTGGCGACCGTGCGATCGCGTGTGTGCAATACCGTCACGTGACTGACGCCCAGTAGCCGCGCAATTGCCATCCCGTATCGATCGGGATCGATATCCTTGTCCGCCAATGCGGTGGGAATTGCCACAATCGACGCGTTTTGGCCCCCGGCGAGCGCAATGAAGCGGTCGCGCACTTCATTGGTGAGCATTCCACCGCCGTCGATGATGAGCCACCCGCGATCCGGACCGACAGTAGTGCGCTGGTCGTACAGCGTCTGGGCCGATACAGCGCCGCCACCCAACGCCGAGAGGAAGAGCCACCACACCGCCAAGCGGTACACATTTCTCATACTTATTCTCCGCCGTGAGACCCCGGTCAGCGGCGTAAAAGCCGCTGACATTCTGGAGGCACTTCTGGGCTGGCACAAGCGGGCGGGAGGCGGCCAAAACGGCAGGTGCCTGAAGTGGCAAACAAAATCTCACGCACACCTGCAATCCAGCAAGATCGTGCTCCTTGCCCGTCAGCGTTCCGGAGCTCGCGACCGATCGGGCCGCGGGCGACGGAGAAAACGGGGCAAGGGTGTCCAAGCGGCGCGCCGTGCGGCTAAATGCTCCGCGGCGCGTCGCTGCTCCTGTCGGACGACAGCCTCCAACTCTGCATTCTCAACGACGATACCGAGTCGAGCTGCCATTCGGGCGGCACGCTCCTGGAAGGTCTTGCTTCCCGTCAGTCGAACTCGACCACCGTATTTCTGCGTCGCGACGCGTAGAGCCGCTTCAAGGCTTGCGTCGCTTCTATCCCGCATGACGATCAATGGCCCGACGTCGCGGAAGACTTCGCTGCCGTCGGCGCGGCGGTAAATGATGATGCGGCATGCCGCATCGACTTCCGCCCGCAGACTCCCCACGATGAACGGCCGTTGCGGAGCGACACCATCCCCTGCGATCCCCTCCCCCTGCCGTCGCCGGCGCTGCTCTCGATACCGAATGCCCCGCAGAGCAGCTTGCGCTGCGTGATCGCCCGCTTCCGCCTGTCTTTCGACCCAACGGCGCCACACCTCGCCGCGAGGTAGCGTGTCCGTCAGGGCACACTGAAGTTGCCCCGCTTTCATGGACGCCTCAGAGTTCACCCTGGAGGGTCCGACGATGGCGAAGTCCAAGATGGCAAACCGGTATACGCCGGAGTTTAAACAGCAGATGGTCGAGCTGGTGCGAGCCGGCCGCAAACCGGTGCAATTGAGCAAAGAGTTTAAGTGTTCGGTCTGGTCGATCCGCGGTTGGGTCAAGC
>JASHPX010000149.1 GCA_030037905.1 Gammaproteobacteria bacterium
TGCCCGTCGATCGTCTCCACGATGTGCCGGGGAATCATCAGCCCGTACTGATTCAGGTCGTGATAGTCGCTGTACTGATCCACGATCAGGTGGTGATCCACCCGCTGCGTCACCGTCGCGGGACGGTAGTTCTGGTCCAGCACCACCTTCGTCGATACCCCATCCACCGGCAGCTGCAGCGTCACCGCGCCGCTACCGGTGTCATGTATCTTGATCTGAGTGGGCTCGAGGCTCGTGATGGCGTCGACAATCCCAAAGGGCGTGCGCCCCAGCTGCAGCTCCCTCTGCCTGGCGAGCTTATCGGCCGAATGCGTGCCCACCCCGGGAGTGCTCTCATCCCACGCCTCATTGCCCCGCACCACGCGAATCAGATGGACGTTGCCCTCGGCCTGGATGTCCTCGCGCGCCGCGTCTTCGTGCAGACTGATCCCATAGATGTACTGCGTCACCTCGTAGGTGTGGCCGTCCTCCACGATCTCCCCGCAGCCGCTATAGCGCAGGCGGTTGATCGCGTGGAGAGTTTCGGCCGCTCCCGCCCCGCGGATGAAACCCATCTGATCCTCCACCGTGCGCAGGATCGCCGCGTCGCCCTTCGGCCGGTCCTTGTCGGTGACCGGCGGCACACCCGCCTGATACGGCACGCCCGGCGCGACATCCTTGAACTGCTCTTGCAACACCGGGGAGGCCAACGGGGGCTCCTGACACGTCGGCGCCGCTGCCCTCGCCGGCGGCGCTTCCAGCAGCGCCAAGCCTGCCGTGATCCCCAGCACGGCGCCCAACGCTACGCGCCCTCGGGCGCGCCAATGGCCCCGCTGCGAAGAGCCGCCCAGCCAGACACCCCCGCCCGGTCTCATCTGCTTAGGCATGATTTCGTCTCCTGATAGGCCCCGCTATCGAAAAATTAGAAGTAGCGAGCGAAATGAAGCGGGCGCCCGCAAAGGGGCGAGAGGGGCTCGCGCCCTGCTGCTACTGCTGGCTGCTCTGTGTGCCGTTCAGTTGTTTCTCGAGCAGGCCGTTAGCCGCGTTCTGTTGGTTCTTCGCCGACATGGAAATGACGCGCCCGTCGTGGAGCTTTATCGCTGTCATCAGACCGGCGTACTCCCCGCCGAGGGCGGGGTTGTAGGTAATCGAATAGGAGTCCCCGACCTTCAAGTTCTCGCGAACCGACAAACCGGCCCGCTTCAGCGCCACCACCGCATCGGTCTCAAAGGTCCAGTGCTGCATCTGACCGTCGGGCATCGCGCGCACGAAGTATAGGTAGCTATGCGGGTTGCCGATAAACGTCTTCTCGAGCACGCCCGTGAATGGCGTAGTTACGTTCGCATCGAACTGCGAGTTAACTGCATGATGAGCCTCGGCGAGACCCACGGTCCCCACCGCGAGTACCATCGCCATGCCCGCCATGCCTGCACGCGTCAGCATATTCATTGAGATCTACCTCTCCTGCGGGTCCGGGCGAGCGGTCGCCCAAACCTTCGAAAGTCTGCACATGATATATGGTTCACGTCTTGGTTTGCGGGCCAAAGAAAACAGCTGCCGCCTGTCAATTAAGCTACAGCGTCGCAACCCAACCCCCGGATTCTGACTAAAACGTATCACGGTACGCATATGAATACAACGTACCTTGCGCGCATCGTCGCGCAGCGACTGGCGCATAATGGTTTGAGACCAAACGTATAATTGCCTGATGTTCCGAATTATTCCTGGCCTTGCCGCGGACCGCTTATAGACATGCCGCATTAGCCTCGGGGCTTCTTGTTCGCAGCAAGACGTGCTCGTGCGTCCGAGCGGATGGCGGCCCAGTCGTCTCGCGTCAATTCGCTCTCCTCACCTTCTAAGCCCTCGAGCAGAAGCGCTTCGAGGCGATCCTCGGCTCTGCGCTTCTCATCTTCGCGGATCAACTCGCGGATGTACTCGCTAGCACTGCTGTAACGGCCGCTCGCAATCTGCTTATCGACGAACCGCTTTAGAGGCTCCGGCAGGGAGATATTCATGCTTTCCATTCCGCCATCATGCTTGGATGGCATAAAATGTCAATAACTGCCAGCCTGGAGGTGCCAGGTAAATTTCCTCACGGGTTCAGGTTAAGTTAAGCACGACATCGCCCTGGATCTGGCGCCGGCCGGCGTTGCGGCTGCTGCGCGAGATCCAGCCATTGTCATACCAGTAAGCCATTACCCCATTGACGGATTAGCCCAGGATTAGCCCTAGGATTAGCCCCGGATTAGACCAATGCGTTCAGGGCGCGCGCCACCGGCAAGCGCGCGGCGCGCATCGCAGGGTAGAGCCCGCCGATCATACCGATCACACACGCCCAGACGATGCCGAGCGCGAGGAGACCAGGAGTCACGGCCATCGAATAGGCGACCGGCGGCTCCAGGCCATTAATGGTCATGCTCGACACGTGTCCATTGAACAGCGCCCAGGCACATAGACCGCCGAGCACGGCCCCGGCGATCGATAGCAGCAGCGCCTCAACGAGTACCGAGACCACGACGCTGCCCGAACCAAAGCCGATCGCGCGCAGTGTGGCAATCTCCAGCGAGCGGGTGCTCACGGCCGCATACAGGCTATCGACTGCGCCGAATAGGGCGCCGGTCGCCATCATGCCGCCGACGAAGTAGCCAATCACCTTCAGGATGGTATAGAAGCGACGCGACTGTGCGGCCCTGAAGGTGGATTCGAGATATGCATTGACGTGCAGCGTCGGATCTTCCGCGAGTGCATGCTGGAGCTGAGCCAAGGCTGTTGGCTCTGCGAGCCGTACCGTGACGCTCTGGAACCAGTTGCGCTGATAGGACGACAGTAGCGTCTGCGCATCCGTGAAAATCTCAGAGTCGAGCAGGTCTGGCCCGTTACTCGCGAATATGCCGACCACGACCCAGTCGCCGTTCTGAAAGGTAAGGTGCTTGCCGATGCCGAGCGAGGGATAGCGCGCCTCGGCGCTCCGACCTACGACGAGCTCGTGCAGGCCTGGCCGGAACATGCGCCCGGCGATCAGATGGATCTCGGGGCGCAGCTGGGATTGCTCTCCACCGACGCCACGCAGGGCGACGTTGATCGGCAGGCCGGTGCCGCGCTGTGCTATCTGCACCTGCGCCAGCACCTCGGCGTCCACGATAGGGTGGCCGGCGGCATCGCGGGCGATGCCCGGAGCGCTGGTGATGTTGGGCAACGAATCTCTCGGAATGCTGCTCATGGCTTCCTGGATCGCGCCGCCCGACAGGATCAAGGCCCGGTCGGAGCTGCCGGCACCCTTGATGGTATTCGCGAAGCCGACTGCCATGGCCAGCACGCTCACCAACACCGCCACGGCGCCAGCGATACCCAATAAAATGACGAGCGAAGAGCCGGTGCGCCGCGGCAAATTGCGCAGGTTCATGCCTACCACAGCGTGGATTTGGCGCCACATGTTCATCGCGAAACTCTTCTCAGTGTGCCGCCAGTGCCTCGATGATCGTGAGGCGCCTGGCGCGCCAGGCCGCGGGCACCACGCTCACGAGCCCGAGCAGTACCGCTGTGCCGATACCGGCGAAGAACACGATCCACGGGAGCCGCAGCCCGGGCAGCTGGCCTCCCGTGAGGTTGCTGATTCCCGGCAGCAGCCCTCGGGCGAGGAGCATGCCGATCAGTGCCGCACCCAAGGTGAGCACGATGGCTTCGCCGACCACCAGTGAGGAGATGGCGGCGTCGGAAAAGCCCAGCGTTTTCATCACCGCAAATTCATGGATGCGCTCGCGATAAGCCTGCATCAGCGTAGTCCCGGTAAGCAGCAGCAGCGTGGCAAAAGCCGCGCCGACGATCGCCTCGACGAAGAAATCGAGATCCCCGAGTTGTGCGAGTTGGCCCTGGGCGTTGGCCTTTTCGGTCTGTGTATATGTGCGATACCCTGAGTTGGTGAATAGCTGGTCGATCGCGTTGCCGATGGCGGTCGCCTGCGACGCATCCGAGATGACCTCCTGATAGGTCTGTACCGTTCCCTCGTCCCTCGCGCGCGCAGTATCGAAGTAGGGATAGTTCATCAGAATCAGCGATTGCTCGCGCACCGGACTGCCAGGAATGTCGAAGGTGCCGACCACGTCGAAGGTCCAGTCCGAGCTACCGTCCTTCTTGGCGGCGTTGAGCGCGTGCACCGGGACCTGATCGCCGACCTTCCAGCGCACACGCTGCGCGAGGCTCTCAGTGATTAGCACGCCCGTGCGCGTGCGTTGGAAGGCCACGAGTTGCTCGGGCGCGACCGTGAACGTGGGATTGATGGCGAAGAAATTGTCAGCGTCGATTGCCGCGACGATCACGATGTTACGCCGCGATTGATAGTCGCCAACGAAAAGCGAGCGGTATGTCACTTGCGTCACGCCCTTAACAGCCTCGATCTTCGACAGGTCGGCCATCGGCAGCGGTAGCCCGGAGCGGTTGCTGGTCAGCAGGGCGTTCAAGCGTCCTTCGTTCACCACTTGCTTGAACGTTGTATCGATTCCCTGGAGCATGGCGAATAGCAGGAAAGCGACCACGACCGATAGCGCAGTAAAGGTCGTGCGGACGCGCTTGCGCCAGAGACCTGTCCAGACGAGGTGTAGGTACTTCACGCGGCAGTCCTCGACTCCCCATCGGAGTCTTCATGCAGTGTTCTTCTCAAGCCTCTATATCAGTGCGCATCAGCATCCCGCCCTTTCCCGCTGGCCATACAGCCGATCGGGAGGAAACTTGCAATTTATGATAACCTCAATACTATAGAAGTAATGAAAGGGCGTGAATATCTCGGACAACTCGAATTCATGGTGCTACTCGCGGTGATGGGAGCCGCCGGAAAGGCCTACGGGGTCTCCATATCCCGCGATATCGCGCGCAAGGCTGGTCGGCAGGTGGCGCTTGCCAGTGTTTATGCCGCCTTGGAACGGCTAGAGCGTAAGGGGTTGGTACGTTCTTCTCTTGGAGAACCGACCGCCGAGCGAGGCGGTAAAGCCCGTACGTACTTTGCTCCCACAGCAGTCGGCCTCCGGGAAGCCCGCGATGCCCGTGAGATATTGATGCGTCTGTCTAAAGGACTATCGTTTTGGGAGGCCAAGCCCGCATGACGAAACGTGTGCCGCCGCGACTGGCAAGCTGGATTGCCGCACATATTGCCCCGAGTTATCGTCGCGACTCGTTCGTCGGAGATCTCCTTGAAGAATACCGCCAGGGCCAAGGCCACACGGCGTGTTGGTACTGGGGACAAGTTGTTGTAGCGTTAACTTTGGCTGCAACGCGATTCCTGCGGATCGTATTTTCTCTGTCCTCCGCCGAGTTGCTCCTTCGCATTGCAGCCGAATCCCTCGCGGTGACGGCTCTCCTCTCCCTGGCATACGAGCTTCAGAATCGTCACGCATACGGATCAGCAAACTTCATTCCCGCATTGGCCTTTGCCATTCTCGCGCTCATTTGCTCGGGAGCGTCCATGCTCTATTCGCCCTTGGCAGCGATCAGAAGAGGTGGTAAAGCCTGAAGTTGCCCCGCTTTCATGGACGCCTCAGAGTTCACCCTGGAGGGTCCGACGATGGCGAAGTCCAAGATGGCAAACCGGTATACGCCGGAGTTTAAACAGCAGATGGTCGAGCTGGTGCGAGCCGGCCGCAAACCGGTGCAATTGAGCAAAGAGTTTAAGTGTTCGGTCTGGTCGATCCGCGGTTGGGTCAAGC
>JASHPX010000150.1 GCA_030037905.1 Gammaproteobacteria bacterium
CGTCGGCGGCGGTCCGGCCGGTGCGCCAGGGCCACCGGGCCCGCCCGCTGCGCCCCGCCCGCCGCCGCGGCCCTGTGCCTGGGCGACTCCCATGCCGAGCGCAGTGCAGGTGAGCAGGCCTGCCAGCGCCAGCGTGAACCCGACGCGTCGCGAGGAATCGCCGTGTGCACGGGCCCACGGCCCGCGCGCGTTCACTGTCCCCTCCTGTGCCCGTGGCCTGCCGTCAGGCTCTGATACACCGCTGTCACGAACTGATCGGTACTCCAAGGGCCACTCTCCGAGCCATAGCGACTGTTGAATCCCTGCGTGGGGTCGGCCGCGCGCACCTGGGTGAGGGTGCGATGCTGATCGACCAGCGCCTTTACCCGATCACGCACCATGGTCACCATATCGCGGTACTGAACGATCTCCAGCGCTTGCGCGAGACGGCCGCGTGCGGGAATGACCAGGGTGCCGCCGCCGTGCCAGTAGAGTGGCAGCCCCGGCACGACGATGTCCACGAGGCGATTCAGTGCCGCGACCTCTCCATCGATGCTGCCCCCGTGGGCCACGTCGATCACCGGGAAATGCTGCATGTCCACCAGATCACCGGACACGATCACGTCGGCGCGGCGAAAAATCACGATGCTGTCGCCGTCGCTGTGCGCGGCCGGGACGGGCACCACCTCGATGGAATCACCGTTTAGCGTCATGTCCTTCTGACCGGTGGCGGCTGCGGTGTAGGTGATCGTCGGCATCGCATCCGAGGAGTAGCCCGCACCACCGGCGCTGCTCATCGTGGTGAGCACGTTGAGCTGCGCCATGATGGGCGCGGGGTCGTCCTGCTGGAAGCGGTTTCCGCCGAAGCCGTTCTCCGTCGGGACCAATCCCTTGCCGGCGAGCGAGAGCGCGGCACTATTGCCCACGCGATCCGGTGAGGCGCTGGTGTCGATGACGAACCGGATGGGCTGCGAGCTGATCTGCTTGATGCCAGCGAGCACCGCGGCGCTGTCGCCGGGTGCCCCGCTGTCCACGGCGATGACCCCATCGGGCCCATACTGCACGGCGATGTTCTCGCCGTGCACGATCAGCATGTCGATGTTGCGGGCCACGGGCAGGATATCGGTGCCGGCGGCCATGTGGCCGGCCACGGCGTGACCGTCATCGGCCGCGGCCGGAGCATCGGCGGCGAGGGCCGTGGCGCCATACAGCGCTGCCAGCAACACCGCTGCCAGCGTAACAGGTTGTCGCAAGCGCATGACTAAAACCCCGTGTCCTTGCATTCCATTTTTGGATTGGCCGTAGCCCGGAAATCCCCCCAGCCGCAGCAGTCGCGCGTGCACTTGCCGGGCACGACGTATTGCGACCTGATCCTGTTGCGATACTCCGGATACATCGCCGCCGGATCACCCTGCGCCGCATCCTCGGGAATGTGGAAGCGGGTCATCATGTCGTTCTTGTCGGGATTCTTGCCCGGCAGGAAGAACGGCACGACGCCGCGTCCGAGCTCGGGGACCTCATCGACCTGCATGCACGGATACTCGTAATGAAGGCCGGCGTCCGGCGGGTTGTGGGTGTAGATGAACTCACGCGCCTGTATCCAGGGCTCAGCCAGAAAATCCGGGTCCTGGACGATGCCGGTGATGGTCAGCAGATCATCGTGACGCGTGATCCACAGCAGCATGGACTCGCGGTCCGAGGCGGGCACCCCATTGCGCGTCAGCACGCCATCTTTCACGTCGGTGGTCATGGTCTGCAGCGTGTCGCCTTCCCAATGGCCCACCGTAAAGCCGCCGGCACGCCGCAGGCCGTTGGGATCGGGAGCCTTGTGACCGTCCATCCAGACGACCAATGGGTTGTAGTCATTCCAGGCGCTGAAGGTCCAGGCCGTGACGTAGCCCGTATCGTCGAAGGTCGGCTCGACGCGGATGTTGAAACCGGCCTCAACGAGGTATTGCGGCCCCCAGGACTCGCATTGATGTCCGGGTACGGACACCGTGTCCTGGCTGTAAGCCAGGGCGCCGGCGCGCCCCTCCGCGTTCAGCGGAATCCCCAGAAAATCCACGGCGCGTGGTCCAAGGAGCATCGAGCGGTAGTCCACCGCATCCAGGCTGTTGTAGGTACCCTCGATATCGGTTTGCGCGCGAGCCGGGGGTGCTGTCCAAAGAAGCAGCCCTGTATAGATCCCCGCCGCGAGCGCCGCATGATGGCGCGTCAGCATGAAACTGCCCCCCGCATTGATGGGTGGAACCCCAATTTGGCGGCGCCGAGACTATCAGATCTGCGGCACACGATATAGGGGATGCGCTGGCGGTGGCCTGGGGCCGCCCGGCCGAGGCTGGAGTTGCTGTCCCAGCTGTAGCCGTCGGCCCCAGCTGTAGCCACCGGCCCAGCGATAGCTGCCCGGCCGATAGCTGCCCGGCCCGGGCTACGGTGAGCGTGGGGCGGTCGGGTCTACTGGCTGCGGTCGGCTCTATTGACTGACGCCGTTGATGCTGTCATGGAAGTTTCATGGGGCTGTCACGCAACGGTTGACTGGGGCGAAGAAGATGGTCTGGATGAATAGGACGCAACTGCTTCTCAGCCGCTTCGATACTGCGGAGTATGGCCTCTGCCGGCAGCTGAACCGTGGCGCTTCTGCGCGCCCGGTGCGGTTGCTGCTCGGCGTCATGAGCCGCCTGGGCGACGGTCTACTCTGGTACGGGCTGATCGTGCTGCTGCCGGTGGTGTACGGGAGAGCCGCGCTGCGCACCTCGCTCGCCATGGCGATCACCGGCCTCATCGGCGTGGTGCTCTACCGCTGGCTCAAGGGCACCGTGGTCCGTGAGCGACCCTCCATCCGCCATCCCGGCATTCACCAGGTGACGTCGCCACTCGATCGTTACAGCTTCCCTTCCGGCCACACGCTGCACGCGGTGGCCTTCACGTGGCTGGCGGTAGGCAGATTCCCCGAGCTCGCCTGCATCCTGGTTCCGGTGGCGGCCCTGATCGCCCTATCGCGCGTGGTGCTCGGGCTGCACTATCCGAGCGACGTGCTGGCGGGCGGGGCCATCGGCGCGGCGCTGGCGCTGCTGGCGCAGAACTTTGTATAGCGGGGCAGCGGTGCCGCCGGGGGCAGCGGTGTCGTCGCGGGCAGCGGTGCCGCCGGGGGAAACGGTGCCGCCGCGGGCGGCGGCATACGGCGCGGCTGCGCTCGAGCGCTCCGAGACCCTGCGGGTGCTGCTGCTCTCGGATGTCTACTTCCCGCGCGTGAACGGGGTCTCGACCTCCATCCACACTTTCCGCGCGGACCTCGCCGCGTTCGGTGTGGAGAGCGTACTGATCGCGCCGGCCTATCCGGGCGCCGCTGCCGACGAGCCCGATACCCAGCGTATCGCCTCCGCGCCCGTGCCGGCAGATCCCGAGGATCGGCGCATGCGCGTCGCGCCGCTGCACGCGAGGCTGGCGAAGCTCGCCGCAGAGCACTTTGATCTGGTGCACATACAGACACCTTTCGTGGCGCACTACGCCGGCGTGCGGTTCGCCAGAGCACAGGGTATTCCCGTCATCGCCAGCTATCACACGCTGTTCGAGGAATATCTGCATCACTACGTCAAGCTGCTGCCACGCTCGTTCGGGCGTGCGCTGGCACGCGGTTTCACGCGCCGGCAATGCGCGCAGCTCGCCGCCGTGGTGGCCCCCTCCGCACCCCTACGTGAACGCCTGCTGGAGTACGGGATCGCCGCGCGCATCGAAGTCATTCCCACCGGTCTGCCGCCCGAGCGCTACGTTCCCGGCAATGGCGCGCGATTTCGCGCCGAGCTCGGAGTCGGCGCGCACCAGCCGTTACTGCTGTACGTCGGGCGCGTCGCCTACGAGAAGAACATCGATTTCCTGCTGCACGTGCTGGCACGGCTGCAAGCCACGCACCCGGAGGCGCGCCTGGTGATCGCGGGAGAGGGCCCGGCGCGCGCGCACCTGCGCACGCTCGCCGCGCGCCTGGGTCTCGGCCGGTGCGTGCGCTTCGTCGGCTACCTGCAACGCATGGGTGAGCTGGCGGACTGCTATGCCGCCGCTGACGTGTTCGTATTCGCGTCGCGTACCGAAACTCAGGGCTTGGTGCTGCTCGAGGCTCTCGCGCAGGGCCGCCCCGTGGTTTCCACGGCGTTCCTGGGTACCGCTTCGGTGCTGCGCGAGGGTTGCGGCGCGCGCATCGTACCCGAGGATCGCGATGCATTTGCCGCGGCGATCGCCGCACTGCTGGACGATCGCGCACTCTCGGCGCGACTGTCCGGCCAGGCGCGTGCTTACGCCTACAGCTGGGCCTCGGCACGGATGGCGGGGCGGCTGGCCGATCTGTACCGCGAGCTGTGTGCACACACACAGCCCACAGAGCAAGTGCGCATCCCGTCACACATCCCGTCACACTGATCACGAGCGGCGAACGTCGTCTGCGCTGCAGCGTGCGCTGTTGCCGACTGGCGTCAGTTGCACCTGCGGCGCTTACGATAAGATCCCGGTAGGTTGACGGACGCGGATGAAACATGACGGCACGACGGGCCCTGGTGGTCGATGACTCGCGATCGGCCCGCGCCTTCCTGACGCGGATTCTCGAGCGCCACGATCTGTCCGTGGACGCCGTGGAGTCGGCCGAAGAAGCGATCGAATACCTGCGTCAGCAGCGGCCGGACGTGATCTTCATGGATCACCTCATGCCCGGGATGGACGGCTTTCAGGCCGTACAGGCAATCAAGAGCAATCCCCAGACGGCCACCATCCCGATCATGATGTATACCTCGCAGGAGGGAGAGCTGTACCTCAGTCAGGCGCGCGCCCTGGGTGCGATCGGCGTGCTACCCAAGCAGATCCAGCATGCCGACGTCTCCAAGGCACTCGAACAGCTCAGGCTGTATTCCTCGGCGGCTGTGGCAGGCGCACCGAGCGCAACGGGCGCGGCGGCTGCGGCGGGCGCCGCGGGTGTGCCCGGCGCCGGGGGTGCGGCGGGTGTGCCGAGTGCGACCGGTGTGGGCGCCGTCGCGGGTGCTCGCACAGCCGGCAGCTCCAACACCGGTCAGTATCGGGCGCCGTCCGACGGCACCCGAGTAGATATCACGTTGGAGCGGCGCAGTCCCGACCGCCCGGATATGCCACCGCTGCCACCGGAGCTGCGCTCCGTGCTCGAGGCGATGCTCGCGCATCACGGGCGCGAGCTGCGGCGCTTCGTGGTCGACAACCTGGAGACCCAGGCCGACCGCATCCTCGGAGACATGCGGCTGCTGCTGCAGGACTCCATGCCCGAGCCCACCGTGGAGCCGCCGCCCGGCGTCGGCCATCGCGCGGCACCCTGGCTCGCAGCCGCGGGTTTCATGCTGGCGGCGCTGTTCGGCGTGCTCTGGTGGCAGCGCGGTGCGGATTTCGCTGCACTGAGGGTACAGCTCGACCGCTCGCAGCAGCAGCTCTCGGACACCGAGCAAAAGCTGCAGGCGCTGCAGCTCGCGGATGCCCGCGCGCAGGCCGCGGCTTCCGGGCAGGGCGCCGCGCAGCATGACGCTCCCGCCGCGGGCGCGGCCACTTCCATGATCGAGGCAGTGCCCTTCGGGGAGACGCCGCTGGCGGGCGGGCGCATCGAGAAGGTATCGCAGCTGCTGGCGCGACTGACCGCGGAAGGATTCCACGGCGTCGTGCAGATCCGCAGCATTCCCGGACGCTACTGCATGGTGAGTGGGCCGGGCGGCGTGATGACGCTGCCCAGCGATAGCCTGCCGTATTCCAAGTGCGATACCGTCGGCAATCCGCGCGAAGAAGAAGACGACTCGGCGAGCGAGCGCCAGTCGATTGCGTTCGCCGACATGATCTCGACGGCGCGCGCCGGCGGTGCCTTCGATATCCAGGTCAGCGCCGGTGATGCCGGCGAGGTACTCACTCCCTATCCGCCCGTCACCGATGCCTTGACCGCGGGCGAATGGAACCACATCGCTGCCGCGAATAACCGCGTCGAGCTGCACTGGCAGGCGGCGACGCACTGAGCGCGCCGGTCGCAGTAGCCGGTGGCGGTGCGCTGCGCGTGAGTCAGAGGCAGCGGCAGCGGCAGCGGCAGCGCACGACGCGCAAGCCCCACGCAGATGTGGGGTAGCTTCAGGCGAATACATGAGACGTATTCGCCTGAAGCTACCCCACATCTACGCGGATGAGGTGCGCGCAAAGGTATGCGCCGCGCTGCGGCTGACTTGAGGGGAGCAGCCATCGCCCGCCCGCTGCAGTTTCGTCCCAGTGCGGCGCTGCGCAGCGCACATCTGCAATCCACGCTGGGGAGCCTGCCGCCCCTGGCGGTGCTCGTTCGCCGTCGCGCCGCTGCGATGCTCGCCACGGCGCAGCCGCTGCTGCTCGAGTGCGGCCACGGGATCCGGCTGCAGGCTTTCTATAGCGGGAATGGACGCCCGCGGCGGCTGGCGCTTCTGCTGCACGGCTGGGAGGGCAGCGCACGCTCGAGCTGCGTGCTGTCGCTCGGGGCCACGCTGTTCGCCGCCGGCTTCGAGGTGCTGCGGCTCAATCTGCGTGATCACGGGGAGAGCCACCCCCTCAATCGCGAGATCTTTCACTGTTGCCGACTGGCCGAGGTCGCGGGCGCGGTACGAGCGATTGCCGAGCGCTTCGAGCACGCGGCGCTGTACCTGGCCGGCTTCTCCCTCGGGGGCAATTTTCTGCTGCGCGTCGCGGCCGAGCCGCAGTTGCCGGCCGCGGTGCGGGGTGTGGTGGCGGTCTCGCCGGTGCTCGAGCCCGCCGCGACGTTGCGTGCTCTGGAGACGGGACCGGCGCTGTATCGGCGAAACCTCGTGTGGCGCTGGTCGCGCTCGCTGCGACTGAAGCAGCGGGCGTGGCCGGGGGTACATGATTTCTCCGCACTGATACGGCTGGCGGACCTGCGCGCCATGACGGCGGCGCTCGTGCGTGAGCACACGGGCTTCGGCAGCATCGATGAGTATCTGAGCGGTTACGCCATCACCGGCGAGCGGCTGGCGTCGCTGTCGGTGCCCTGCAGCCTGCTGCTCGCGGAGGATGACCCGCTGGTGCCGGCGGCCGATCTGCGCCGCCTGTCTGGCTCGGCGCAGCTCGGCCTGTGGACGAGCCGCTTCGGGGGCCATTGCGGCTTCATCGATCAGTGGAGCGCGCCGAGCGCGGCCGATCGCTTCGTGCTGGAGCGTTTCGAGGCGCTCGGCTGAGAGCCCGCGCCGGCGCTCACTCCATCATCGCCGGCGCAGGCGTACGACGCACCGACTCCCGCGTAGATGTGGGGTAGCCTCAGGCGAATACGTCTCATGTATTCGCCTGAGGCTACCCCACATCTGCGTGGGGCTTGCGCGTCGTGCGCTGCCGCTGATCAGAGGAGCGCCGGCGCGGGCTCTCAGCCATCGCCCTCGGCCGGCACCAGCGCCAGGCGATCCGTGCGCGCGAGGGCGCGCCGCGCAGGCAGCGAGCTCGCGACACGCTGCAGCGCCCGTGCGGCGACCGCACGCCAGGTCGTGAGCTTGCCGCCGTAGATCGACAGCACGCGCGGTCGATGCGCGCGATCCACGACCAGCAGCGTTTCGCGCGAGCGATGGAAGGCGTGACCGTGGCCGCGCGGCAGCACGCGCAGGCCTGCGAAGCTGCCGCTCACATCGGATGGGCCGAGCGTGCGCCAGCGCGGAAAGTAGTGCTCGAGAACGCCGAGCAGGTAGTGGACCTCGGCCGCCGCCGGGGCGACCTCTGCGGGCTCGCCGCGAAAGCGCGTCTCCGTGGTGCCGATCATGAGCTGGCCGTGCCACGGCAGGGCGAATACCGCGCGCCCGTCGCGCGGGCTCTCCAGATAGTAGCAGCCGTGCCGCAGCTCGACCGGCAGCAGCAGGTGTGAGCCTTGCACGCACTCCACCGCCGGCACGGAAATCGCCGGTGCGATGCTGCGCGCGAGCGCCTCGGCCCAGGGTCCGGCCGCGTTGATCAGCACGCGCGCGCGACAGGTGCGCGGTACCGAGTGCGCACCGTTCTCGCCGGTCACGTAGCACACCTCCACGTCCCGCTCCCCGAGCGTCGCGCTGACGAAGCACGCCGGGCACTCGAGCCTCGCCCCGAGGTTTTGTGCCGAGCGGACCACTGCGCGTGTGAGCGCGCGATCGTCGGTCTGGGCGTCGTGGTAGTAATAGACCTTCTGCAATCCGTCGGTCGACAGTCCGTCGAGCTGCTGCCAGCGCCGTCGCGGCAGGCTGCCCCAGCCGGCGCCGCGTCGGAAGCCGGCGAGCAAGGCGTACAGAGACAGCCCGACGCACAGCTGCCAGGGCCGGCGGCGCGTGTTGGCATAGATCGGCACGTGGAAGCGCCGCAGCTGCACCAGCTCCGGCGCGAGCCGCAGCAGCAGCGAGCGCTCGTGCAAGCTCTCGCGCACCAGGTGCAAGTGGCCGCTCTCGAGGTAGCGCAGGCCGCCGTGGATCAGCTTGCTGGAGCGGCTGGAGGTGCCCGCCGCGATCGCGTTGCGCTCGAGCAGCAGCACCGAGTGACCGGCGGCCGCGGCAGCCTGGGCGACGCCAGCGCCGTGGATGCCCGCCCCCACGACGACCACGTCGAGCTCGGTCACGTGCCTTGTGAGCCTTGCGAGGAGCGCGTTGCGCCGGCCTGCGCAGCCAGTAATGCCTGGCTCATCTCGTGGACCGCCATCGTCTCGATGTAGTGCGCGCCGCGAGCCGCAAGCGACAGCGCCAGGGGCAGAGAGTCCACTTCGTAGATGGCCCAGCGCCAGGGCCCGCGCCACAACACGCCGTGCGCCGGCAGGCGGGCGTGATCGCAGAACAGGAACTCCGGCTGCAGGGCCTCGTACTTGAGGCGCGTGTGCGAGTCGTAGTCGCTGATGACCCAGCCGACCGGCAGTCCGCCGAGCTGGCGCATGCGATAGATGGCCGCGAGGTCGAAGGAGATGACCACGCACTGCGCGCGCGAGGGGCGCAGCACGTCCAGGATGCGCGCCACCACCTGATCATGGCCGAAGTGCGCGAGACTCGCGCGCTTGATCTCGACGAACAGCGTGACCTCGGGACGCCCCTCCAGCAGCGCGAGCACGTCGGAGAGCAGCGGGATGCGGGTGCCGCGGAAGCGCTCGCCGAAGCGCTGCGGCTCGTGAGCATCGATCTGCAGCAGCTGCTGCGCCTGTAGCTGGAAGACCGTGCCGCCGCGTCCCGTCGTGCGCTGCAGCTGGTGATCGTGGATCACGATCGGCACCCCATCGGCCGACAGATGCACGTCCAGCTCCAGGTGTCGCAGCCCCATGCTCAGTGCCGAGGCGAAGGCCGGAATCGTGTTCTCGGGGTATTCGCGCGCATTGCCGCGATGGGCGATCAGGTGAATCAGTGCCGCTTGATTCAAGCGAACATCCATGCAGAGGCGCCGCCGGTTGCGGTGGCGCCCCCGGGCGCCGTAGCCGCACGATTATAGCCTCGGACGCGCATTCGGCCGCGCAGGAGCCTGCGCCGCCGCATCAGCCTGGCGGCGTGCCGCGCTCGCGCCGCTCGTCGAACTCGACGATCGGCTCGCTGCCCGTGACCGTGACTTCCCCATCGATGGTCGCGCCGCGTGCCATGGCGATCATGCGGGCCGTGACGCGTCCGAGGATGACGGCGCTCGCCGCAATCTCGATGCGATCGGTAACCGTGATACCACCGGTCAGACGTCCGGCGATGAGCGCGCGCTGCGCGAGCAGCTGGCCCTGCCAGTGTGCACCGGCGCTGATCGACAGCTCGCCGCCGATGTGGCCGTCGCCGATGACTTCGCCGCCGACCATCAGCGCGCCCGCGGTCTCGACGTCACCGACCACTCGCGAGCCCGCGGCCAGCAGCGATGGAGCGTTGCCGACGCGATCGAGCATCCGACGCCGTGGTGTTTCGCTCACGATGAACTCCCTTGCGTCGCCGGACGCGATGAGCTTGTTTGCATACGTATGAGCCAGCGGTGTCGACGCTGCACATCATCACAGCGCGCCATCTGCTGCTGCTACACTACAATAACTGAATACACGGCTCGCGGGCCGTGGGAGCGCGGCGCGAGCAAGAGCGCGGCCGTTGCGCCCCGAGCAGCGGCCGAGAACGGGCGCGCGCGCCCAGGAGAGGGAGAGGTCTTGCGCATGATGAAACGACGAGTGATCCAGGGTATTGCGCCGGCGATCGCCTGCGTGGCGTTGCTACTGGCAGGCTGCAGCCAGGAAAGCGCAGATTGGAAGCAGGCGGGTTTGGCCAACACGCCCGAGGCGTACCAACTGTTCCTGCAACAGCATCCGCACGCCGCCGAGGCGGCACAGGCGCAGGCCCGCCTGCAGCAGCTCACCGAACAGCGCGACTGGCAGATCGCCAGCGCCGCGGATACACGCGACGCCTACCAGCAGTTCGTCACGAAGCATCCGGACAGCAAGTGGGTGCAGGAGGCCCGCATCCGCATCGAGAACTTTGCAGAAGGTGCAGTGAATGGCGGGGCGCTGTCTGCATCGACCGCCCCCGCGCAGCCAGCCACCGGCGGAGCCACGACTGCACCGCCAGCGGGGGCAGCAGCGGCGGGAGCAGGAGCGGCGGGAGCGGGAGCGGTGGCGGCAGCGACGCCAGCGACAGCGGCGGCCGCTGCCGTGCCGAGCCTCACAGCCTCGACGAGCCCCGCAGCCTCGACGGCGCACGCCACAGCGCACGCCACAGCGCACTCCGCAGCGCGCGCGGCCGTCGCAGCCAGTGCCGCGTCGCATGCGCATGGTCGCAAGGTCGCGGCGGGGCGCACGCATCGGGTGGCGCTCGCGCGCGCACATGGCCCGCACCCTGCGGGCCGCATGGTGCAGCTGGGTGCATTCCGCACCCGGGCGCGCGCCGAGAGCGAGTGGCGGCAGCTCGCGGCACGCTTCAGCACATTGCGAACGCTCACGCCGCACTACGTTGCAGTTCGGGAACGCAGTGGTCGGATCTACCGCTTGCAGGTGCGGCTGTCCTCCGCGCAGGCGGCAA
>JASHPX010000151.1 GCA_030037905.1 Gammaproteobacteria bacterium
GAGCGGCTGATCGCGTTCCTGCAGCAGGTGAGTGTCCGCACGCGCATTTACTCTGGCGCAGAGCGATTTGTCGGGGAGCTGCATGGGCGGTGGCAGGCGAGGCATCCCTCGGGCGCCGCCGCATCGGCCAAGCCGGGGGCCTTCTCCGTATCGCCAGTGCGTTTAGTGCCGCCGGCGCGGGAGATGCCAGACAACGCGGTGTTCATCAGCTACACCCGCGAGGACCTGCCTGCGGTCCAGCAGATCAAGGCGGGGCTGGAGGCAGCGGGGATCACCACCTGGTTCGACATGGACCGGCTGGAGGCGGGAGACGACTACGACCGCAAGATCCAGCGCAACATTGCGCGCTGCTCGTATTTCATCCCGGTGATCTCGAAGAACAGTCTGAGCCGGCTGGAGGGGTACTTCCGCAGGGAATGGAGCTATGCGCTGGACCGGATGAGGAACATGGCGGAGGGGGCGCTGTTCATTCTGCCGGTGAGCGTGGATGGGACGGGTGCCCAGGAGGCGCGCGTGCCGGAGCGGTTCAAGGCGCTGCACTTCACGCACCTCGCTGGCGGAGAGGTCAACCGCGAGTTCGCCCAACGTCTCGCCGAGTTCCTGAGCAGCCGCAACGGATGAGCGTCGATGCCGACAACCCCTGGTTGGGCCTCGCCTCCTTCACCGAGGAGAGTCGCGAGTACTTCTTCGGGCGCGAAGGAGAGGTCGCCGAGCTCGCCCGGCGGGTGCAGCGCAAGCTCCTGACGGTGCTGTTCGGCAAATCGGGGCTCGGGAAGACCTCGATCCTGAGAGCCGGCCTCGTTCCCCGTCTTCGATCCCAGGGCTATTTCCCCGTATATCTGCGGATCGACTACGGCCATGACAGCCCCGAGCCTGCCGAGCAGATCAAGCAGGCAATCAACCGTGCCGCTCGGGACCTCGGCAGTGCGCAGGCCGCCGAGAGCGAGAGCGGTAGGTCGTCGACGCAGAGCGGTGTGGCGGTCCATGGCGAGTCGATCTGGGAGTTCCTGCACCACCGGGACGATGTACTGGAGGACTCATCCAGCCACACCCTCGTTCCGCTGCTGATCTTCGACCAGTTTGAGGAGCTGTTCACGCTCGCGCAGAGCGATGAGTTCGGAAGGGCCCGGGCGGCGCGATTCATCGAGGAGCTCTCCGATCTGGTGGAGAACCGCCCTCCGAAGGCGCTCGAGGCGCAGCTCGACATCGACGAGAGCGTCGCGGAGCGCTTCGACTTCTCCCGCAGCGACTATCGGGTGGTGATTGCGCTCAGGGAGGACTATCTCGCCCCGCTCGAGAGCCTGAAGAAGGCGATGCCGACCCTGTCACAGAACCGCTTGCGGCTCGCGCCGATGACGGGGAGCCAGGCGCTGGAGGCGGTTCTCCAACCCGGCAACCGCCTGCGCCCGGGCAAGCCTCTCGTCTCCGAGGAAGTCGCCGAAGCGATCGTGCGGTTCGTGGCGGGGGGCTCCGAGCTCGCGAACGCCGAAGTGGAGCCCTCGCTCCTGAGCCTCATCTGCCGGGAGCTCAACGAGCAGCGCATCGCGCAGCATCGCAGTGAAATTTCCCAGGACCTGCTCGCCGGCTCGCACGAGACGATCCTGAGCAACTTCTACGAGCGCAGCCTCGCCGACCAGCCGCAGTCCGTGCGACGGATCATCGAAGATGATCTGCTGACAGAGTCGGGGTACCGGGAGAACCTCGCCGAGGAGAGTCTGCTCAGGCGCTTCCAAGCCGCGCGGGCCACTCCGGGTGCGCTCGCAAAGCTGGTCAACCGCAGGCTCTTGAGAATCGAAGAGCGGCTCGATGTCCGCCGAGTCGAGCTCACGCACGACGTGCTGACCGGAGTCGTCAAGGCAAGCCGCGACCAGCGGCACGAGCGGGAGGCCCGGGAAGCCACCGAGCGGATGCTCGCCGAACAGCGCGAGAGGGAGAACGCCGCACGCCGAGCCCTGCGGCGTGCTCGGGGAGTGGCCGCCGGCTGCGCGCTGCTCGCACTGCTGGCCATCGTCGCGACCGTAGCGGCCTTCTTCAGCATGCAGCGGGCGCGGCGAGCCGAGCAGGTTGCGCGGCAGACGCGGACGATCTCCGAGCAGGCGCGGCGGGAGGCTGAGGGACTGCTGGGATTTCTCACTGACGATTTCGTGCGCGAGCTGGACACCTTCGGGCGTGAACAAACCATCGCGGAGCTCTCGCAGCAGGAGATCGACTACTTCCAGCATCTGCCCGCGCAGCTCAAGGATCCCGTGACCGTTCGCAGCGCCGCTCGCGCGCTCGTGGATAATGCCCAGGCATTTTTCTACCTTGGCGATTCCCAAGCGTCCCTCCGGGCCGAGGACGAGGCCGTGGCGCTGCTCAGTCAGCTCCGGCGTGGGGGCGATGAATCTGAATCGACCACCGTTGACCTGGCAGACGCGTACAGGATGCGGGGCTGGACTCTCGCCCTTCAGTACGTCGAGGAGCAGGCGTACGCCGACGCCACCCGCGCGGTGGATCTGGTACGTCCGCTCGCCCGGCAAGCCAATGCGTCTGTCGAGAGTCGCCGCTCCTACATCGCGGCGCTCGCTCTCGTCGCCTATTTGGGTCAACAAAGTCTTGCGCCGAAGCCGAACGAGCTGGCGGTCCAGGCCGGCAGCGAAGCCCTGCGCGTCGCTGCCCAGCTCAGTGCCGACCGCCAGGCAGATGTGACTTCGGATGCGCAACTCGCCAATGCGGGCGCGTGGCTTTCCTCCGCGCTGGCCAATCTCGGCCGCAACCAGGAAGCGCGCCGCACGGGCGAGGACACCCTCGCGGTCGCCGATCGCGTTCTGGCGCAGCATCCGCAGGATGGCCTGGCGCTCATCGCCAAGCAGACTCTTCAGGACTCACTGGGTGTAGTGGCCATGAACGAGCTCGACCCGTCTCAGGCTCTGAGCTTCGGAGCGCAATCCGTGCAGACCGCCCTCGAGCTCGTCAAAGTCGAGCCGAAGAATGCGGTCTACGTCATCGTAGTCGGCTTCGCTTACACAGGGCTCGCGTCCGCCGCCTGGGCCGCGGGGCAATTCCACGCGTCGATCGCAGACGATCAGAAGGGAATGGACGCCGGGATAGCAGCCATGGAGCAGGGAAGCGCGGGCTACGCAATCGCGCTGGATAGCGTTACCGATTGGATGATCAGCACGGCACTCGAACAGGCTCAGCTGGGCGACTCGGCCGGCGTCGGCGCAACCCTCGCAGCCGCCGATGCGGTCACGAGCCCGAAGGCGCTGCGCGCGCTGGGACAGGCCGGCGGGAACATGGGAATCTTCCTCCATGCACTGCGCAGCTATCCGGCCGCGCTTCTGGCGTATGAGGGTGGGCATTTCGAGCTCGCGCAGCGCATTGCACACAGCGCGCTGGCGCCGGTGCGGGCCGTCCGGCCGGGCGGGGCGCTCGAGATCGGACCCATGACCCTGTATAGTCTTTCCGATATCGAGGGGCATGCAGAGTACGATCTCGGCGACTTTGCGGCCGCGGCGCAGGCGGAGCGCACGGCGCTGCAGGCGGCCGAGACCTTGACGATCCTCTATAGAGATAAAGGTGAGCGCTACCCGGCTCAGGTCGCCATCTGGCTTTCGATGGCGCTCGCGCGCGCGGGCAAGCAGGCGGAAGCGGCGCAGACGATCGGCCCAGTCGTCGCGATGTATCGCGGACTCGAGCAGCGCAATCACGGCGATCAGTGGCTGCCGCTCGAGTACGCCGAGGCACTGTACGCGCAGTCGCTCACCGATCCGCCACAGCGTGCAGCGCTGCTACGCGAGGCGAGCGGGCTCGTCGATCATCTGATTCCCGCGATCGCGCGGCTGCACGACACGCGGGCGTGGCGCGCGCGCATCCAGGCGGCGCTGCACTCTACGCCGGCACCGGGTCCGTTGCGGGAATGACGAAACCGACGAACGATGAAATGATGTACTTGTCTTCGGACCGCGGAATATTTCCACAGTGCGGATGGGTCCAGAACGTCGGGAAAAACAACGCATCGCCGGCGATGGGCTTCACCTGCAGGTTCTGGCGATGAAAACAGGTTTCCCCGCCTTCCTGGACGGAATTCAGGTAGATGATCATGGCCATCTGCCGATTCCAGGTGCGCGGTCCGATGGCATCGAAGTGCCATTTGAAATGGCCTTCGTTTCTCTTGTAATGCTGAATCTTGTACCCCGTCCACCATAACGGCCAGATCTGCAGCGACGGGAACTGTGCCGCCACCGTCCGAACGGCGTCGCTGACGGCCGCGTTCAGCTCGTCGAAGGTCGCCATCCACGCGCCTTCGTTCAGGATTTCCAGATCCGTGCTGACCTTGATCTCGTCCTGCAACCGCTTTTCGCCACAGCCGGTGACGGTGCAACCCGGGCGCTTACGCGGGTCCTGCTGGTACTGGGCAATGATCGTTTGACATAAGTTAGCCGAGATCAGCTCCTCGACATAGCAAATGCATTCGGCGGCGGCGACAAGTTTCATGCTCACGCGTAGCTGTCCGGCGGACCAACGCCTCCTCGCCGAGGGTATCGGACGTCCACGACGAAAGTTTAGCGGCCCATGGCGGCCTGACAGGCACAGGCACCAGACCTCCAACACTGCGACGGAACGGGCAGAGTGGGCGATGCACCTGGCGTGTACGTCTGACGTACACGCCAGGTGCATCGCCCACTCTGCCAGATTCGTGCAAGGTCTGAGGTCTGGTGCCTGCGCCTGTCAGGCCGCCATGGCCAGCTTCTCGGGCCGGCCGATCGCGTAGCCCTGCAGATAGTCGACGCCCATGCGGCGCGCGGCATCCAGCGCACCGGCGTCCTCGACGCGCTCGGCGATCACCTTGAAATTCATGGTGCGCGCCAGACGGATCATCGCGGAGATCATGGCCTGGTTGACGCTGTCGCGCGCCAGGTTCTTGAAGAATGAGCCGTCGATCTTCAGATAATCGATAGCCAGATTGCGCAGGTTGGCGAAGGAGCCGAGCCCGCTGCCGAAGTTATCCAGAGCGAAGCGGCAACCCATGCCGTGCAGCACGCCGACGAAACGGCGCGCCTGGTCGAGGTTCGCGATCACGGACGCCTCTGCGATCTCGAAGCACACCTGCGCCGGGGTCGCTCCCGTGGAATCGAAGCAATCGACCACGAACTCCGGGAATTGCACGTCCGCCAGGGTCTGCGCGCAGATGTTGATGGCCACGCTGCGCTTGGGCGCAAGCGCGATTGCGCCGCGCCCGAGCGCCGTGAGTGTGGTCTGCACGACCCAGCGATCCACCAGTCCCATGAGCCGGTAGCGCTCGGCGGCACGCACGAAATCGATCGGCGGCAGCTGCTCGCCGCTCTCGCTGCGCAGGCGGACCAGCACCTCCATCGCCGGTCCCTCATCGTTGGCCGAGTACGCAGGGACGATGGCCTGGCAGTACAGCTCGAAGCGGCTGTCGCGCAGTGCGCCCTGCAGCGTCTGCAGCCACTGGATCTCACCGCTCTGGCGGGCGAGCGCCTCGTCGCGCGCCGAGTAGACGGCGACGTGACCGCCCTGGCGCTTGGCGACGTAACAGGCGGAGTCGGCGGCCGCGAGGGCTTCCTCCATGCTGGCGCTGTCGCGCGCGATCTCCACCAGGCCGATACTCACACCCACATCGAAGATCTTGTCCTTCCAGACAAAGCGGAAATCGCTCACCGCGCGGCAGACGTCCGAAGCGATCTGCTGGGCTTTCTCCAGCGGGCAGCCCACCAGCAGCATGCCGAACTCGTCTCCACCCAGACGCGCCACGGTGTCCGAATCGCGCACCGCGCTGCGCAGTATCTTGGCCGTCTCGCGCAGCATCGCATCGCCCGCCAGATGCCCGGCGGTGTCGTTGACCACCTTGAAGCGATCCAGGTCCAGGTAGCACAGCACGTGCGAGTTGTCCCCACGGTGCGCCACCTCGAGCGCCGCCTGCAGCCGCCGCTCGAACTCGCGCCGGTTCACCAGGCCGGTCAGTGCATCGTGCGCGGCCTGATAGGACATCTGCCGTGCGAGTCCGCGGCTCTCGGTCACATCGTGCAACAGCACGACGGCTCCGGTGGTCTCTCCAGTGCTCAGGCGTATCGGTGCCGCCGACAGTTCCACCAGATGCTCCCCGCCGCTCGGAGAGCAAATCAGCAGCGCCCGGCGTCCGAGATTCAACGCAGTCCCGCTGGACAGGGCCTGACGCACCGGCTCGGACAGCAGTTTCTGGTCGGCCTCCTCCACCACGCGCGCCACCTCCTGCAATGGCTTGCCGGTGGCATCGGCCGCGGTCATGCCGAGCATGCGCTCGGCGGCCGGGTTGAGGTAGTCGATGCCGCCGTGCACGTCGGTGGTGAGCAACGCCTCCGAGAGGCATTCGAGCGTCAGCTGCGCACGCGCACGTCCCTCGCCGGCCTGCAGCTCCTCGATATTCTGCGTGGGCAGCACCTCCACACCGATGATCAGCAGCGCGCGCTCGCCCTCGTGCTCGATGGGCCAGGTGGAAAGCTCCAGGCGCGCGCTGCTGGCGCCGGAGGGCGTCAGATCCACCTCGTAGCGCTCCGCGGCGGCCTCGCCTGCGAGTCGACGTTGGATGTTGGAGCCGACCAGCTCGGCGTATTCCTGCGGCACCAGATCGGCGAGCCGCCGGCCGACCAGCTCCTCGGCGCGGTAACCGGCCAGCTGCGCGAACTGTGCGTTGGCGTAACGGATGGCCGCGCCGTGGATCAGCACGGCCTCGTGCACCCTGTCGCCCAGCGCGGTAATCGAGGCGGCGGGGCTCGGGGGATGCTCCGCTGCTGAGGCGGCACGCGACAGCAGATGATTGACGGCCGTCACCAGCGCAGCCAGCTCCGGACGCTGGGGCTGCAGCTCGACACGGTTCTTCGGCGAGCCACCGATGGCGGCGCGTTGAACCTGCTGCGAGACCTCCTGCATGCTCGCCAGGACACGCCGCTGCAGCAACAGCCATACGAGCAGCACCACCGCGGCGATGCCGAGTGCCAGGCAGAGCAGAGCGAGGATCAACATCAGACTGATTCGTTCAAGCGATGCTTTCCTTGGGAGGAGGGCCAAGCTCTGCCATCGCCCGCGCTAGACAGCATAGCGAAGTATCCGCTCGTGCCTGCGCCATTTCACCATATGAATCTAGTCTTGGCAGGCGCGGCGAAAACGCTTAACGTGGCACGCCCCCTGGCGGTTGGATTAAGTTCAATGTCCGTCGATGCGCGCGAACAGATGGTCGAGCAGCAGGTACGCGCCTGGGAAGTGCTCGACGATCGGATTCTCGAGGTGCTGCGCGAGGTGCCGCGCGAGCGGTTCGTGCCGGCGCCCTGGCGAGAGCTGGCGTACGCCGATTGCGAGATCCCCCTGCCCTGCGCCAAGCGCATGCTGCGGCCCATGATCGTGGGCCGGCTGCTGCAGGCTCTGCGGGTACAGCCGGGCGAGCGGGTGCTCGAGGTCGGCACGGGCTCGGGGTATGTATCGGCCTGTCTGGCTCGGCTCGGCGCCCGGGTGCGCAGCCTCGAGCTGCACGAGCAAATCGTCGCACTCGCGAGCGCCAACCTGCAGGGGCTCTCCGAAGGCACCGTCGAGGTGCTCTGTGCCGACGCGATGCAGCTCGCCGAGGAGTCGGCGTACGACGTCGTGGTACTGACTGCCTCGCTGCCGCTCTATGAGCCACGCTTCGAGCACGCGCTGCGGCCGGGCGGCCAGCTGTTCGCGGTGATCGGCGCCGCCGAGCCGCAGCAGGCGTGCCTGATCCGCCGCGCCGGCGCGCGCGACTTCACCCGCGAGGTACTGTTCGAGACGGTCATCGAGCCCCTCGAGCACGCCCCGCGCCCCGCAATATTCGGGTTCTGAAAATGGCAATCACTGAGATATCCGCCCAGGAGCTCAAGCGCCGCCTCGACGCCGGTGACGCCCCGCGAATCCTGGACGTGCGTGAGCCGTGGGAGTACGCCATTGTGGCCCTCCCGGGCAGCACGCTGATCCCGCTCGCGCAGCTGCCGCGCCGCCTGCAGGAGCTCTCCCGCGACGAGCCGGTCGTGGCGATGTGCAAGTCCGGCGGCCGCAGCCGCCGCGCAGCGGAGTTGCTGCAATCGGCCGGCTTCCAGAACGTTGCCAACCTGACCGGCGGAATCAATTCCTGGATTCAGGACGTCGATCCGGACCTGCCGAACTACTAGCCAAGCCCGGAGCGCCACCCGCCGCGCTGCCACCCGCCGCGCTGCCACCCGCCGCGCCGTCACCGGGCACGCCGTCGGCGTGCGCACGGAGCTTATCCACCAGTTCCACGAGGCGCGCCAGGGCTCCGCGATGTGCTTCGATGGCACCGCGCGCCTTCTCGCCCTGAGTGCGCCGTGCCGCCGGATCACGCAGTAGCCCCTCCACGGCAGCGGCCAGGTCCGCCGCGTCCTTCACGATGCGCAGGCCGCCGCTGTGCCTGAGAATGCGCGCGATATCGGGACTGTTGAACTGTTGCGGGCCCGAGAGCACCGGCACACCGAGAGCCGCGGGCTCGAGCAGGTTGTGCCCCCCCACCGGCACGAGGCTGCCACCGACGAAGGCCACGTCAGAGCCAGCGTAGAAATCCACCAGCTCTCCGAGCGTATCCAGCAGCAACACCTGGCAGGAGCGCTCCTCCTGCAAGCCGGCGTCGCGGGGCATGCTGCTCCCGGCGACCGTCGTGCTGGAGCGGCGCAGGTAGCGCCAACCGCCGGCTGCGAGCACAGCGTCGGCCTCCTCGAAGCGCTGCGGGTGGCGCGGAGCAATGACCAGCAGCGCCTCGGGCAGGCGCCGGCATAGCTGGCGGTGAGCCTCCAGCACGATCGTCTCCTCGCCCGCGTGCGTGCTGCCTGCGGTCCAGAGAGGGCGCGTCGCTGCGAAACGCGCCCGCAGAGCCGCGCCGCGCACCCGCAGCTGCGTGGGCAACGTACGGTCGAACTTCAGGTTACCGATGACGCTCACGCGACCGGGAGGTACGCCCAGGGCGCGAAAGCGCTCGGCGTCCGCAGGCGTTTGCGCCCCCACCCAGACGTTGGTGCGCAGCGCTCCACGCAGCAGGCCCGGCAAGCGGCGGTACCAGCGGGCGCTGCGTGCCGAGACGCGGGCGCTGCCGATCAGGGTGGGTACGCTCGCACGGCGGGCCTCGTGCAGCAGATTGGGCCACAGCTCCGTTTCGATCAGCACCAGCAGGCGGGGGCGCAGACCCGCGAGCCAGCGCCGCAGCGCGCGCGGCAGGTCGTAGGGGGCGTAGCGCACATCCACGCCGGGTAGCAACGCGCGGGCCCGCTCATATCCGGTCGCCGTGCCGCAGGAGAGCGCCACATCGAGCCGTGAGTCGCGTACTCGCAATGCCTCGAGCAGCACCGCCGCGGCCTGCACTTCCCCCACCGAGGCGGCATGTACCCATAGGCCGCGCCCGCTGCCGCTCGGGCCGAAGCCGAGTCGCTCGCGCCATCCGGGCGTGCCAGGGCCGGCCGGCGATCCTCGCAGCCGCCCGCTCAGGGCGACGAACGGCAGCGCGGCATACAGCAGCAGCGTGTAGAGCCGGCGCACGGGGCTCTCCGGCAGAGCTCACTATGCGGCCGGGACCGAGGCCGACTGGGCAGCGGTGAAGTAGGCGTCGAGCATCGAGGCCCAGTCCGCGTCGGAAAAATGCTCGGGCGGCAATGCGGCGGTGATCTTCTCGACGGAGCGGCGCAGACGCACCAGGTTACCGTCGCACCATAGACCGGGGCGGCGCAGACATGCGCGATCGAAGTCCACGATCCACACGTTCCACTGCGGGTCCAGCAGCACGTTGTGTGCGTTCAGATCGGCGTGGTAGACGCCGTCCTCATGGAAGCGCCGCAGGCAACGGCCAATTGCGATCCAGCCACTGAGCGCCAGGGGCGCCTCGATCACCCTCGCAGCGAGCGAACGTACGGCTTCGATCCGCTCGCTCAATAGATCCGCGGTGTAGGTACGGGGGCCGGTGCGCCGATAGCACGCGGCGAGTGGCTGTGGCACGGGCAGCCCCGCCCTGCGCATCAGGTACAGCAGGTGCCACTCGGTGAAACCGCGCGTCGAGTTCTCGTCATGCCACCAGTAGCGATCGGCAGACAGCCGCGCCGCCCAGCCCCCGCGCCGGTAATGGCGCAGTACCAGGCGCCGCCCATCGGCTTCGATGAAGACGGCGCCACCGCGACCCTCATCCCCCACGCGCACTTCGCCGCGGCTGCGCCACCAGGCCGGGTCGAACCAGCTGCCCTCCGCGTTCGCAGCCCGGGCAGAGTCGTACAGCATTGCGCCGCGCGGCAGGCTCTTGCGCCGCACCTCCGTGTCCGCCGGCCATTGAACGGCTATCCGTCTTCCGAATATCACGACTGCCTCGCATGCAGTGTATCACCATCGATCATCGCGCCTCGCAGCGCGCCTGAGCATCCCGCAGCGCCCCTGAACATCCCACAGCGCCCCTGAGCATTCCGCGGCGCGCCTGAACGCCGCGCTGATGGGCGCCCCTGATACCATTGCAGCGCATGGCGGACATCCTGGTTCCAATCTCGGCCGCTGAGCTGCTCGACAAGATCAGCATCCTGCGCATCAAGATCCGGCGTATCACCGAGCCGGAGAAGCTGCAGAACGTAACGCATGAGCTGGCGCTGCTGGAGGCGACCTGGCAGCAGAGCCGCCCCGCGCATCCGGCCAGCCTGGGCGCCGAGCTCGCCGCGCTCGAGTCAGTCAACGCCGCACTGTGGGATATCGAGGATCGTATCCGCTCGCATGAGGCGCGCGGATGCTTCGACGCCGACTTCATCGAGCTCGCACGCGCTGTCTATCTGCGCAACGATGAACGCGCGGCAATCAAGAGACGCATCAATCTGACGCTCGGCTCCGCGATCGTCGAGGAAAAGTCTTACCAGCCGTACCCGCCGCGCCGGCCGTAGCCGCCGCTGGCTCAGCGCTGCAGCGTGTACTCCGCCCCGCAGTAGGGACACTTGGCGAAGCCGGTGGCCTCGATGGGCAGGTAGACCCGGGGGTGCGAGTTCCAGAGCGTCATGTCAGGCATCGGACAGGACAGCGGCAAGTCCTTGCCGGTTACCGTGTACTGGGCCTGGGCGCTGGCGGTTCGCTGCTCGGCACGTGATGTCATGCACAGAATTATAGCGGTGCTGATGCAGGCCCGCCGCGGCTCCCGCATGATGCCGGCGCTGCGGCGCGTTTCAGGGCCGGCTGCGGCACGGGGCCAGGACAGGCCGCAGCGAGGATGGCCGCTTTGCATCGATTCCGTCGCGCCACGCGACCACGTGCCTGCTTGCCGGCGCTACTGCTGAGCCTCGTCTCGTCGCTCCTCGTGGCGGTACCGGGCATCGCCAGCGCTGCGCCCGTGACATATCGATCCGATGCGCCCGTCAGCGGCGATGGTCAGGTCGGCTATCTGATCGATCGCAGCGGTCGGCTCGACGTGCAGGCCGTGAGTGCCCCGGGCACCCGCTTCCTTCCGGTTCACGGCAGCACGGTCAACTTCGGCTTCAGCAACGCCGCCTACTGGCTGCACCTGACCCTACAGAGCCGCGCGCTCAGCTCCACGACCGTATATCTGAGCATCGCGCAGCCCACGCTGGACGATGTGCGGCTCTATGTGTTCGCGGACGGAGTGCTGCGCCAGAGCGCGCGCGCCGGGGATCTGATTCCCGCTCGCGAACGCGCGATACCCGGCAGCCATCCGCTGCTGCCCATCCATGTCGACCCGGGCGTGCACTACGAGCTGTACCTGCGGGTTGCCAGCCGCATGGGCGCACTGCTGGTGCCGATGCAATTCCAGAGCGGCGCGGACGTCGAGAATGCCACGCGGCAAAGCCTGCTGCTCGACGGTGCCTTCACCGGTCTGTTCGTGGCGCTGTTCATCTATAACCTCTTCCTGTGCCTGTCGCTGCGGCAGCGCGCGTACACCTACTACGTACTGCTGCTGCCGTTCGGCTATCTGGCGTGCACGGTGTTGAACGGCTTCGGGCCCTGGATGCTCTATCCGGCCCTGGTGTGGCCTGGCAATCAGGGGCTGCCGTTGTTTGCCGGCGGCGGCTTCCTGCTCAATATGCTGTTCGCCCGGGCGCTGCTCGAGACACGGGCGATTCCCTGGCTCGACCGGCTGCTGCTCGGCGCCGGTGCCATCGCCATGATCGCCGCGCTATTCGCGTGGCTGGCACCCCTGGGTTGGGTCTATCCGCTGTGTTTTGCGATGGTGTTCGTCGCTCCCGTGGTGGGCGCGCTCGCAGGCGCGGTGTGCCTGTGGCGCGGCCATCCGCAGGCCCGGTTTTTCCTGCTCGCACAGCTGTGCGGCACCGTGGGCCTGCTGGTGATGGGGCTGACGATCGGTGGCATCCTGCCCTTCAGCAGCTCGGGACGTAATGGCCCGACGTTCGGCGTTGCATTGCAGGCGCTGCTGTTCTCCCTGGCGCTCGCCGACCGCATCCGGGCGCTGCAGATGGCGACCCGCCGCGCAGAGAGCGCCACGCGCAAGGCGCTCGAGAGCCGTCAGCAGGAGCTCGAGCGCAGCGTGGAGGAACGCACGCGCGAGCTGGACGAGGCCCGTCGCCGCGCGGAACACCTGGCAACCATCGACGCGCTCACCGGCGTCTACAACCGGCGTGGACTGCTGCCGCTCGTGCAACAGTCGATCGACCGCGCCGTGCGACACGCGACCCCGCTGTCACTGGTGAGCTTCGACCTGGATCACTTCAAGCGCATCAACGACGACTTCGGACACGCCGAGGGCGACCGGGTGCTCTGCCAGCTGGTGAACCTCACGCGCCACCTGGTGCGACCGAGCGATCTGCTCGGCCGTACCGGAGGGGAAGAGTTCATGCTGGTGGTGTGCGCCGCGCACGACCAGGCGATGCAGCTCGCCGAGCGGCTGCGCTCGCACCTGCAGGGGCATCTGATCGCCGGCGCCGAGCAACGCACGGTCACGGCGAGCTTCGGCGTCGCATCGCTCAGCCGGCGGCTCTCGACGCTGGAAGCGCTGCAGCGCGCCGCGGACGCCGCGCTGTATCGCGCGAAGAACCGCGGGCGTAACCGCGTTGAAGCGTACGAGGCCGGCAGCAACGAGACCTCGCGCACCCATGCCATCATGAATCCGGCGGATCTGGCTGCCCGTCGCGCCACCAACGACGTACCGCGCGGCTAACCGGCCCCGCCTGCCGCGCCGCCGGGCGCACCGCCTTCCATGTAGCTGTTCCAG
>JASHPX010000152.1 GCA_030037905.1 Gammaproteobacteria bacterium
GCCCCACATAACTTCCACGGACACGCGTCATTACTATCACCCTCGTGATTATGCCTTCCGATCGGGGGGTTATGGCCTGGTAGGCTATGGCCTCGGGAAGTGAACCAGAAGCATCAATCTCCCGAGGTGCGCATCATCGCGGGCGATCACAACACCAGCCAGGGACTCGGAGAATTCCCGGCCGCTTGCTGGCTCGAAGAGCGTGACGGTGTGCGCCGTGCAATCTACGACTCGACATTCGGTCTGCTCGACATAACGAGGATCTGCAAGCGGCGGTTTATGACTGCCGAGCTTGTAGCCGATGCCTCGTACTGTAATCAGAGTCTTGCCCTTCAAGCGGAGGATCTCTCTGCATTTGTCATTCCGGCTGAGGATGATCTCATCGAACTGTTCCTTTGAGGCTTGCACGCTCTGTGATCCGACGCGGACGAATGCTGGCCCGGTAAAATGCGGCTTGTCGTTGCTCGGTGGGACGACGACGGCAACCACTGATTTGCCTTCGTGCTGCAGGACTTCGCAGCTGTACTTGATGGACGGATAGCAGTCTTCGCATGCCTCGCGTACCCGCTTTTGTAGCGCATCAGTGTCAGTGACTCCCGTGATTGCACCGCCTCGGTCTTGCACGCCGACGAACAAGACCGCTTCTCGCCCATCAACGGTGTTCGCAAAGGCTGCTATCGTTTTGCGGATCTCGCGCGCCGCCATGCCCTCGCTCTTGCGTTCCACGAAGTTGTCCTCGTGTGCGCTCAGTCGTGTAAGGAGCTCAGCTTTCGTCATGAATAACTCCGGTTCGGAATCCCAGGGGAGGTATATACAGTATCGGCAGTCCCGTCTTGCGGATTGGGCTCCTTGCTGGCGTACATTCTGCGGCCGTGATTACTATCAACCCTGGACGCGAGGTGCGGTGCCGCGGGGCACCGCTGATAGCCTGTGAGTTTTCGAGCATGGTTACCCGCTCGCCGCACGCTGCCGTTGTCCAGGATGTACGCATTCGAGAGGGCCAGTCATCGGGCTCTCGCCTCGCCGGGGCCCAACCGCCTCGCACCTCCCTGCGGTCGTCCTCTCTCGGAGATCGGCTGAGCTTCGGCGGCACCGCCATACCGGCTTCCATTCCTACGCGGGCTTGTTGACTGGGTATGTATCCAGCTCGGGATCGAAACTAGTAAAATACCCTTAAATATCGGCAAGTTAGCGATCTCACACGCACGGCTGCCGAGTTGCGATTTGGGAACAGATTCTCTATACTGCCTATCCAAGATATCCAAACTATGCTAGGCATCTAGAGCCAAAACCATGGGACTCCTTGACGCTATCAGCGAAACCCCAAGCACCGCGGCGCCTTCCCTTCCGTCGTTGTTGATCTACTCATCGGAAGGACGCGCGGAGATTAGGCCGCAGCAGCCTTCGTGGCAGCGCGAGCTAAAGAGATCTCTTACAGCAAACAAAGTTCTTCTCACCGTGATTGGCTATTCCAAGCCCAACGAGAGCGACATGGAGTTTGCCAGCAGGATCGATACCCAACTATTCCGGAACTTTAGACATGCCAACCGCCTGCCGCCTGGGCACTTGTCCGGTTATCTAATTGCGCTGGCGACCGCTGATAGAAACACCAAAGCTTGGTCACTTGATACAGTTGACGAAGCGGTTGTGCACGCAACGCGCGCCATTGAGGAGGCCACGCAAACGCAACACAAGCCCGCAGCATATGTAGTGCTGGCATATCGCCGAATCAATAGTCCGCGACTGAAGACGTTCATCAAGGATCACGACGATCCAGCTGACGATGATGACGACGTACAGGAGAGAACGTTTCCTGCAGGAACGGATACTACTCTGATAGATCGATACGAACGGGCTCGTGAGGATTTTGTTGAGCGTTACCCACTGTGCACCAGCAAAAAAATAGCGAGGGCAGTCGGCTCAACGGCTGGAAATAGGTCTTTGGTTGCTTCGAAGTGGCGGCGGCAGGGAAAGATTTTCGCCGTTCGCCATGCTGGGCGCATTGGCTACCCACAATTTCAGTTTGACCCTGTTGCCGCGCGTCCAAAGCCAGTCATCGCCAAGATCCTAGAAGCGTTTCCAAAGGATCAGGATAAGTGGCATCTGGCATTGTGGCTTACGTCTCCAAACGATAGGTTAGGGGGTAAGACGCCCATCGGTCTGATGGATTCGCAGCCGCAACAAGTTATCGACGCTGCCGCAGCGGAGAACGTGGTTGAGCTCTTCTAGCGTTGAGCAAACACCGGAGTGGTGTTTGCCAACGCTTGAGCAACTGCCAGACGAGCCATTATGGCGTGAATGTAACCCAGGTACGGAGCTCTATCGGGTTGTGCCGTGCGATGGGCATCCGCTATGGTTCAACCCAAATGACAAAGCCAATCCCGCGGACGCGAACCAGGGCGGACGTTTTCACCCACTCGAGTCAGTAGATGGTACCCGCATTCCAACTCTGTACATCGCTTCAAATCTAGAAGCGGCTATTGCGGAAACCTTGCTCCACCACCTACCGGAGGTGCCACCATCAAAGCCATATTACCTTGAAATGCAGCTCGTTCGTAAACAGAGATTCGTAAAATTTCGCGTGACCAACCCGATCAAGCTTGTTGACCTCGAGGGCGCGGGAGCGGATCGGATTCGCATGCCGTGCGAACGAGTGTGCTGGTGTTCCCGAGCGGGATATCCCACCAGTCGTCAAGCTGCAAGTTTGCTTCACAAGAGGTATCAGGAGGCCCACGGAATTCGGTGGACATCACGCCGGTATCCTCCGGCTACCTGTTTGCTCATCTTCGGGGATAGGCTGAGATCTCCAGAACAAGTACTGGCGATCGAGCAACCGGCTCTTCGAGAGCTTCATGCGCCAGGTTGCGAGGGATATCCCACGCTGGAACGAGCCCTGGTGGAAGCAGGAGTCACCCCTATCGCTTAGGCCCTGAGCCTGGCCATCGCCCCGGGAGCTTGCTTTTATTGCGATCTTAGGTAAATTTACAGAAAATAGATAAACCATACTAAGATCGCTAAATGGATCCGCGAACGAACCCGTATTCCCCGGGTGCGGGCACGCCGCCTCCGGAACTGGCGGGCCGTGACCAGGTCATCGAGCGGGCCTCCGTAGCATTGGCCCGAATTCGGCAGGGCCGTGCAGCTCGAAGCTTTGTCCTGTACGGGCTACGCGGTGTCGGGAAAACCGTTCTTTTGAACCATATTCGACTCGACGCAGAGGCACAGAAAATTACGACCGTGCGCGTGCAGGCGCCGGAGGAGCGATCCTTACCTGCATTGTTGGTGTCCGCGTTGCGTGCAACCCTGATTCGGCTCGACCGACTCGAAGCGGCCAAAGCCACCACCCACAAAGCCTTGCGGGCGCTGGCCGGTTTTGCCTCCTCGCTGAAGGTGAAATACCGGGATATCGAGGTGAATCTCTCCGCCAGACCCGAAAAGGGTCTGGCCGACAGCGGCGATCTCGACGCCGACTTGTCCGATGTCATCACGTCTGCCGGAATGGCGGCCGCTGACGGCAACACTGCCATCGCACTGTTCATTGATGAGCTTCAGTATGTCCATGAAGAACAGCTTGCAGCACTGATCAGCGCCTTACATGCTGCGGGCCAGGCGCAGCTGCCGGTGACCATGGTGGCAGCAGGTCTGCCGCAGCTGCTTGCGCAAACCGGGCGTGCAAAATCTTATGCCGAGCGACTGTTCGAGTTCGTTTCCGTAGATCGGCTCGACAACGATGCTGCGATTAAGGCTCTACGCGTGCCGGCGGAACGGGAACATGTGAGGTTCCAGCCGGCCGCTATCGACGTAATCCTGCGGCAAACGCATTGCTATCCGTATTTTCTGCAAGAGTGGGGCAAACACAGCTGGAACGTTGCTGAGGCATCCCCGATATCCACCTCTGACGCCCGGAGGGCCACGGAATTGGCTCTTGCTGAGCTTGATGAGAGCTTCTTCCGTGTGCGTTTTGACCGCTTGGCGCCGTCGGAAAAGCGCTACCTGCGAGCGATGGCGGAACTCGGCCCGGATCCTCATCGCTCTGGCGATGTCGCCGATGTTCTGCGAAAAAAGGTCACCACGGTGGCTCCCACGCGCAGTGCACTAATCGCGGGGGGCATGATTTACGGTCCGTCACACGGGGATACTGCCTTCACCGTACCGCTGTTCGACGGCTTCATGAGACGGATCATGCCAACGTTTCAGTGATTGCGTGATCACGGCGGGTCCGCTCGGCAACACCGGTCCGCTCGGCAAAGCGCCGCGTGCAGGGGACTGCCTGGCACTCGCCGAGGTGCTCGCGGGCCGGCGCTGGCCGCGCGCCGCTGGCCTCCCGCGCCGCTTTCCGCGACAATCCCAGCCCCAGTAAGAAGCGGCGGGCGGAGATAGTCAGGAAGGCGGCCGAGAAGCGTTGACGGAAGTGAGCCGGCGTTCCCTGCGCGTCTTAGCCCTTGATCCGTATCACATTTTAATCCGTCAGCATGAGCGAGTATATTGCAGCCCATGGCAACACTCACAGAAGAACTAGAAGCCTACGAGGCACTCCGGTTGGAGCTGGAGTCGAAAGCCCTTGGCCAGTGGGTGCTTGTCCACGATAGGCAGCTCATCAATACATATCCGTCTTTTGAGCAGGCTGCCGAAGAAGCCGTAGAGAAGTTCGGGCGTGGGCCATATTTGATCAAGCAAATCGGTGCCCCTCCCGTAACGCGTCCCGCATCTGTGATGTTTAGTCCGCTATATGCCCAAAACAGTTAAATTGTGGGCACGCTAACCAAGCAATTCTGGCATTCATCGGACCAACGATCACCATCGATATCGGATTCGATCCGAATTTCAGAGTTGGTGTCCCGGGAGCAAAGCCGATTGCTGGTCGAACCGGTCTTCAGGCGTTGGTAGATACCGGCGCGCAAGAATGCTGAGTTAATTCCGGCGGATGCCGCCGCTGGCCTCGCGGGCCGCTTTCCGCGACAATTCGTATTTTTCAGCCGACCGAAAGGCCTCGCATGAATCTGCACGAATACCAGGCGAAGCTGCTGCTGGCCGATTATGGCGTGCCCATCCCCGAGGGGCGCGTCGCCGGCAGCCCCGAGGAGGCCGCGACGGTCGCAGAGGCGCTCGGCGGCAAGCTCTGGGTGGTGAAGGCGCAGGTGCATGCCGGCGGCCGCGGCAAGGCGGGCGGGGTCAAGCTCGCGCGTGACGCCAGAGAGGTGCAGGCAGCCGCTGCGGCGATACTCGGGCGGCGGCTCGTGACCAAGCAGACGGGCCCGGCGGGACTGCCGGTGGACCGCGTGTACGTCGAATGTGGCTCGCAGATCGAGCGCGAGCTGTACCTCAGTCTCACTCTCAACCGCGAGCGCGGACGCATCGCAGTGGTCGCCTCGCAGGCCGGCGGTATGGAGATCGAAGAGGTGGCCGAGCGCACGCCCGAGCGCATCCTCACGGTGAACGTGCATCCGGCCACGGGTCTACAGCCCTTCCAGTGCAAGCAGCTGGCCTTCGGGCTCGGGCTCACGGGCAAGCAGGTCGAGCAGTTCCAGGCGCTGGCGCTCGCGCTCTACCGGCTGTACCTCACGTGCGATGCGAGCCTGATCGAGATCAATCCACTGATCGTCACCAAGGCCGGCACCCTCGTGGCGCTCGATGCGAAGATCGACATCGAGGCCAATGCGCTCTTCCGGCAGAAAAAACTGGCAGCGCTGCGCGACATCGGTCAGGAGGATCCGATGGAGCGGCGCGCCAGTGAGCATGACCTGAATTACGTCTCGCTCGACGGGGATATCGCCTGCATGGTCAACGGGGCGGGCCTGGCGATGGCGACGATGGATCTGATCAAGCTGCACGGCGGCCGGCCGGCGAACTTTCTGGACGTGGGCGGCGGGGCGACGAGCGAACGGGTCACCGCAGCGTTTCAGCTGATCCTGTCCAATGCGCAGGTGCGGGCGATCCTGGTGAATATATTCGGGGGAATCGTACGCTGCGACCTGATCGCCGACGGCATCATCAACGCTGTCAAGAATATCGGGGTGCGCGTGCCGGTGGTCGTGCGCCTGGAGGGCACCAACGCAGCGGTGGCGCGCGAGCGGCTCGCCGCGAGCGGCTTGGCGCTCATCCCGGCGAGCGACCTGACCGACGCTGCGAAGAAAGTCGTCGCCGAGGCGCGCCGCGCGGCGGCCGCCGCGGCAGCCTGAGGAGCCCGCATGAGTATCCTCGTCAACCGCCGCACCCAGGTGATCTGCCAGGGCTTCACCGGCAAGCAGGGAACCTTTCACTCCGAGCAGGCCCTGGCGTACGGCACGCGGCTGGTCGGCGGAGTCACGCCGGGGCGCGGCGGCGAGCAGCACCTGGGTCTGCCGGTGTTCAACACGGTGCGCGATGCCGTGCGCGAGACGGCAGCCACCGCCAGCATGATCTATGTGCCGGCACCCTACGCCGCGGATTCGATTCTGGAAGCGGTGGACGCAGGCATCGAGCTGGTGGTGTGCATCACCGAGGGCGTGCCGGTGAACGACATGATCAAGGTCAAGGCGGCTCTGGCCGGCTCGCCCACGCGGCTCATTGGACCCAATTGCCCCGGCATCATCACACCCGATGAGTGCAAGATCGGGATCATGCCGGGCTTCATCCACCGGCGCGGCTGCGTAGGCATCGTGTCACGCTCGGGCACGCTGACCTACGAGACCGTCTTTCAGACCACGAACGTCGGCCTGGGACAGAGCACCTGCGTCGGCATCGGCGGGGATCCGGTGCGCGGCATGAACTTCATCGACATGATCGAGCTGTTCGAGCGCGACCCGCAGACCGAAGGCATCATCATGGTCGGGGAGATCGGTGGCTCGGACGAAGAGGCCGCGGCAGAGCACATCCGCCGCTATGTGACCAAGCCCGTGGTGGCGTACATCGCCGGGGTCACTGCACCAGCCGGCAAGCGCATGGGTCACGCCGGCGCCGTGATCGCCGGCGGCAAGGGCACTGCGAACGACAAGTTCCGCGCGCTGGAGGCTGCCGGAGTGCGCACGGTGCGCTCGCCTGCAGAGCTCGGCAGTGCGATGGCGGAGCTGCTGCCCGGGCGCGCTGCGCGCGGGCAGGGCGCAGGTGCGCAGGCGCCAGGCGCGCAGGCCGCAGGCTCGCGCGCAGCTACCCAGCACGTCCCGCAGGGCAGGCTTCAGGCCCGGGCCAAGCAACCAGCTCGGGGCAAGCAATCGGCCCGGAGCAAGCAGGCTGCCCGCGGCAAGCAGGCTGCCCGCGGCAGGCAGGCTGCCCGCGGCAGGCAGGCGTCATGGGGACAGAAGCCAGCGCGCACAAAGAGCGCCGCCGGGTCGAGCGCACGCGCTGCCGGCCGCCGCCGAGCGCGGCATCGCTGATGCGCCCGGTGGCATGAAGGAGCGCAGTGCCCATGGCCGGGCAGGAACGGTTGCGGATTGCGCTCTCGCAGGTCGACCTGTTCGTAGGCGCGGTGCAGGCCAACGTTGAGCGGCTGATCAATCTCGCTCGCCGCGCCCACACCGAGCTCGGGGCGGACCTGGTCATGTTCCCGGAGCTCGCGCTCTCGGGCTACCCGCCAGAGGATCTGCTGTTTCACCGCGGACTGCGGCTCAAGATCGAGCAGGGCCTCGATGAGCTGCGGCGCGCGGTGCCGGAGATCGCGGTTCTCGCCGGCTACCCCGAGTATCACGAGGGGCGCATCTACAATGCGGCGCTGCTGCTGCACGGCGGCCGCGTGCTCGGCAACTATCGCAAGGCGTGCCTGCCAAATTACCGCGTGTTCGACGAGAAGCGCTACTTCTCGCCCGGCAGCGAGCCTACGGTCGTGGAGTTCCGCGGCTATCGGCTGGGGCTGCTGATCTGCGAGGACAGCTGGGAGCACGCCCCGGCGCGCGCGGCACGCCAACAGGGCGCCGAGGCACTGCTGGTCATCAATGCCTCTCCCTACGAGATTCACAAGCAGCGC
>JASHPX010000153.1 GCA_030037905.1 Gammaproteobacteria bacterium
AGGGGTGCCGGGAGCTGATCGGCCTCTACCCAGGTCATTTCCTACCGGAGGAGGAGCGCTCCTGGATCGTCGGTGTGCGCGAGCGACTGCGAGGCCGCTTCATGCGCCTGGCCGATGTGCTGTCGAAGACGCTCGAGCAGATCGCTGCATGGGAGGCGGCCGTAGAGCTGCATCGACACGTGATCGAGCTCGATCCCCACGCGGAAGGGTTTCATCGCGGCCTGATGCGCGGCCTGCTCGCCCAGGGTCGCAAGGCCGAGGCCCTGGACGCCTTCGTTCGCTGCCGCGAGCTGCTGCGGGCGGGGCTGGGCATCGAGCCTTCCGCCGAGACGCAGCGGCTGTACGAGCGCATCCGCGAACATTGACGGACCAGCGTTGTCCCCACGCTCATGCCTGCCCCACTCCCGGCCGCAAGCCCAGGATTGTCAGCCAGTAACCTTCCAAGGATTGATGACCGGCACACCGGCGGCTTTGAACGCCCCTGTCTTCCGGGTTGCTACCGTGAAGCCGCGGGCCTGCGCGATCGCCGCGATGTAGCTGTCGGCCGTGCCGATACCCTTCCGCGCCGCTCGAGCCCGGACCTGCACGAGCGCACGAGCCTCGGCCGCCTCCAAGTCGAAGGCCAGGATTCGCGCTCGAGGTGCAGCTCCACTCCACCGGCCTCGCGACCAATCTGCGCCAACACAGATCCGAGCTTGATACGGCCTTCGGGCTTGGCGGCCGCCTCGAGGATGAGCCGGATCTCCGCCTCGGTGCTGCGCCCATGCTGGGCTGCCCGCACACGGAGCGCACGATGGGTGGCCGCCGGGATGTTGCGGATCGTGATCGATGCAGTCGATTTCTCACTGGGCACGAGGACGATCCCACTCAACCAAAAAGGGGGTTCACTCGATGCAGAGACCGTACCGTCGCGCTATCCATCTCCGGCATCGATGCCGGAGCTTTCCGCGCCCTCGGGTAACGGATAATAACTTCGGGGACGATCCGGCCTTGTATGCCCCATTGCCGGAAGTAGCGTCCGCGCGCGTGCGCGGCGCCAGCATCACTCTTACCGCCACCCGGCTGCGGTCATCCCCGCCGCCGCGCCTCGCGTCGTGGCGCGGCTCGCGCCGAGGCGTCCGGCACCTGCAGCCGCTCGAGCAGCCGCGCGAGCTCCGCGGGCAGCGGTGCGCTGAAGCTCTGTTCCACGCCGCTGTCCGGCCAGAGAAAGGAACAGGCGTGCGCATGCAGGAACATGCGGCGCAGACCCAGCGCACGCAGCTCGGCGTTCGCGGAGGGGTCACCGTATTTGTCATCACCGATGATCGGGTGGCCGGCGTGCGCCGCGTGCACCCGGATCTGATGCATGCGCCCGGTGTGCAGCGCCGCCTCGAGGAGTGAAGCGCGCGCTCCGTAGTGCTCGATGAGACGGAACTCGGTGAGCGCGGGCTTGGCCGCATGAGCGCCGCCGCTACTGCCGCGACCACTGGTCCCGCCTCGTTCGCCCGCCCCGCCGCGCGCGGCCGCGCCGCGTGCGCCCTCTCCGCGTCCGGTCCCAGCCCGCGCCACCCGTACCGTGCGCTCGCCGCCCACGCGCAGGTCGGTGCGCAGCGGCGCATCGATGCGGCGGTGTCCGAGCTGCCAGCGGCCGGCGACCAGCGCGAGGTAGCTCTTGCGGACCTGCCCCTCGCGCAAGAGCGCATGCAGCGTGCGTAGCGCCGAGCGTCGCCGCGCGATCAGCAGGATGCCGCTGGTATCGCGATCGAGCCGATGTACGAGCTCCAGCGTCTCCTCGGGACGTGAGGCTCGCAGCGCCTCGATGACGCCGAAGGACAGCCCGCTGCCCCCGTGCACGGCGAGACCCGCGGGCTTGTCGAGCACCAGCAGCCGCTCATCGGCATGGATGATGGCACCCTCCACGGCTCGGATCAGGCCGGCGGGCACACCACGTGGCGCGAGCGCTGTCACCGCGCCGGCGACCCGCGCATCCGCGCCGCCCGCACTTGGCGAGGCACCGCCGGAACCTGCGCCGGCGGACACCGCGCCGCCCGGCGCCGCGCCGGCGGGTGCAGCCGAGTGCACCGGCGGCAGGCGCAGTCGATCGCCGGCGACCAGGCGCTGCTCGGGGCGCGCGCGGTGCCCGTTCACGCGCACCTCGCCGCGACGGATCAGGCGAAACAGGCGGCTGCGTGGGACGCCGGGCAGCAGCTGTGCGAGCGTCTTGTCGAGCCGCTGGCCCTGTTCTTCGACCCCGACCTCGACCTGGCGCACGGGGGAACGGCACGCAGTGGGCGCTCGCGTATACAAGTGTTTGTTTCCAGTACCCGTTGGCCGCTATAATCGACGCGCCGCCGCAGTCCGCCCGCCCCAATTTTCAAGGAAACGGGCGCTCGTCGCAGCGGCAAGAGCGGCTAGCGCCGCATGGTAGTTGGTCCTCGGGATCGAGGCCATCGCGCAATGAGTCGGCCGATCCGGTCCGCGCTCGGCTGTCGTAGCTCCACAGCAAGTTCGAGCCCACCAGCGCACCGCCGGTCAGCGAGTTTCCAGATCTTCCGGGCACGCCCCCGTGTGGGCGGCGCGCTGCGAGTCGACATACGGCCAAAATGACGCATCAGACTCGAACTTCGAAAATCAGGTGCTCCGCTGCTGAAGGCGGCTCCGCGCACGTGCCCCCCCAAGCGCACGTGGCGGTAACCCCGGCCTCTCATCCTTATTCGGCAGAGGCAAATGAAGAGAATGCTAGTCAACGCAACCCAGCCCGAAGAGCTGCGGGTTGCACTGGTGGATGGTCAAAAGCTTTATGACCTGAGCATCGAGATACCATCACGCGAACAGAAGAAGGCCAACATCTATAAGGCGCGCATCTCGCGCGCAGAACCGTCCCTCGAGGCGGCGTTCGTCGACTACGGAACACAGCGGCACGGCTTTCTGCCGCTCAAGGAGATCTCACGGGAGTACTTTCGCGGCCAGCCGCAGAGTGGCGGGCGGCTCAACATCCGTGAGCTGCTCGACGAGGGACAGGAACTGCTGGTGCAGGTGGAAAAGGAGGAGCGCGGCAATAAGGGCGCGGCTCTCACGACCTACATCAGCCTGGCCGGCCGCTTCCTGGTGCTCATGCCAAATAACCCACGCGCCGGCGGTGTGTCGCGCCGCATCGAGGGCGAGGACCGCGATCAGATGCGCGAGGTGATGAGTCAGCTGAACGTGCCCGAGGGCATGGGAGCCATCATCCGCACCGCGGGCGTGGGTCGCTCCGCCCCGGAGCTGCAGTGGGACCTGGACAACCTCAAGGCGCAGTGGGAGGCGATTGCGGCAGCCGCGCAGGCTCGCCCAGCGCCGTTCCTCGTCTACCAGGAGAGCGACGCGGTTACCCGAGCGCTGCGTGACTACCTGACCGACGACATCGGGGAGATCCTGGTCGACGACGACAGCGCCTACCAGAGGGCGCTCGAGTACATGCAGCGCTTCATGCCGAGCGAGAGCCAGCGGCGCCTGAAGCTGTACGTGGACGACATCCCGCTGTTCACGCGCTACCAGATCGAGAGCCAGATCGAGTCTGCCTATGCGCACAAGGTGCAGCTGCCTTCCGGTGGGAGCCTGGTGATCGACTACACCGAGGCGCTGGTATCGATAGACATCAACTCGGCGCGCGCCACCCGCGGCGCGGACATCGAGGCGACAGCGCTCAACACCAACCTCGAGGCGGCCGAGGAGATCGCGCGGCAGCTGCGCCTGCGCGACATCGGCGGGCTGATCGTGATCGACTTCATCGACATGGAATCGCAGAAGAACCAGCGCGACGTCGAGGACCGGCTACGCGATGCGATGAAGATGGACCGGGCACGCATCCAGATCGGGCGGCTGTCGCGCTTCGGTCTGCTGGAGATGTCGCGCCAGCGCCTGCGCCCGAGTCTGGGCGAGTCGAGTCACCTGGTATGTCCGCGCTGCAACGGCATCGGCAGCATCCGCAGCATCGAGTCGCTGGCGCTGTCGATCCTGCGGCTGCTCGGCGAGGACGCGCGCAAGGAGCGGACCGCGCGCCTCATCGTTCAGGTACCGGTGGACGTAGCCACCTACCTCATCAACGAGAAGCGCGAAGCGCTGCGCGCCCTCGAGGATAAGAGCCACGTGCAGATGACGATCGTGCCCAATCCGCACATGCAGACGCCCGAGTTCTCCATCCGCCGCCTGCGCGAGGATGAGGCACAGCTGCCGGAGAACGCGCAGATCAGCTACCAGATCCCCGCCGCTCCGGCGCCTCTGGACCCGACCGAGCGCGAGAGGAAAGTGCCGGCCGAGCCGCCCGCCGTCGCGGCGCTGCTTCCGAAGACCGCGGCGCCCACGTCCGCGCCTGTTCCTGCCGGCGCGTCCATCGGTGAGAGCACGCGCGCGGCGGTGCAGAGAGTGGGCTTCTGGGGACGTCTCAAAAACCTGTTTGGCGGCAGCGACGGCGGCTCGCAGCCCGCAGGCCCGGCAGCAGCTTCCGAGGCCCCCGCCGCCACCGGCGCCTCCGGCAGCGCAGTTGCCGACGTGCGCGGCGTCGCTGGACATGCGCGCAGCGGCGGGCGACGCGATTCTGGCCGTAGCCGCGACCATCATCGACGCGAGCGGCGCGACGATGCACGGCGGGATCGCGGCCGTGAGCGCGACGGTGCGCGTCACGAAGGCCGGCGCGACGGCTGGCGGCGCGATGAACACCGCGATTCGGCGCGGCGCGAAGACGGGCGGCGCGAGGCGCGTGACGAGCAGCGCCGCGATGAGCAGCGCCGCGGCGAGGGCGGCCGCGACCGGTTGGCCGAGGAGCCGCGGCGGGAGCTGGAGACTGCGATCCCACCGGAGGTTATCGCCGAGGACAGCGAGCGGGCCCTGCCCGGTGCTGCCGGATCGGGTATGCCCGGCGCTGCCCCAGGCGGGATGCCCGGCGCGAGTGCAGGCGCAGGGGAGGCTCCCCTGGATCGGCCGCGCAGTGAGCGGCGCTCACGGCGGGGCGGACGGCGGCGCAGACGCGGCGGCGGCGGCGGTCGTGATGCCGCGGGAAACAGTTTCGCGGAATCAGGCGCGCACGGATCGAACGGCTACGAAGAGCATGCCGCGGAGCCCGCAGGTCTCGAAGCCGGCACCGGCCCAGCCGACCACCGCGGGGGTGGCAACATGGCTGAGGGCTATCCCGAGGGGGGCGGCGGTACCGAAAGCAGCGGCAGTCGTGCAACCGACTACCGCGAAGCCAGCCGCGAGCGCGAGCCTGCCGAGCCCCAGAACTCGGAACCCTTACGTCGCGCCGTCAACTCCGACAGCGACACCAGCCGTCGCGACGAGGGCGAGGGCCACGCTCGGGCTCAGGAGTCGCAGGCACAGGAACGTCCCTACATCGTGTGGTCGTCGGCTCCGGGTTCGCAGGAATCTCCCGCTGACCCGCAAGCACCGGAGGAGCACTGACCCAGCCGCAGCCCGCAGCTTCCCCGCGGGCGGCCTAAGGCCGCTCGGGATCGGCCGCGAGCAACGCCTCGACTGCGGCGATGTCAGCCGTGGTATTGACATCCGGGCCTGGCGCGCACTGCGCGTCGGCGACGCGGATGTCCATCCCGTTCTCGAGTGCACGCAGCTGCTCGAGCTGCTCGAGTTGCTCGAGCACGCTCGGCGGCAGCGCCGCCATGCGCAGCAGTGACGCTACGCGATACGCATACAGGCCGCGGTGGCGGCGGGCTGCAGACGTCATCATCTGGCTGGGCTCACGCGAGGGTGCGCCGTCGCGGCTCCAGGGAATGGGTGCGCGGCTGAAATACAGCGCCCGCTGCTGCGCGTCCGTCACGACTTTGACGACATTGGGATCGAGCAGCTCCGTCATCGACGCGAGCGGTGTCGCGAGCGTGGCAATGTCCGCGCCGGGATAGCGGGCGAGCACACCCACGACCTGCACGATCAGCGCAGGCGGCAGCAGCGGCTCATCCCCCTGTACGTTCACCACGATGTCCGCAGCATCCCACCGCTCGTGGCGCGCGATCTCGGCGATGCGGTCGGTACCGGAAGGGTGCGTGGCTGCCGTCATCTGCACGGTGGCGCCGAAGGCACGCGCCGCCGCGACGATGCGCTCATCGTCCGTGGCAATGAGAACCCGCTGCGCGCCGGCACGCTGTGCACGCCGATGCACCCATTCGATCATCGGATGGCCCAGCAGCGGCAACAACGGCTTGCCCGGCAGACGCGTCGAGCCATAGCGCGCCGGGATCACGATATGGAAACGCGCGGATTGCTGCGCTGAGCGCTCGGTGTGTGACTGCGGGCGCGAGCTTGCACGGCTCACGGGGCGTTCCTGCGGCAATCGCTCAGCGCTCGAGCAGCGGATCGTCGCTCGAGAGCACGCGCGCCTCGTCCTCGAGCATGATGGGAATGCCGTCGCGGATCGGGAACGCGAGCCGATCGGCCCGGCAGATCAGCACCGCCTCCTTGCGCTCGTAATGCAGAGGCCCTTTGCAGACGGGGCAGGCGAGGATATCGAGTAGTCGTGCATCCACGGGATCTCTCCGCTCAATCAATGCCGCGCGAATTGCGCGAGTACCTGCCGTAGCCGCTCGCGCAGTGCGCGCTCCTCCTCTGGCGGGAAGCTCGCCGCGACCGGCAGGTACCAGGCATCGGACAGGCCGAATGCGCGACATTTTACTGCATCCTTTTCCGTCATCAGCACCGGCAGCCGCTCGCCGAACAGCAGCTCCTCGCGCCGATAGCGGTGGTGGTCGGGAAACGCGTGGGTGACGAGCTCGAGCCCCGCGGCCCGCAGCTGCAGAAAAAACCGCTCCGGGTCCGCGATACCGGCAACGGCGTGCACGCGACGGCCGGCGAGCGCACGCAGCGCCAGCGGCCGCTCGCGCGATGCCGGCGGCGCGGGGGGTGCCGGCG
>JASHPX010000154.1 GCA_030037905.1 Gammaproteobacteria bacterium
GAGCCAGCCGAGCCCGGCCGATTCGGCCGCCGTAATGACCTGCCCGGGAGTGACGTCCGTGGGGCTCGGCCCGATGTTGTTGCCGGGACCGAACTCCCCGATGATGAACACCATGCCCGCCGAGGCGCTGAGCTGAGCAAGCTGCTGATACCAATTGCTCGACAGCGAGTCCTGCGCATTGCCATAGACGTGCAGCGCGAACATCACATTTTTCTCTGGATCGCTATCGAACACCGCCGTCGAGTATTGCAGCAGATCGTCGATGTCCTGACCGCAGCCGCCGGAATCGATCAGGATCGGGCCGGTGTACCCCGCGGCGCGCAGCTGCGAGATGGCGCTGATGTACGAGTCGCTCCACACCGAGCTGTCGGCCGGCCCCCACTCGTTGGCGACGTTGAGGATGAGGTATTCATTGAGCGTGGTCCACGTGGCCGCTTGCGATACCCAGGTCGACACCGCGGACTGCAACGAACCGGTGTCGGTGTCGCAGGTAGCGGTCCAGTTGCCGACGATCGGCACGTTGTCGTTCTGGATGCCCTGCGTTTGAATCTCGCTCACGTTGTCGCTGGCCGAGCGTGTGAAATCGATGTCCCAGCGCACCGTATTCGCACCGCTCAACGCGATCCCCGCGGCCGAGTCCGAATCCCAGTGCAGCCGGTTCACCCCACGGATGCGAAACGGCTCGCCGTTCGGATCATACAGCTGGCCGTTCAGTACGAAGAAGCCATTGCCGGTGTTGTAGGCCGGACGCGCAACGCCGCTCGCCGTACCCGCCTGCGTCACCGTGATCGAGAAGGCCGGCAACGAGGCCGTGCTGCTGCCGTCACTCGCGCTGATGAGGATGTTGGAATACACCCCGACGTTGGCGGACGTGGGCGTGCCCTGCAATCCACCGCTGCTGGTGCTGAAGGTCGCCCATGAGGGCTTGTTCTGGATGCTGTAGCCAACCGCAGCGCCCGTGGGCGCGGCGGTCTGGACCTGCATCGAATAGACGCTTCCGACGGCCACGGACGCCGCCGGGCTGGCGCTGATGGAGAGGTGAGCCGCGTCATCCGTGCCGGCGGTGGTTTGCGAGCTGCCTCCGCATCCAGCCAGGAGCAGTGCCAGGCAAATTGTCGCTGCTGACAGACTCAACGCGATTCCTCTCATGATCCCTCCCAGCTCCGCTCTGATGGACGGGGCGGGCATGCTAGGAACGCTCATGCAGTCCGACAATCTGTCGGCAAACGCTCACACGCGCATGATGGGCTACCCCCTTGACATCTGACGCAGGTTCGTGTTTTCCAGATCGTCCGATGATCGCGCGCCGCATCTCAGCAGCAGTGCTCGGCAGTTGCATGCTGCTGGCCGGCGCGCTGGCGAGCCGCGCACATGCCGCAGCGCCCAGCGACATCGATCATCACGGGCTGGATGCGGCAATCGCGCGCGCTGCGGCATTGCCGCGCCTGCATGCGCTCATCGTGCTGCACGCTGGCACCGCGATCGTGACGCGGGTGTTTCACGGGCCGGGGCTGGATGTACCGGTCGACGTCAAGTCGCTATCGAAGATCGTGATCGATACGCTCGTGGGCATCGCCATCGATCGCGGCCTGCTCCAGGGCACGCGCGAATCCATCCTGCCGCTGCTGCGGCGGCGCGCCCCCGCCGGCCTCGATCCCCGGGTCGGCGCCATCACCCTCGACGATCTGCTATCGATGCGCGCCGGGCTGCAGCGTACCTCCGGACCCAACTACGGCAGATGGGTCAACAGCCGCAACTGGGTGCGCTTCGTGCTCACGCGTCCCTTCGTGGACGCGCCGGGCGGCGCCATGCTCTATTCCACGGGCAACACGCATCTGCTGTCCGCGATCCTCACGGACGCGAGCGGCCGCAGCACCTGGGAACTGGCGCGCGACTGGCTCGGTACGCCGCTCGGCATCGACATTCCACGCTGGACACGCGATCCACAGGGAATCTACCTCGGCGGCAACGAGATGGCGCTCTCGCCGCGCGCCCTGGCCAAAATCGGCGAGACCTACCGGCAAGCTGGCGTTTATCACGGCAAGCGCATCGTATCGGCCGACTGGATACGCCGATCTTGGACGCCGGAGACGACCGATCTGTGGGGTCACGGCTACGGCTATGGCTGGTTCATCTCTGAAGCCGACGGGCGCCCCGTCTACTTCGGCTGGGGCTTCGGCGGACAGATGCTCTATGTCATACCCTCTCTCGAGCTCACCGTCGTAATCACCTCCGACACCGCATCCGCATCGTTCGAGGGCGACTACATCTGCCAACTGCATGACCTGCTGGCGCTGGACCTCATGCCGGCCTTCATACCGGGGCATCCAACGGGGGACGACTCGGCACTGTGTGCCCCGTTGCTGAAGCCCCTGTCGGGACCGGCGCTCGGAGCGACGCGCACCGAGGCCGGAAGCTCGACAGCGCGGGTTCCGTAGCGCGGGTTCCGTGAAGTGACGAGGCTGCTTTCACGACGTGATGAAGCGACTCAACTAAGAGTCGCTACTCGCTGATAAGCCTAATATTTTTTACGGGTGCACGTCGGGTCCGGATTCGCTGCCCGCGCGCGCCGGTAGCCGTTGCAGTACCATCGAACCCCGAGCGCGGAGCATCCCGCACACGGAAGAACACGACCGGGGTCGTCAACATGAAAGTCAAGACACTTCTACTCGCCGCCATCGGCATCAGCCTGGTGTCCACTTCGGCGCTTGCAGCCTTGCAGCCCGGAACAACTGCACCGCAGTTCACCGCACAGGCATCACGCAACGGCAAGTCATTCCATTACTCGCTCGAGACGGCGCTGCGCCGCGGGCCGGTGGTCGTGTACTTCTATCCCTCGGCTTATACGAAGGGCTGCGATATCGAAGCGCATACCTTCTCGGCGAACATCGCCAAGTTCAAGGCAGCGGGCGCGAGCGTGGTCGGCGTCTCGCTCGACAGCATCTCCCGTCTCAACGACTTCTCCAAGGATCCGAATTACTGCGCGGGTAACTTTCCGGTCGCCTCGGACCCGGACGGCCACATCGCCCAGTCGTATGACCTGATGGTCCGGGCTGCGGTGGCGGGCGCGCACGACGTGCGCGGCGTGGAGATCGGCCATGGCTTTGCCGAGCGCACGACCTTTGTCGTCAACCCGAACGGTACTATCGCCGCCACCATCGGCGGCGTAGCGCCCGCCGATAACGTCCAAAAAACGTTGGCGGCCGTGCAGGCGTTGTCCGCCGGCAAGTAGGCGGATCAGTCAGCGCGCGATCAGCGCCGGGCAACGGCCGGTCGTTCACTGGGCCGAGTGGGTTGATAACTACCGGCTACTGACCGCGACGCGATGGAGAGGCGGTTCCAGGAATCGATCGCGATAATCGCCAGCGTGAGGTCCACCAGTTCCCTCTCGCTGAACTGCGTTCGCACCCGCCCGTACACCGCATCGGGAACGTGTCCGTCGCTGACCAGGGTCACGGCCTCCAACCGACCTTGCAGTCTAAAGCAAGTCTAAAGTGGCAACTCGGCATCCAGTGCAACCGCCTGTGTCAGGCTCGGATCGTCATTTTTCGTGGAGTTCACTCTCCCGCCCACCGGATGTGCCAGCATCAGACTCGAGGGATACTGTTTCAGGACCGCGCGCGCATCGGCCGAAGTGCCTGTCAGCCAGGGCTCGACTTCGGCCAGCGCCAGGATCGCCGGCATACGCAAGGGCGTCGGTCCGCCGTTGTGGATGTCACGCATGAGCTCATTTGCCGGCAGCGTGATGATGGCGCAACTGAGCGTCTGCTCGCCGTCCTCGGCGATGGATCGATCCCACAGCCCTGCGAAACCGAACACCGGCTGATCGATGCAGGTGATGTAGTAGGGCCATTTGCTGCCGTCGGGCCGCACATGCCATTCGTAGAAACCGGCCGCAGGCAGCACACAGCGCTGAGCGCGCTGCCACGGCGCGCGCCAGGCCGATCCCTCCTGCAACCGCTCGATCGTCGCGTTGATGGTGCTGTACTTCGGCGGCACGCCTCGCGCGAAGTACGGCACGAGGCCCCAGCGCATCATGAGCCCCTGGCGAATCCCTTCGGACCATCGCACGACCGGTACCCGCTGTGAAGGCGCAACATTGAAGCTGTGCGCGTACTGCGCCCAGGCAACCCACAGGTTGCGCTCGGCTTCAGCCTGCTCAGGGGTGACGAAGCGGCCACACATCGGGTTTTAGTTTACGCAAGTTCGGCGCACGGGTTCATCCGCCGGCGAGCTCACGGCTGCATCTGCAGCAGCTGCTGCATCGGGACCATGTTGTGATTGAGATGATGCATCACCCAGACCGATCCGAATACGATCAGACCCGCCATCAGCACACCGAAGGCGAGCGCCAGCGCATTGTTGATGTTATCCGGCGCAGTGGTCAGATGCAGAAAGAACACCAGATGGATCCCCATCTGCGCCACCGCCAGGACCACGATGGCCATCATGATACCGGGGCCGTAGATCAGGTGAGTGTGCAGCGCCCAGAAAGCGCCGACCGTGAGCAGGATCGCCAGCGCCAGGCCGATCAGATAGCTGCGTATCTCCGGGGCCAGCGCGCCGGGAGCCGCTTCGGCAGGCTCGCCCGGCAGCCGGTCCTCTCCCACCACCGAGCCGGCGTCCTGCGGATGTATGTGCAGCGGCGGCCCGGGATGAGTCTGGGGGACATGCGGCGCTCCTTCATTGGAGCTCATGGCAGAATGGTCCCGATCAGATAGACGAGACTGAAGATACCGACCCAGATGATGTCGAGGGCATGCCAGAAGAGCGTGAAGCACAGAAAGCGGTGGCGGATGTTCTGCTGGAACCCCTTGGCCAGCAGCTGCGCCATCATCGTGCCGAGCCACAGCAGACCCACTGTGACGTGGATGCCGTGACAGCCCACCAGCGTAAAGAATGCCGACAGAAAAGCGCTGTGTGTCGGGCCCGCACCCAGACTGACCATATGGGCGAATTCCCGGGCTTCCAGAGTGAGAAAGCCTGCTCCCAGCAGCCCCGTGACGGCCAGCGAGATCTGCGTCCATAGCTGATTGCGCCAGGCGACCGCGAGACTCGCCATACCGCACATGAAACTCGAGAGCAGCAGCAGGCCCGTTTCGGCTGCGGTATCGCGCAGATCGAACAGCTGGCGTGGCCCGGGCCCGCCGGCGCGGTTGCCGGCCAGCACCGCATAGCTGGCGAACAGCACGGAAAACATGATCACGTCCGACAGTATGAAGATCCAGAACCCGTAGCCCACCACGATGCGCCTGGGTGCGGGACCGCCGGCCCCCGCACCGGTGTATTCCTCCCGGCTGACGAGCTCATCGTTGTGGTGCCCGACGTGATACGGGTCCGATCCGGCGCGTATCGCGCTGCCCGGGCTGCTCATGGAAGGCTACTCATGGAAGACCGGCTCGCTGGCTCGAATGCGCAGCAACGCCTCCGAACGCGACGCGCGGTTGGCGCGGTCCAGACGCGCCACTTCGGCAGCCGAGATGGTGTGCTCTGCCACGTCGCGCCAGGCGAACACCACGAAGGTCGCGTAGGCGCCGGCCAGTCCGACCACCACCAGCCACCAGATGTGCCAGATCAGAGAGAAACCCGTCACCACCGCAAATGCGGCGCACACGAAGCCGACCGCCGAATTGCGCGGCACTTCGATCGGCTCGTATGGCGGCTCGGGGGTCTGCAGATGTCCCGCCTCGATAGCGCGCTGCTTCATGTCCCAGTACGGCTCCTGGTTGTTCACCCCTGGCAGCACGGCGAAGTTGAAGGACGGAGGCGGCGATGCCACGGCCCACTCGAGGTTGCGACCGTTCCAGGGATCACCGGTCAGATCGCGGCGGCGCTCGCGGCTGCGTATCGACACGGCCAGTTGCGCGAGCTGGACCACGATGCCGGCCAGGATGATCAGCACGCCCACCGCGGCCATCACGAGCCATGGTCGCCACATCGCCACGTCGTAGTGCTGCAGCCGGCGCGTCATGCCTTCCAGTCCGAGCACATAGCCCGGTCCCCACGCCACCCAGAATCCGATGAGCCACAGCCAGAAAGCCCACTTGCCCAGCGTTTCATCCAGCACGAAGCCGAAGGCTTTGGGGAACCAATAGTTGTAGCCGGCAAAGGCGCCAAACAGGACTCCCGTGATGATGACGTTGTGGAAGTGGGCAACGAGGAACAGGCTGTTGTGCAGCTCGAAATCCGCCGTCGGCATGGCCAGCATGACACCCGTCAGCCCGCCGATGACGAAACTGACCATGAAGCCGAGGGACCAGAGCATGGAGGCGCTGAAACGCACGCGTCCGCCGTACATCGTGAACAGCCAGTTGAATATCTTCACGCCGGTCGGCACCGCGATGATCATGCTCGCAATGCCGAAGACCGCATTGACGTCGGCACCCGCGCCCATCGTGAAGAAATGATGCAGCCAGACCATGAAGGCGATCAGGCAGATCGCCATGGTCGCGATCACCATGGAGCGGTAACCGAACAATGGTTTGCCGGAGAAGGTCGAGACGACTTCCGAATACACCCCGAATGCCGGCAGGATCAGGATATACACCTCCGGATGGCCCCAGGCCCAGATCAGATTCATGAACATCATCGAGTTACCGCCCGCGGAATTGGTGAAGAAATGAAATCCCGCGTAGCGATCCAGCAGCAGCGTCGCCAGCGTCACCGTCAGGATCGGAAATGCCGCGACGATCAGCAGGCTCGAGGCGAGCGCCGTCCAGCAAAACATCGGCATGCGGGTGTAGTGCATGCCTGGCGCGCGTGTCTTGAGAATCGTGGTCACGAAGTTTATCCCGGTCATGAGCGTACCCAGGCCGGAGATTTCGATTGCCCAGCAGTAGTAGTCCACACCGACGCCGGGAGAATAGGTGAGCTCCGAGAGAGGCGGATACGGGAGCCATCCGGTGCGAGAGAAGCTGCCGACCACGAGCGAGAGGTTGACCAGCAGCGCACCGGCGGCCGTCAGCCAGAAGCTCACGGAATTGAGCGTGGGGAACGCGACGTCGCGGATGCCCAGCTGCAGGGGCACGACGAAGTTCATCAACCCGATGATGAACGGCATCGCGACGAAGAAGATCATGATGGTGCCGTGGGCAGAGAAGATCTGATCGAAGTGCTCGGGCGGCAGATAGCCCGCCGAGTGAAAGGCGAAAGCCTGTTGTGCCCGCATCATGACGGCGTCCACGAAGCCGCGCGCCAGCATCAGCAGCGCCAGAGTGCAGTACATGATTCCGATGCGCTTGTGATCCACGGTGGTGATCCATTCGCGCCACAGGTAAGGCACGTAACCCCTGGCGATCAGGAATGTCGGCGCAGCGACGAGCGCGAACACCACCATGGCCGCTCCGATCATCGCCACCGGTTGATCGAGGGGAACAGCCTGCCAGGAGAGCTTTCCAAGGATGTGCACGGGTCCTCCGATCGCTGACTGGAAATGCCGGCTATCTATTCGTTGGGTGCCGGTGTACCGGATCCGGGCGGCAATTTCTGCAGTACGATGTCCTGGAACAGGTCCGGCGCGACCGATCGATAGCTGTAGGGTGACACGGAGCTGCTCGGACGCAGCAGCATGCGGTAGGTGCGCTGATCGAGC
>JASHPX010000155.1 GCA_030037905.1 Gammaproteobacteria bacterium
AGCACCGAGGGCATCCAGCGGCGCGCCAGCTCCTTGAGGGTGCTCACGTCGAGATTGCGATAGTGGAAGAAACGCTCGAGCTCGGGCATCAGGCGCGCGAGAAACCGCCGGTCCTGGCAAATGCTGTTGCCACACATCGGTGACACCCCGGGTGGCACGTGCATGCTGAGGAACAGCAGCGTCTGGCGCTCCGCCTCGGCGAGCGTCATGCGGCTGGCACGCACTCGCGCGATCAAGCCGGAGCCCGTGTGCTGACGCTGATTCCACGCATCCATGCGCGCGAGCACCTCCTCGGGCTGATGGATGACGATCTCCGGACCCTCGGCGACGACGTTCAAATCCTTGTCGGTGACCAGCGTTGCGATCTCGATGATCTGGTCGCTCTCCGGCAGCAGTCCGGTCATCTCCAGATCGATCCAGATGAGGTGCTCGTGATTCACCATGCCATGGGATCTCGGGACGCCAATAGTTGAGCCATCATAGCAAGGAATGCCGGCGCGTTTTCCGCTCGGGCCTTCAGTGCGCTCCTACGAGAGTGTGCGGGTCGCACTCCCGGCACGGGTTCTGCGCCTGCCCCTACGCCTGACCCTACGCCTGACCGTCGAGCACCGCCCCCCGGTGGCCAACCCGGGTCGCGCCAATCGGTGGATAACCCGGTGGCCGTGTAACCCGGCCCGCGCGTGCCGGCAACCACCTCAGCGACGGACCGACTCGTAGAGCAATTGCAGCAGCTGGGCCTGGGTCATATCGCCGTTCCAGCCGTGCGGTTTTTCCGGACGGCTGTAGACGAACGTACCTTCATAGTGCGGGTTCTGCGTGGTCTTCAGGAAGTTCTGCATGTCGTACACGGGACCATCGCCGCCACCGCAGTGGTACATGCCGGGCACCATGAAGAGCCGGTACTCGTCCGCGAGAGCCTTCGTGCCGCCCAGCGCCCGGGCGACGCTCAGATAGTAGTTGACGCTGTTGAGGGGCGAGATGGCCGGGTCGGCCCAGCCGTGGTACTGGATCAGCTTGCCGCCGTGTGCGAAGAAGGGTCCGACGTTCGGATTCGTGGCATTGATGAGGGCCATCGCGCTGCGGTCCGCACGCGCCACGAGCTCACTGGCACTGAGCGTCCGATAGTCCCAGCGCGGATTCTGGAACACGAGGTCGCCGAAGATCGAGGGAAACCCGGCAAGCAAGGCCGGTGAACCTGGGCCAATTGCGTCCCAGGCCGACTCCGACCCGGGCATCAGCCCCGGAAAGAGGATCGCGCGCGTGCGTGGGTTTCGGAGCGGAGAGTAGAGCCGACGCGCCGTCTGCACCTGCTGCGCAGTGAGGCAAGTGGACCCATCGGTGCCGCGGGCGCACTCGATGACTCGCGGATCGAAGTGACAGAGCTGTGGATTCTCGATCACGCCATCCTCGACGCCGTCGAGCGCATCGCATGCCCGCAGCACGGCGGCGTGCAGCAGCCGCAGCTTCTCGGGTGGCAGGAAGCTCGCCGCGTTCCGATGCATCGCCTCGGCGCCCGCGAGCCTGGCCGCCGCGAGATGCGTCACGTCGTTCGCCGGCGCGCCAGCGATGATGCCGTCGAAATCCGTGGGAAAGCGCTGCGCCTCCATCAGGCCCTGCGCACCGCCGGTGGAGCAGCCGGTCCAGTAGGCGAATCTCGGTGCGTCGCCATAGTAGGCCCTGATGATGGCCTTGGAGAGCACCGTCATCTCGTGAACGCCGCGGTAGGCGTTATCGATCAGCTTCTCCGGGTGCCCCAGTGCGAAGCTCGCGTCCCCCACGCTGCCCTCGTGACCGGTGTCCGTCGAGGCGGTGGCATAACCGTGCACGAGCGGGGAAATCATCTCCGGATAGATGATCTCACCGAGCAGGCCCGGATCACCGACCGCCAGGAATTTCCCGTTCCAGCTTCTCTCGGGCAGCCAAAGCTCGAATTTGATGAGTGAGCCGGGCACCGGGCTCACCTGGACTGCGACACGGCAGAAGGCCGGCAAGCCCTTGTAGGAGGGCTGTTGCGTTGGACCGGCGAGCGAGAATGGCTTCGCCGGAACGAACGCGCCCATCGCGACGCGCTCGGCGAGGGTGATCATCGTATGCGGCAGACTCAGCTCGGAGAGCCGTGCGCAATTGCCGCTCGTGGCGGAAACGACGGACTCTGCGGCGGCAACGGGACCTGCGGACGGCGCGGAAGCCGCGGAGGCAACGGAAGCTGCGGAGGCAACGGTAACACTACCCCATCCGATCGCCGTCAAGAGACCGAGCATCAACGCGCGCATTCTTGCCCCTCCCTGCATTTCATCTTCTCCGCGGCGTCCTGGACCGCGCGGCGTCGCTGCGAGCGGCGGGCCTCGCCTGCGCGCGCACCTCGCTCACGTCAGCGCCTGGCGTCCGGCCAGAGCGTGCGCGAGCGTGCCACCATCCACGTACTCGAGCTCGCCGCCGACCGGCACGCCATGCGCGATGCGACTGGCGATGATGCCGCGCGCGCGCACCAGCTCGGAGAGGAAGTGCGCCGTGGCCTCCCCTTCTACCGTGGGATTGGTCGCGAGAATGACCTCGTGGACCGAGCCGTCCGCGAGCTGCGCTTCCAGCTCGCGCACCCCGAGCTGTTCGGGTCCCACCCCATCGAGCGGCGAGAGATGACCCATCAGCACGAAGTAGCGTCCGCGATAACCTCCCGACTGCTCGATCGCGACGACGTCCGCCGGCGACTCGACGATGCACAGCGTCGCGGCGTCGCGCTGTGGATGCGCGCAGATCGAGCATAGGGTTTGTTCGGTCAGCATGCGACAGCGACTGCAGCGGCCGACGCGCTCGAGCGCCTGCGACAGCGCCTGGACCAGGGCACGCGCGGCCGGACGGCCATCCTGCAGCAGGTGGAAGGCCATGCGCTGCGCACCCTTGGGCCCGACGCCAGGCAGCGCCCGCAGCGCTTCGATCAGCATGCTCAATGCCGCGGAATGCTTCATCGAATCGCGTCGTTCAGAAGGGCAGCTTCACGCCCGGCGGCAACGACATACCACCCATCAGCGAGGACATCTTCGCCTGTGTCGCGCTCTCTACCCGATGGACCGCATCGTTGACCGCCGCGGCGATCAGGTCCTCGAGCATCTCGCGGTCCTCGCTGATGATCGATGGCTCGATCTGTACCCGCTTGACCTCGTGGCGTCCCGTCATCGTCACTTTGATCATGCCGCCGCCCGCCTCGCCGGTGACTTCGAGCGTGGCAATCTCGGCCTGTGCCTTCTGCAGGTTCGCCTGCAACGCCTGCGCCTGTCGCATGAACTGGTTCATATTCGCCATCTGACCATCCCCTCCGTCACTCGTTCGGTTCCAACGGCCTCACCGAATCGGGCACGACGCTGGCGCCAAAGCGCTCCTTGAAAGCCGCCACGGTCGGATCCGCGTCGAACAGCGCACGCGCCTGGGCAACCCGTGCCGCCGCGGCTCGCTCACGCGCATCCGCCAGCGTCTGCGGCGGACCCTCCAACGTCTCGAACTGCAGGCGCACCGGGCTGCCGAAGTGCCGCCCCAAGGCCTGCGCGAGCTTCTCCTCGAGCGTCGGAGTACGCAGCGACGTGCGCCGAGCATCCAGCGCGAGGCGCACCGTGGCCCCTTCCCGTCCGAGCAGCAGGCAGTTTTCCGCCAGCTGCCGCGTCATGCCCTGATCGAGTTGCTCGACGATGGCGGACCACTCATCTGGAGCGCCAGACGTTGCGCCGGCGGCAGACGTTGCGCCGGCGGCAGACGTTGCGTCGAGGGCAAACGCTGCGCCGGCGGCAGCCTCGGCACGCACACTCGCTGCAGCGGCGGCAGCCTCGGCACCCACATTCGCCCGACCGGCAGCGGCCGGGGCAGGCACGTGCACCGCGCTGGCAGCAGCCGGGGCACGCAGGCCGGCCGCGGTGGCGCCGGGTAGGGAAGCGGCTTCGGCCGGCGGTGGGCCGGCGCCTGGCGGCCGGAAGGCGAGCATGCGGATCAGGCACATGCGAAAGCCGGTGCGCGCATCGGGCGCGAGCGCCAGGTCGCGCCGCCCGAGGATGGCCGTCTGATAGAACAACTGCACGTCCTCCGCGTCCATCTGAGCTGCCAGCCGCTCGAGCAGCTGCGGGTCATGCAGCTCGTCGCCCTCGTAGCCGCTCACCAGCTGCTTGAGCGCCACGCGCTCGAGCAACGAGGCCAGCTGCTGCAGCAGCTCCGCATAGTCGGGCGAGCGCTCCTCGAGCCGCTGCGCGTATTCGAGCAGCGCTGCGCCGTCGGCGCGGGCCAGCAGCTCAGCGAGTCGTACCACATGCTCGCGCTCGACGGTGCCGAGCATGGCGCGGGCATCCGCCTCCAGCACGCGTCCGTTTCCATAAGCGAGCAGCTGATCGAGCAATGACAGCGCATCGCGCAGGCTGCCGTTGCCCGCCTGCGCGACCAGTTGCACCGCCGCCGGCTCGAACGTGATGTTCTCGGCCTGCAGGATGTAGGAAAGGCGCTCAGCGATCAGCGCCAGCGGCAGTGGCTTGAGGTTGAACTGCAGGCAGCGTGACAGCACCGTGACCGGCAGCTTCTGCGGGTCGGTGGTGGCCAGCAGGAACTTCACGTGCGGTGGCGGCTCCTCCAGCGTCTTCAACAATGCGTTGAAGGAATGCGCCGAGAGCATGTGCACCTCGTCGATGAGGTAGATCTTGTAGCGGCTGCGTGTGGGTGCGTACTGCACGTTGTCCAGCAGCTCGCGCGTATCGTCCACACGTGTGCGCGAGGCCGCGTCAACTTCGATCAGATCCACGCTGCGCCCCGCATCGATCTCGCGACAGCTCGCGCACTCCCCGCAGGGCTCGGGACCCTCGCCACGCTCGCAGTTGAGGCACTTGGCGAGGATGCGCGCTATCGTGGTCTTGCCCACTCCGCGGGTGCCGGCAAACAAAAACGCGTGATGCACACGGCCGCTCTGCAGGGCGTTGGCCAGCGCGCGCAGTACATGCTCCTGACCGGTCATCTCGGCGAAGCGGCGCGGCCGCCAGGTGCGGGCGAGCGCGGT
>JASHPX010000156.1 GCA_030037905.1 Gammaproteobacteria bacterium
CGCGAGCGCGACGCGCGCGGCAGCGAGTACCTCGCGTACGAGGGCCGCCGCAGCGGCCAGAGCGCCCATGAGCTCGTGCCGGTGATCCTGCGCGAGACGCTCGACGCATTACCGATTCCAAAGCGCATGCGCTGGGGGGATCTCGCCGAGTCGTTCGTCCGACCCGTGCACTGGCTGGTGCTGTTGTTCGGTCGCGAGGTCGTGCCGGCGACGCTGCTGGGCGTGACATCCGGCGAGCACACGTACGGGCATCGCTTCATGGCGCCGCGGCCGCTGCGGCTCGGCGCGCCACGCGGCTATGAGCGCACGCTGCTCACGCGCGGCAGAGTGATCGCGCGCTTCGAGAGCCGCCGCGCCAACGTGCACTCGCAGGTCACGGCGCTCGCCGAGCGGCTCGGCGGCCGCGCCATCATCGACACCGCGCTGCTCGACGAGGTCACCGCGCTGGTCGAGTGGCCGGTGGCGCTGGCGGGCTCGTTCGAGGAGCGCTTCCTCGCCCTGCCGCGCGAGGTGCTGCTGGCGACGCTGCAGGCGCATCAGCGCTACTTTGCGATCCAGAGCGCGGGCGGGGAGCTGCTGCCCAAATTCATCACCGTGGCCAACATCGACAGTCCCGAGCCCGAACTCGTGCGTGCCGGCAACGAGCGTGTGGTCCGCCCGCGCCTGGCGGATGCCGCCTTCTTCTGGGAGCAGGACCGGCGCACGCCGCTCGCCGCGCGTCGTCCCGCTCTCGATGCGGTCAGCTTCCAGGCGCAGCTCGGCTCGCTGGGCGCACGCACCGAGCGTGTCGCGGCGCTCGCGACGAGCATCGCCCGCGAGATCGGTGGCGATGCGGCCGAGACCGCCCGCGCCGCGCAGCTCGCCAAGTGCGACCTGCTGACCGCCATGGTCGGCGAGTTCCCCGAGCTGCAGGGCATCATGGGCCGCTACTACGCGCTCGCCGATGGTGAGGGCGCGCGTGTCGCCGAGGCGATCGCCGAGCACTACCTGCCGCGCGCCGCCGGCGATCGACTGCCGAGCGAGCGCGTGGGCGATGCGCTCGCGCTGGCCGACAAGCTCGACCTGATCGCCGGGATATTCGCGGTGGACCAGAAGCCCACGGGCACCCGCGATCCATTCGGGCTGCGCCGCGCGGCCATCGGGATACTTCGCATCATCCTCGAGCACCGACTCGAGCTCGACCTGCCGGCGCTGATCGATGCGGCCGTGCGCCGGCAGCCACTGCCCGATATCGCGGCGCGGGCCGCGCGCCTTGCGGCCGAGGTCTACGATTACCTGATGGAGCGGCTGCGCGCGCAGTACCTCGAGCGCGCTGCCGAGAACGGCATCGGCACGGAGCTCTTCGATGCGGTGCTCGCCACGCGCCCGCGCTCGCTCGCCGACGTCGATGCGCGCCTGCGCGCGCTGGTCGGCTTCATGGCGCGCCCCGAGGGCGCGAGCCTCGCCGCCGCCAACAAGCGCATCGCCAACATCCTGCGCAAGTCCGCGGGCGGCGCGGCGGCGGCATCGACCGATAGCGCCGCGGCAGCCGCCGCTGCAGGCAATGGCGACGGCCGCGGCGGCGCCGACGGCGACAGCTCCGTGCAATCGGACATCGACGCGGCGCTACTGCGCGAGCCCGCCGAGCGCGCGCTGCATGCAGCACTGCAGGCGCTGCGCGCTGCGACGCTCGCGTCCATCGGCGCGCGCGACTACGACGGCGCGCTCGATCGGCTCGCAGGCCTGCGCCCCACGGTCGATGCGTTCTTCGATCAGGTGCTGGTCAACGATCCGGACGCGGCGTTGCGCACGAACCGGCTCGCGCTGCTGGCGCAGCTGCGCGCGCTATTCGGACGTATCGCCGAGCTGTCCCGCCTGCCGGGCTGATGCCGATGTCCACGCCCGCGAGCACGGCCTCGCCGCAGCCCGCGAGAGCCGCGCCCCACGGCGCGCGCCAGGCGATCGGCTCGATGGTGTTCACGGTGTTCTTCATGGCGTGGACGTTCTTCTACGCGATCTTCTTCGTCGTCGCCTGCCTGTTCCTGCCGTTCCGCGGACGCTTCCAGCTGGGGCGCGTCTGGGCGCGCGTCATCCTCACGGTGCTGCGCTGGACCTGCCGGCTCGAGCATCGTGTGGAGGGCACCGAGCGGCTTCCGCCCGGCAATCACATCGTACTGATGAAGCATTCCTCGAGCTGGGAGACCGTCGCACAGGCGCTGCTTCTGCCGCGCCAAGTCTGGGTGCTCAAGCGCGAGCTGCTGTGGATCCCGTTCGTCGGCTGGGGCATCCGCCAGCTGCGCGCCATCGCGGTCGACCGCGGCGGCGGCTCGGCCGCCGTGCGCACGGTGCTCGAGCAGGGCAAGCGCCGCCTCGCGCAGGGCGACTGGATCATCATCTTTCCGGAAGGCACGCGCATGCCGCCGGGTGAGACGCGCAAGTACGGGGTCAGCGGCGCGATGCTCGCCGCCGCCACGGGCAAGCTCATCGTGCCCGTCGCGCACGATTCGGGTTACTACTGGCCGCGCCGCGGCCTGATGAAAAAGCCCGGTGTCATCCGCGTGGTGATCGGCCCGCCGATCAGCGCGGCCGAGCGCAATCCGCGCGACGTCAATCTCGAGGCACAGCAGTGGATCGAGGCGCACTCGGGGCCGCCTGGCGCGGGCGATCCCGCATAGAGGTGTGTGCCCTACAGGCGAATACGTCAGACGTATTCGCCTGTAGGGCACACACCTCTATGCGGCTTGGCTGCGCCCCCGCTACGGTTGCGCGTGTCGCCGGGCGGCGCTATGTTCATGACGTGATCCGCCTCCCGCCTGCAACCGAAGAAGCCGAGCGCGCTGGATTCGATCTGTCACTGATCGACGCGAACCTCTCCTACTCTCACGAGAAGCGGGTACTCCTGCACGACCTGGCTCTGTCGCTCGTGCTGGAACTGGAGCGGGTGGGACGGCAACTGCGTGGCGATTCTCAGTCAACTCCTCCAGCGTCTTTGCGACGCTGACATCGATTTCGTCATCGTCGGCGGGTTCGCGGCGCTGCTACACGGCTCCACACTGGTCACCCGCGATCTGGACGTGTGCGCCGTCCTGAGCCAGCAGGAGCTCGCGAAGCTGCGGGACGCGCTTCGCGATTTGAATCCCACTCACCGCCTGACGCCGCAAAAGCTGTCATTTCTCACCAATCCCGATCCCGGCGTCGAGATCCGCAATCTCTATCTCGAAACCGAGCTCGGAGCGGTCGACGTCCTCGGCTCCGTCCTGGGTGTCGGTGACTTTCAGCGAGTTCGTGCGATGTCCGCGGAGATAGAAGTCTTCGGGCGGCGCTGCCGCGTGATCTCGATCGACGATTTGATCCGCGCCAAGGAAGCGCTGGGCCGCGAAAAAGACCTGCTCGCGGCCAAGGAGTTGCGAGCGATTCGCGAGAAGACGAAGTAACGTCGCGCCCCGCCAGCGGCGCGGTCTCAGGTTACTTGGGTGGCGAGGGTTTCGCGCAAGGTCTACGCGCTCCTTCCACGAGACGCAGACTCACTGGACTGCGAGAGCCTCGTCGAGCGTCTGCGCGGTCAGCACTCGGATGGCGATGCTGTCCAGTTCTTCGATACCGGCGCTGCGTATGCGAGCTTCCACCGCTGCCGGCACCGCGCCAAACCGTAACGCCAACTGCTTGAGCACGATGTCCGCGCGACCCTCCACCTTGCCCTCTGCCTTACCTTCGGCCTTGCCTTCAGCTTTGCCTTCAGCCTTGCCCTGGCTGAAGTAACGCCGCGCAAATTCGCTCTGATAGTGGTATTTCGCAGGGTCCATGGCCTGTAGCGCCCGACGGGCGGCCTCCGACAGTGAATGCAGTACCAGATCAAGATACAGCGACTCTCGATCAGGGTCGAGTCCACACAATGGATGCGCGCACGCAGATTGATCGTGTAAGCGGGCCAGGCGTAGCGCTTGTTGTTGTTCCTGGCGAGCTGCACCTCCACCACGATGCCGAGCACCGGTTTTTTCCGGCGCAGCACGACGACCAGATCGGCGCGATACTCGGCGGGCTGAACCTGCGTGAGGTCCGCCGCCTCGATGCGGGCCTCGCTGAACTGCGGTAGGGCGGCGTGCAGCGCATGGCCGATCAGTTCGGGTGCGAGCGCCGGGCGATTGCGAAACAGCAATACCAGCGCTTCGTGCTGGTGCGATGGCATGCAAAGTTACGAAAGGTAGAGGCTCCCGGCGAGGTCTCTCTCGGCAGAGAGTAGATTGCCGAGTGCGCCGGGTCAGCACTCGAATCGCACGTGTTCGTTGAATAATTCACGCCCGGCCGGCCGGCGGGGCGGCGATGATGCGAAACTCCTGCTGCTTCCAATCTCTATTTGGGATTCGCAGCTGGCGCCCGACGGGAACTGCTCGATCCGCCTCGATGAGATCAGGCCCGGTGCCTGGCCGCTGCCTCTCGCGCCTGTTTCAGCGCCGCCCACTGTGGAGCGTACTTCAGCGCTTGGTCGTACTTCGCCAGCGCCGCGCGGCGCTGCCCCTGTTTGACGAGCACATCGCCCCACGCTTTGAGGGCATCGGCGAAGTGCGGTCCTCTCTGATGCGCGAGCGCGAGCTCACGTGCCGCACCCGCGAGATCGCCGCGCGCCGCGAGCGCTTGGCCCCACTCGTAGTAGGCCATCGGCAGGTCCGGGGCCTGGCGGATGGCCTCGGCGAACCAGCGGTCGGCCGTGGCGGCATCACCCGCTACCGCAGCGACCTTGGCACGCGTGCGCACGCACAGATAGCAGTCCGTTGGGGTTTGCGCGATGAGCGCAGTGGCGGAGGTGGTATCGCCGGTCATCGCCTCGGCATAGGCAAGCAGCGGCTGATATTGCGTCTCGAGCACGAGCTCCGGACGGGCGGCGAACTCGGGGTTGGGCGCTGCGGATTTCTGCGCCTCCTCACCCGCGACCAATGCCTTTGCGGCATCGAGCGCCTGCGCCCAGTCTCCCGTGGCGGTGCTGACGTACCACCGAGCCTGCAGCACGGCGACACTCGGCGGCTCGCCGCCTGCCGGCTCGGCGGCGCGCGCCAGGGTCAGATCCTGGAGGGCGGCCGCCTCTTCATGCAGGTGCGCGGCGATCTCGGCGCTCGCTGCATAAGCAGTGGCGGGCTGTTGGGACAGGCGCCGGTAATTGGCCCGGCCATCGCTCTGGAGCGCCGCGAAATTTCCCAAGGCTTGATCGATGGCGATACGCGCGGAGGCGATAAGCGAGGTATAGGCACCCTGTTGTGAGGGCAGCTGGTCTCGCCGCTTCGTTTCAAGACACTTGCGACGGAAATCGAGGACAGCCTCGTCGTGACCCAGATCCGAACTCGCCCTCGCAGCCTCGATCCAGTCGACCATGAGCCCCGGGTCGATGGCGATCGCGACCCGCGCTCTGGAGAGCGCTCGGCGGCTGTCGGGGTCCGTGTGGGCCACCAGGGTGTAGGCGTTGGCCCGATCTGGGCGGGACGCTGCTGCGCTCGCGCTCTGCACATAGCGCAGAGCGGCATCGTAGGCCTCGGCCGGGTAGCCCGTGGAGCTCAGATAGATCACATCGTTGGGCGGATCGAAAATCGCGAACGCCTGCTCGGCGGCAGCCTGCATCAGGCCATCCAGGTTCGTGCCCGCTCCGCTCACCACGATCGGATCAGCGCCGGCCACGTGCAGTACGATCGAGGTCGGTCCGCCTGGCTCCTCGCGCAACTCTGCGTTCACCACGGTCTGGTGGCCGAGCCAGCGGTGCAGGAAGCGCTCGAGCTGATCGAGGGAGATGCCCGTCTCGGGAATCTGCACCTTCAAGACATCCGCCTGATCGGAGCGGACGTCGTTCGAATACGTGAGGGAAATGCGGTTCGCGGTGGCACGGATGGCCGCGATGCGGCTCGACAGGTCCTCGGCGAGCGCCTGGCTGGTGACGCCGCGCGCGGCAAAGTCCGACGGCACGGTGAAGTTCTCGACGACCAGGCTGTGGTCGCTCATCGCCTCGACGGTCATGCGGGCTGCAGCGGCCAGCACGCCGAGCACGAGCAATGCGATGCCGGTGTAGACGCAGTTGCGCACGTGATCGGCATAGCGCTTGCGCCTCGCGGCGCCGACCGTCAGGCGCAGGTGACTGAGGCGGGACACGTGCTCGTCCTCGAGGTGCTGGGCCTGAAGGTCCAGCAGTCGCGACTGCTTTTTCAGAAATGTGGAGGTGTCGCGCGCGACCTCGGGATCGTTCGACGACAATCGGGCGGCGACTGCCGCAGCGAACGCGTCGGCGCCAGCCAGCGCCTGGGGCGCTTCGGTCTCGGGCTGCTCGTCCTCGCCGCCGAGGACGCCGCCCAGCAAGTCATCGGCCATCGTGAATACCCTATCGGTGTCGGCGTAGTACTGCTTTTCTACGAGTATACGAGTGTGTCGTGGCTCTTCGCTGAGGACGGGTGACGCTGGCTCTGTGTGGGTCAGGCGCGCTTGCTCGCCGCCGCGGCGCGAGCTTGCGTCAGCGCCGGCCAGTCAGGCGCGTATCTCAGCGCCTCGTCGTACTTCGACAGCGCCGCGCGGCGCTGTCCCTGCCTGACGAGCACGTCGCCCCAGGCTTTCAGCGGGTCGGCCCAGTGAGGGCCCTTGGCGTGCGCGAGCGCGATCTCGCGGATCGCACCGGCGAGATCACCGCGCGCGGTGAGGGCCTGACCCCACTCGAAATAGGCCGCCGGCAGGTCCGGCGCCTGGCGAATCGCTTCCGCGAACCAGCGGTCAGCTCCGGCGGTATCACCCGCTGCCGCGGCGATCCGCGCGCGCATGCGCACGCACAGATAGCAGTCCGTCGGGGTTTGCGAAATGAGCGCGGTCGCCGCGGCGGTGTCGCCGGTCATCGCTTCGGCATAGGCGAGCCACGGCTGGTATTGTGTCTGCAGCAGGTGCGTCTGCTGCAGGTGCGCGGCGGAGGGAGCGGCAGCGGTGTCTGACGCGCCGGCGGGCGTCGGCGTCGCGCCCGCGACCAGCGCCTGGGCATCACGCAAGGCCTGCGACCAATCTGCCGCCGCGACGCTCACCGACCACTGCGCGGCCAGTACGGTGGCGTCCGCCGGGCCGGCCGCCTGCGCACGAGCCAGCTGCTGGCGACTGCGCTTCAGCGCGTGCAATGCGGCCGCGGTCTGCGCGCTCTGCGCATAGGGGTCCGCGGACGCGGTCGCCTGGATCGCGTCGAGCGCCCGGTCATCGCGCGCGAGCGCGCCCCAGTCTCGTTGCGCGCGGTCGATGTAGACGCGTGCTTGGACGACGACCCGGGCATATCCCGCGAGCATCGAGGCCGGCTGATCGGCGGGGCGGGTGCGCAGCATCCTGCGATAGAAATCCACGGCAGCCTGGTCATGGCCGAGGTTCTCGCTGGCGAGCGCCGCGTTGAGCCATGCGAAAGCGAAGGTCGGATCGATGTCGGCCGCGACCAGCGCCGTCGCAAGCACGCGGCGATCATCGCGAGTTGCAAAGAGGATCATGTTTGCCAGCAGGCCATACGCGTCGGATCGCTCCAAGGCTGGCAGATTCGTGGCGGTGTGAGTGCGGGCATAGTCCTCGGCGGCGCTCAAGGCCTCTGCCGCGCGGCCCGTTCCGAGCAGGTAGATGACGTAGTTCGTGGGATCGAAGGCGCCGAACGCCCGCTCCGCCGTGGTCTGGATGAGCTGATCGATCCGATCGGCAGGCCCGCGCACCTCGATCGGAGCGGTGCCGGCGACGTGCAGGAGGATCGCGACCTGGCTGTCCGCCTCTTCCCGCAGCTCGCCGTTCACGACCGTCTGGTGCCCGAGCCAGCGGTGCAGGAAGCGCTCCAGCTCATCGAGGGAGATGCCGGTCTCGGGGATCTGCACCTGCAGGGCCGTGGACTGATCGGTCCGCACCGCCGCCGATTGCCCGAGCGAAACGCCATTCACGGCCGTTCGTATCGCTGCCAGCCGGTTCGCCAGGTCATCGGCCAGCGCCTGGCCGGTCACGCCGCGCGCGGCAAAATCCGACGGCACGGTGAAGCTCTCGACGACCAGGCCGTGATCGCTCATCGCTTCCGCCGTCATGCGTACCGCGCCGATGAGTACGCCCAGCACCAGCAGCGCGATGAACGTGTACAGGGTGTTGCGGATGTGATCGAGGTAGCGCTTGCGCTTGGCGGCGTCGATCGCCAAGCGCCGCTCCTGGTCGAAATGTCTGATCTGGATCTCGACGAGCCGTCGTTGCTCGGCCAAGTACTCGCCGGCAGCGCGGCTCAGCTCCGGATCGCCCGCGGCCTTCTGCATGGCGAGCGACAAGGCGAGTGCGTCGGCACCGGCGACGGCCGCGGCCGCCTCGCTCTGGCGCTCCTCGGCTTCGGTGCCGAGGAGGTCGTCGATGCCTTCCCCTCCCGCCATCAGCCTGCCCTGTCTATGTCCCGAGCTCCCCGGTGGACGGCGGCGCGCGCTCCCGCGCGCGCCGTGCGCCTTTATAACCTGCTGTTGCTTGGAGCGCCCGAGCAACTACGATACGCGGGCGCCTGCGCCAGAGCAAACGAAGCCAACGGATGGACGCGGACGTTGTGACCTCGCGGACACCGCGTCGGTTGAGACGTAACACTGGCGCAGCTCGGCGACCACCTTCTCGTGTTTCTCGTGGCTGACTACTTCCGCAGGAGCATCCGCCGATGCCGCACGCCGTCGCGTACGGGCGCAAGTCCTTCGCGCCGGCCTTCTCGAGTCGAGGCCTTCTCGGCGCCTTCTCGCAGTGACGCCAGATGCGTGATGTGCTAGCATCTGATGCGTGCGCACCACGCTCGACATTGCGGATGATGTGCTCCAGGCGGCGAAGGAGCGTGCCCGGCGCGAAAGGAAAACGCTGGGGCAGACGATCTCGGAGCTCGCGCGGCGGGCCTTGACGGCTCCGCTGCAGCCAGCAGTCGCCAAGGAGCCAAAAGTGGTTTACGGCCTGCGGCCTTTCGCCTCGCGCGGCGGTCTCGTGACGAACGAGCTGATCGACAAGCTTGGAGAGGACGACGCTTACTAGCGTCGCCGCCGGCTCGTGCGTCACCGGCGGCAGAGAATCGGCTAACCTTGGAATCGCACGGGGAGAGCACGGTGCGAGCGTTGCTCGATGTCAACGTGCTGATCGCACTGCTGGATACGGATCATGTCTCGCATCAGGCGGCGATGGCGTGGTTCGTCGCGCACGCGAAAAAAGGTTGGGCATCATGTCCGATCACCCAGAACGGCTGCGTGCGTATCATGTCGAATCCGTCCTATCCGAATCCGCTGCCGGTTCAAGCTCTCGTCAAGCGTCTGGCCGACGCGTGCAACCAGCCAGTGCACGAATTCTGGGCGGACGAGTCGAGTCTGCTCGATGCGAGCGCCTTCGATGCAGCGCGGATTCATGGTCCGAGGCAGATTACCGACATATATCTCCTCGGCCTCGCTGTGCGGCATGCGGGGATCTTGGTGACATTCGACGATGGGATTGCACTTGCGGCCGTTCGGAACGCTACCGCCAAAAATCTTCTCGTACTGTAGCCGTGACCTCGTACGGCAGGAAACCACACGGAATATCTTCATCCGATGACTCGTACCTCATTGGTGCGGCCTCGGGTTACTTGAGTGGCGAGGGCTTCGCGGAAGGTCTACCCGCTCCTTCCACGAGACGCAGACTCACTGGACTGCGAGAGCCTCGTCGAGCGCCTGCGCGGTCAGCACTCGGATGGCGATGCTGTCCAATTCTTCGATACCGGCTCTGCGTATGCGAGCTTCCACCGCTGCCGGCACCGCGCCAAACCGTAACGCCAACTGCTTGAGCACGATGTCCGCGCGACCCTCCGCCTTGCCTTCAGCCTTGCCCTGGCTGAAATAACGCCGCGCAAACTCGCTCTGATAGTGGTATTTCGCAGAGTCCATGGCTTGTAGCGCCCGGCGGGCGGCCTCCGATAGCGAATGCAGTACCAGATCAAGATACAGCGACTCCCGATCAGGGTCGAGTCCACACAATGGATGCGCGCGCGCAGATTGATCGTGTAAGCGGGCCAGGCGTAGCGCTTGTTGTTGTTCCTGGCGAGCTGCACCTCCACCACGATGCCGAGCACCGGTTTTTTCCGGCGCAGCACGACGACCAGATCGGCGCGATACTCGGCGGGCTGAACCTGGGTGAGGTCCGCCGCTTCGATGCGGGCCTCCTGCGACTTCCGATCTCTATCTGGGATCCGCAGTGGCGCCCGGTCAGGACTGCTCGATCCGCTTCGATGAGGTCAGCCCCCGTGCCTGGCCGCTTCCTCTCGCGCCTGCTTCAGCGCCGCCCAGTCGGGCGCGTCGCGCAGCGCCTCGTCGTACTTCGCGAGCGCCGCGCGGCGCTGGCCCTGCCTGACGAGCACGTCGCCCCATGCCTTCAGCGGATCCGCCCAGTGCGCGCCCTTGGCGTGCGCGAGCGCGAGCTCACGGATCGCACCGGTGAGGTCATCGCGCGCCGCGCGCGGCGAGCGCCTGGCCCCACTCGAAGTAGGCCGCCGGCAGATTCGGTGACTGCCGCACCGCCTCGGCGAACCAGCGGTCGGCCGTGGCGGTGTCACCCGCTGCCGCGGCGATCTTGGCGCGCATGCGCACGCACAGATAGCAGTTCGCCGGGGTTTGCGAGATGAGCGCGGTGGCCGACGCAGTGTTGCCGATCATGGCCTCGGCGTACGCGAGCCACGGTTGGTATTGCGTCTGCAGCAGGGGAGAGGGAGGCAGGGTGGCAGATGGAGGGACAGAGGGCGAGTCAGTGGTGCCCGGCGGCACGGCGGGCGCCGGCGTCGCGCCGGTGACCAATACCTGGGCAGCGCGCAGAGCTTGCGGCCAATCTGCCGCCGCGGCGCTGACCGACTACTGCGCAGCCAGCACGGTGGCATCCACCGGGCCGGCCACCTGCGCGCGTGCGAGATCCTGGCGGCTGCGGGTGAGCGCGTGCAATGCAGCCGCGGTCTGCGCGCTCTGCGCATAGCGGTCCGCGGCCGGGGCTGCCTGAATCGCGTCGAACGCCTGTTCATCGCGCGTGAGCGCGCCCCAGTCTTGTTGCGCGCCGTCGATGTAGACGTGTGCGCGGGCGATTTCGCGGGCATGTCCCGCTCGCAGCGAGGCAGGCTGATCCTCGGCCCGGGTGCCGAGCAGCCTGTGCCAGAAATTCACGGCGGCCTGATCCTGGCCGAGTTCCTCGCTGGCGAGCGCCGCGTTGCGCCATCCGCCAGCGAAGTGCGGATCGATGTCGATCGCGATCAGCGCCGTCGCGAGCGTGCGGCGATCATCGGCAGTTGCATGGAAAATCGTGTTTGCCAGCAGCCCGTACGCTTGGGCTCGCTCCAGGGCTGGCAGGTTCGTGGCGGTGTGGGCGCGGGCGTAGTCCTCGGTGGCGCTCAAGGCCTGCACCTCCCGGCCTAATCCGAGCAGGTACATGACATGACTGGTGGGAGCAAAGGCGCCAAACGCGCGCTCAGCGGTGGTCTGGATGAGCCGATCGAGCTGATCGGCAGGCCCGCGCACCTCGACCGGAGCGGTGCCAGCGATGTGCAGAAGGATCGCGACCTGCCCGTCCGCCTCGTCTCGTAGCTCGCCGTTCACGACCGTCTGGTGCCCGAGCCAGCGATGCAGGAAGCGCTCGAGCTCATCGAGGGAGATGCCAGTCTCGGGAATCTGCACCTGCAGGGCCGTGGCCTGATCGGTGCGCACCGTCTCCGATTGCCCGATCGAAACGCTATTCGCGGCGGTCCGGATCGCCGCCACCCGGTTCGCCAGGTCATCGGAGAGCGCCTGGCCGGTCACGCCGCGCGCCGCCAGATCCGGCGGCACGGTGAAGCTCTCGATGACCAGGCCGTGATCGCTCATTGCCTCCACCGTCATGCGTACCGCGCCGATGAGCACGCCCAGCACCAGCAGTGCGATGAACGTGTACAGGGTGTTGCGGATGTGATCGAGATAGCGCTTGCGCTTGGCGGCGGCGACCGTCAGACGCAGGTGGGTCAGGCGGGAGGCGTGCTCGTCCTCCAGGTGCTGGCTTTGCAGGTCGAGCAGCCGTGCCTGCTTTTTCAGAAATGTGGAGGTGTCGCGGGCGACCCCAGGATCGCTCGAGGACAATCGGGCGGCAACTGCCGCAGCAAATGCCTCGGCGCCGGCCAACGCCTGGGGAGCTTCGGTCTCGGGCTGCTCGTCCTCGCCGCCGAGGACGCCTCCCAGCAAGTCGTCTGCCATGTGAACGCCCTATCGGTGTCGGTATCGCTGTCGGCGTCGCTATTCTCTGCGCATCAGCTTCGCGCGCTCGCCGCTGCCGCCCGAGCCTGCTTCAACGCCGCCCAGTCGGGCGCGTCGCGCAGCGCTTCGTCATACTTCGCCAGCGCCGCGCGGCGCTGTCCCTGTTTGAGCAGCACATCGCCCCAGGCTTTCAGCGGATCGGCCCAGTGCGAGCCCTTGCCGTGCGCGAGCGTGAGCTCGCGGACCGCACCGGTCAGGTCGCCGCGCGCGGCGAGCGCCTCGCCCCACTCGTAATACGCCATCGGCAGATCCGGCGCCTGGCGGATGGCCTCGGCGAACCAGTGGTCGGCCCCGCCCGTATCGCCTGCCGCCGCGGCGATCCGCGCGCGCATGCGCACGCACAGATAGCAGTCCGTCGGGGTTTGCGCGATGAGCGCGGTGGCCGAGGCTGTATCCCCGGTCATGGCCTCGGCGTAAGCGAGCAGCGGCTGATATTGCGTCTCGAGTGCCAGTTCCGGACGTGCGGCGAACTTGGGGTTGGGCGCTGCGGACTTCTGCGGCTGAGCCTCGCTTGCGGCGACCAAGGCCTGCGCTGCGACCAGCGCCTGGGACCAGTCTCCTGCACCGGAGCTGACCGGCCACTGCGCTTGCAGCACCGTGAGATCGGACGGACCCGCGGCCTGCGCGCGCGCGAGCTGCTGGTTGCTTCGGGCCACCTGGTGCAAGTCTGCCGCGACGACGGCGCGCGCGGCGTACTCGTCGCTGAGCGGTGGGGATCTGTAGGCAGCCGCGTAATCTCCCGGGAGCGCAGCGAAGTTCCCCGTGGACTGATCAATGAAGAAGTGCGCGGTGGCAAGCACTCCGGGATACGAATCGCGCTGCTGGGGCGGCTGATCTCGCTTCTTCGTGCCCAGTGACTTGCGCTCAAAATCCAGGGCGGCCTGGTCATGGCCCAACGCTCTGCTGAGGGCTGCGGCCATGCCCCACGTGGTGATGACGCGTGGGTCGATGTCGATCGAGAGCAGCGCGATCGAGAGCCCGCGGCGCGCGTCCGGGTCCCTGGAGGATAAAAGTGTGTAAACGTTTGCTCGATCTCGCGCGGACATGGCGGCCACGCTCGGGCTATGCGCATAACGCAGAGCCGCGTCGTAGGACTCCGCATCGCGGCCCATTGCCTCCAGATAGAGGATGTAGTTGATGGGGTCGGAGACCGCGAATGCCCTTTCGGCGGTGGTTTGCACCAAGCGGTCCAGATCGGCGCTGGACCCACGCACGACGATCGGATCGCTGCCGGCGATGTGCAGCACCAGGGAGATCTGCCCGCCGGCGTCCTCGCGAAGCTGCCCGCTGAGAACCGTCTGGTGACCGAGCCAGCGATGCAAGAAGCGCTCGAGCTCATCGAGGGAGATGCCGGTCTCCGGGATCTGTACCTTCGGGGTATCGGCCTGAGCCGCGCGGACCTGGTTCGATTGAGTCAGGGAGAAGGGGGCTGCCGCAGCGCGGATGGCCGCGACGCGGCTCGCCAGGTCCTCGGCGAGCGCCTGGCTGGTGACGCCGCGCGCGGCAAAGTCCGACGGCACGGTGAAGTTATCGACGACGAGGCTGTGATCATCCATCGCCTCGACGGTCATGCGGATGGCGGCGATCACGATGCCCAAGGCCAGCAATGCGATGCAGGTGTAGAGGCAGTTGCGCATGTGGTCGGCGTAGCGCTTGCGCTTGGCCGCGGCGACCGTCAGGCGCAGATGGACCAGGCGGGAGGAGTGCTCGTCGCGCAGATGCTGCGCTTGCAGGTCGAGCAGCTCGGTCTGCTTCTTCAGGAACCCGGAGGTGTCGCGCGCGACCTGCGCGTCCTGGCGGGAAACGATGGCCGCGGTGGCGGCTGCGAACGCGTCCGCGCCCGCCGGTGTTTCGGTGGCGACAGCCCCGGACTGGTCCTCTTCGGCGCTCAGCAGCCCCTCGAATAGATCCTCCGCCATGGCGTTGCGCTCAGCTTCGGTGTCGGGCGGTTGCGATTGCGGGTGCAGCTGCGGCTGCATCCCGAGTCTGCTTCAGCGCCGCCCAGTCGGGCGCATCGCGCAACGCCTCGTCGTATTTCGCGAGCGCCGCGCGGCGCTCACCCTGTTTGACGAGCATGTCGCCCCAGGCCTTCAGCGGGTCCGCCCAGCGCGGGCCCTTGGCGTGCGCGAGCGCGAGCTCGCGGATCGCGCCGGAGAGGTCGCCGCGCGCGGCGAGCGCCTCGCCCCACTCGAAGTAGGCCGCCGGCAGATCCGGTGCCTGGCGCACCGCTGCGGCGAACCAGCGGTCGGCCGTGGCGGTGTCGCCTGCCGCCGCGGCGATCCGCGCGCGCATGCACACGCACAGGTAGCAGTCGGTGGGTGTCTGGTTGATCAGCGTGCTGGCCGCGGCTGTGTCGCCAGTCATCCCCTCGGCGTAGGCGAGCCAGGGTTGGTATTGCGTCTGCAGCAGCGGAGGAGGAAGGACAGCGGCAGATGGAGGGGCAGAGGGGGAGTCAGCGGTGCCCGACGCGCCGGCGGGGGCCGGCGTCGTGCTGGCGACCAGCGCCTGGGCATCACGCA